>JABHXF010000027.1 GCA_018657385.1 Candidatus Woesearchaeota archaeon | reverse complement strand
TTTATTTATTTATTTATTTATTTATTTATTTATTTATTTATTTATTTATTTATTTATTTATTTATTTCAATTATTTCAGGTGAAACATATGGATGGTTGTATATTCTGTAAGATTGTAAAAAAAGAAATCCCTTCTACTATTATTTATGAAGATGATAATTTTTTAGCTTTTTTGGATATTGCTCCTGCAAACAAAGGCCATACTTTAGTTATTCCTAAAGAACATCATGAAGTTTATACAGATATTCCAGAAGATTTACTTAAAAATTTCTCAGTTATTGTTAAAAAAGTTGCTAATGTTGTTCATAAGAATTTAGAAGCAGATGGTTTTAACATTGTAATGAATAATTATAAGGTTTCTGGACAAGTTGTACCACATGCTCATTTTCATATCATTCCACGATTTGAAGGAGACGGCCATAATTTCAGCTGGTCACATCAAAAGTATGAAGATGGTGAAGCAGATAAGTTTAAAGAGAAGATAAAATTATAATTTCTTTTAATTTTTTTTAATTAGGTCCGGAGGACGTGTTTCTACTGGATTTTATTTTTTTAATTTGAATTCTAATGAAAAAATAATAACAACATAGGCATGGACGGACATTTTACTCTTTCAAATCAAAGATTTGCAAGCCTTCAAAGTAAACTTTGAAGTTCGTAAAATATCCTATTCGCCTTCGGCTCATCCAGCCATGTTATTATTTTTCCATTTGATCATATTGTTGGATTTATTTTCATTTAACTTTATTAAGAATATCATTGAAATTCTTTTCACTCATATCTCTTTTATATTTTTGAGTTAGTTTAATTATATCTTCCTGTTCAATTTTAATTTTTTTATTTCTTAATTTATCATTAAATTTCATATGAACTAAAAATTGACAAAATTGAGTTACATTTTTAGGCTTTCTTGTTATCTTAGCTCTTTCAAAATCAACTAATTTAACTTCTATTGTTTCTTTTCCTTTAATTTTTCTTTTATTAATAATAATGTGTTTAACAGGATGATGCATTTCTTCTTTATTCATCCATAATTTGTCTAATAAATACATTTGTTCTAATACTTTCTTTAATACTATTATTATTTCTCTCTTTTTTGTTTTTTTGTCTTCGACAAATTCAAAAATAAACTTTCCAGGGATAAACTCATAAGAAAATAAATCTTTATTAGAAAATAAAATTTTTGGGGCAATATTATATTTTTCTAGTTTTTTTAAAGTTGCAATCTCATTTTCAATTCTTCCAATTGCTTTTGATTCTGGATTTTTTGTTTTTACTATTATATTTTTCTTATTTAATTTACCTTTATACAACCATCCTCGTTTTCCTTTACAAAAATATTTGATATTACTCATTTCTTTTGCTTCTAAACTTTTTAATAATTTAGATTTCCTAATTTCCCATAAAAAGAGATCTTCAAATGCAACATGGTCTATATCTAATTGTTTATATTCAAAACAATTATTCAAAATAAACTCTTTAACTTTCTCAGGCCTTGTAAAAGTACTAAAAACAACTAATATTTTTCCTTCTTTTTTTAAATATGGATTAATTTGATTAAGAAATTTTCCCAATAACTCATAACCATGCTTTCCTCCATCAAGGGCAACGTCAGGATCATCTTTGTGGTATGGCAAATAAGGTGGGTTAAATGCTATTAGATCAAATTTATTATTTGAATTAATATTAGAAAATAAATCTGATTTTTTGATTGTAATATTTTTAATACCGCTTGCATTTTTTTTTGCTAATGTGATTGCTTTTGGATTAATATCAACTGCTAATACATTTTTTGCATATTTACTTGCTTCTATTGCTACTATCCCTGAACCAGTTCCCATTTCAAGCACATCTTTTTTACCAGAAGCATATTTTTTCATATGTTTAACTAGCAATAATGAATCTTCTCTTGGTAAATATGGTTCTCTAAGTGCTTTTTTACTTGGTTTCATAGTATATTCAGTATATCATTTGATATTTAAATGCTCTTCTTAATTCCCTTTAAGTGCTTCTAGGACTTTGTTTATAATTTGTTGGTGTTCAATAGGATGACCTGCTTTATTATTGTCATATGCAAGTTCAGGGCCACCATAATTAATCCATCTCTTTTCTTCTTCCATAAGTTGTTTCATTTGTTTCTTTTTGATTCTACTATGGTATATTATTTCTCCAGTTCTCCAGATCATGTTAATATTGTCATATCTGGTGGTAGTATAACTTTTAATTTTAGCAATAGCTATGGGATTTCCTTCTTTTCTAACTACACTTAATACATTTCCTAATTTATAATTTCCAATGTGTGTAACAATATAACTTTGCATATAATCTTTATTTTTGTTGGATTATATAGTTTTTACGCATTTAGGGTTTTCTTACTTCTCAGTGGTTAAAAATCAAAAGATTTATATACTAGTTCTACCATGGAATATTATATAGTGAGTATGTATTTAAGTCTAAATCATGCTTATTAAAAGGTGAAAAAACAAAAAAATGTCAGAAGAAAACAAACAAGCACAGGGCTTGGAAGAAGAAGTGAAAAGCGCTCAAAATGAGCCAGAAAACGAAAAAGAAGCTCAAAATAGCCTTGAAACCGAATCAAATACTTCTACTAAAGCTGAATCAGAAACAAATCTTGAAACAGAAGCTTTAGAATCTAATAATGAATCAACTGATAATACAGTGGATGATAAAACATCAAGTGCTGATTGTAATAATTCAGCTGAAGAAGAATTTATATGTACTTCTTTAAGTGGTATAACAGAAGATTATGTAGATCCTATTCAAGAAGAATATTTTATTGAACGTGATAATCTTATAAGATGTCAATGGTTCTTATTTTACTATATGTGGCAAAAAAAAGACACTCTTACAAATATGTTTTTAGGTTGTTAGTGAGAAACTTTTTATTTATGTAATTCTTTAATAGTTTTATGCTAACTAAATTTCAAACTAAATGCTACAAACTTCTAAAACAGGTGCCAAAAGGCAAAGTAATAACCTATAAGGAGTTAGCTAAAGCCATTCCCACAAAAGCTTACAGAGCTGTTGGAACAGCAATGGGAAAGAATCCTGACGCACCTAATACTCCATGTCATCGTGTAATAAAGAGTAATGGAACGATAGGCAATTACTCAGTAAAAGGTGGCATTAAAAGAAAAATTCAACTTTTAAAAAAAGAAGGTATAATAATTCTGAAAGATAATAAATTAAAGAAATATAAAATAAAAGAATTAAAAAAAGTATTATTCAGATTCTCTTCTTCTTTTTCTTAGTCTTTTTGATTTCCTTTTCTAGACCAAGTTCATCTAAGAGTTCTTTATATCTGTTTCTGATTGTAACTTCTGTTACTCCAGCAACATCTGCAACTTCTCTTTGAGTTCTTTTCTCGCCGTGTATTAAAGCTGAAACATATAAAGCAGCAGCTGCAATTCCAGTTGGTCCTCTTCCAGATGTTAATTCTGATTTCTGAGCTCTTTCAAGGATCTCAATTGCTCGACTTTGTGTTTCTGCGCTTAATTTAAGTGCACTTGCAAATCTTGCAATGTAATCTGCTGGATTACTAGGTAAAATTGTAATTCCTAATTCTCTTGTTACGAATCTATAAGTTCTTCCAATTTCTTTTTTCTCAATTCCAGAAGCTTCACTTAGCTCATCTAGAGTTCTTGGAACATCGTGTCTTCTGCATGCTGCATATAATGCACCTGCTACAACACTTTCCATGCTTCTTCCTCTAACTAAGCCTCTTTGAACTGCTAAAGTGTAAATTCTTGCTGCTTCTTCTTCAACTGATTCTGGAAGTTTTAAGAAACTTGATACTCTTTTAAGCTCTGCAAGAGCTAATTTTAGATTTCTTTCAATAGCTGTTGAAATTCTATATTGCCATTTTCTTAATCTAAAGAATTTGTTTCTATCTTTATTGCCTAATGCATAAATATCAGCTTTTCTACCTATTTCTGTACCTAAGCCACGATCATATTGTGTATAAGTCATAGGAGCTCCAGTTCTTCTTTTTGTTTCAGACTGGTTGCTATCAAACTCTCTCCATTCTTGGCCAAAGTCAACCATTTTTTCTTCTACAACTAAACCGCAGTCTTTACAGATGACTTCTCCTTTTTCTTTATTCCAGAATAAATTAATACCGCCACATTCAGGGCATTTTTTAACATAGTGTGCCATTTTATTTTCCCCCATAATAATTATAAAACTTTATTGTATATATTGGATTTTAATTAACTTTATAAACCAGAAGTGCCGTTAACTTTATAAAGCTTTTGTTTTTTATGCTATCATAAACGTTAATTCTATGCTTTTTTATGGTCTAAAGGGCCTTATTTTGCCTTTTTAGCCATGAATCAATCTTTTATTATTATTTGAGAGTTGAAATGGTCTTCTTTTAAATGTAATGGATTCTTATAAACATTCTTGGAATAAGAAGAATGAACGCCAACGCCCAGATTACTTGGTAAGCAAAGCTTTCCAAGTTCCCAAAAATTCCTTGAATCTTTGAGGATGAACTGGGACCAGTTCAAATCTATGTTGGATAAATCGCTAAAATAAATAAGAATGAACGCCAACGCCCAGATTTGAACTGGGATATCCCGGAGGAAACCGGCTTGCTTGACCTTTAATACTCAAGGCCGGCGCAGTACCAGATTGTGCCACGTTGGCATGAATGAAAGTAAATGCCTAAGTTTAATGAAATTAATCTTCTGTTTATATATTTTTATTTTTATTATAAGGTTATGTTACATATTTTCCTTAACATTTAAAAATAACTTCATTCTAAAACATAAATATGAAGAAATTTATAAGATATGTAATGTTTGGCTCTATTATATATTGGATACAGATTATATTAACTGGTCTTATTACAGAAATCACTGGATTATGGCATGTTTATTCTTTCTTAATCTCTTTATTATTAGGTTGGGGTGCTTCATTTTTTGTACATAAACACTTAACTTTCCAAGCTAAAAATCTTGAGAATACTAAATTCTTTATTTTTATTCTAGTTTTATTTACAATATACACTATGTGGTTTGGTATGAATTATATTTTTCAATTACTTATTCCAAAATATTATTTATTAGTTATAATTGGTTCAAGTATTCCATCTGGTTTACTTGGCTATTACTTGAATAGATCTTTTGTATTTAAGAATTAAATTAAATAATTTCACTTATGCACTATCTCTATGAAATGCCCTGCAAAGTATATTTCAACATCTTTTCTTTTAGTAAATTCATATAATGCTTCACTGTGTTCATCACATACTTTTTTCATCTCACATTTTTTACATACATCTTTTTCAACTTCATCTTTCTTAAACCAGTTAGTGCATGGAACATCAAATAACCATGTTAACTTTTTCCCTAATAATGATTTTTTTGGAATTTTATACACTTTTTTATGAAATTCTTCTGGATTTAGGACATGGCCAATAGTATTGCAGTTTTCACAATGATAAACTTTACCTTTATGGTGTGTTTGGAATAATTTTACATCTGATTTACATTTAGGACATTTGCTGTTATGTCCTTTCCATTTTTTATTATCTATTTCAATATCATAACATTTAGGACAAACATGGATTGCTCCAACATTTAATAATTCTGTTCCACATTTTTTACATTTTTTTTCAGTTTTCATTTTATTTATTCATTTATTTCTTCTTTTTTATTTTCATTTTAGCTTTATGATTATGATGATTTTTTTTAATTTCAATACCTTCTTCCCAACTAAATTCTTTTTTTGCATATTCTAATCTTTTTTTATTATCAGAATATAAAGTGAATATTTTATCTCCTTTTTTTACAATATCTTTTTTATGTTTATATAAATAAACACCTGCTTCCTTATCATTTGGTGCTCCTGCAATTCTAGCTATTTTATTCATCATATTATTATCAATATGTGCAATTCTTCCAGATTTGTTTGCCTTAAAACTTACATTGTACCTTGCTAATTTCATTTTATCCGGGTTTGGTAGTTTTCCATTTTGTTCTTTAATAATTTCTTTGAACTTTTCATAAGCTGCTCCAGATTCAAGAATACCTTTTGCATAATGATAACCTTCACATTTTTTTACTTTTTTAGTTAATTCTAATATGTCTCCTGCAATATGCAAGCATTTTCTTTTTAACATAAGGTGATAATTATCATATGAACTATTTTTCAAAATATATAAAATCTCTCTTGCTTCTAACATTGGACCAATTCCATTCCCAATTGGTTGAGAACCTTGTGTTATGAAAACTTTAATTTTTAATCCAATCTTTCTTGATACTTCAATGAACTTTTTCTTAAGACGAATTGCATCTTTCATCTTTTCTATTTTTGCTCCTCTCCCTACAGGGATATCTATTAATACGTGTGTTGCAGAAACACTTCTTTTTTTAGATAAAATACTTGCAATTAATTGTCCGGTAGGATCCATACTTAATGGGTGTTCAACTCTTATAATTCGGTCATCACTTGGGGCGAGATTAAGTGCACCTCCCCATGCTAAACATCCATTTGTTTTATTTACTATTTGTTTTAGTTTTTTAATTGGAAAGTCAACTTTACAGAATACTTCAACAGTATCAGCTGTTCCAGCTGCGCTTGTAATTGATCTAGAACTTGTTTTTGGAATTGTTAAACCAGCTGCTGCTAATATTGCAACAACAATTGGTGTTGTTCTGTTACCTGCAACACCCCCAATACAATGTTTATCAACAACTATTTTTTTATTAAACTTAATAACTTCTCCAGTATTAATCATGGCTTTTGTTAAGGCAACAGTTTCATTAAAACTCAATTTATTTATATAGCTACCTGCAACAAAATAAGTTATTTCAATTTCATTTAATAATCCTCTGCTTATGTCATTGATTATTGTATGGATTTCATCATAATTTAGCCTTGCTCCTTTAAGTTTTTTTTTAATTAACTCTACTGATTTTGGTTTTTTTTCTAAATAAATATGAACTTTAGATCCTTTTTTAACTCCTAATTCTTGAAATCCTTCAGAAAACATTCCAACTTCTCCTTGTTTTACAAATTTATCAGAGTTGGTTGTATCTAGTGTTGCATTAATTTGTTTTCTTCCTTTTTTTATCCTAACTCTATCAAGAGAATAAAGGTCCATTAAATCTGCATCTTTTTTATTTAGTACTGCAATTAATGGATATCCCGTATACATGTCTAATCTTTTTATTTTATATTCCATTTTATTTGAAAATCTCATAAGAGATTTTTATGTGTGTATAATACCCCACCTTTTAGGGTGAGATTTTCAAGTTTAAAAATTTGTCAAATATGGGGGCTGGAAATAATCCGTCCAGGGCGGAGATCAGCCGGAATGACAAATTTTTATTATATTTTACCTGTTTCATAGATTTCTATGATTTTTATTAAAATTGATAATACTACTGGACCAAGTATTAAGCCACTTATTCCAAAAAAGCTTAGTCCTCCTAAGATACCTAATAAAATAACAACAGGATGTAAACCTGATTTATCACCAATTACTTTTGGTTTTAAGAAAAATTCTATAGTGTTATTTATTATAATACTGTAAATAATCAAACCAATACCTTTTATCAATAACACATTGTTTGAAACAATTATTCCATTAATAATAAGATAAAGGCTTGCAGGTATCCATATAAATGATGCTCCAACAATTGGTAATAGTGCAAGAATAGCTGTTAAAATCCCTAACAATATTGGATTTGGTATTCCAAATAACCACAAACCAATTCCAGTAATTATACCTTGTAAAATGGCAATTATTATTTGTCCATATACTACCCCATAAACTGTTTCTCTGATTTGTTTTACTACTTTTTTTTGTTGTGATTTATTTAAAGGAATTATTCGTTTTACATATAAGAATAATTTACTTTTATCAACAAAAATAAAAAATATTAAAAAGATCATAATAAAAAAATGCACTATTTTTGTTGGAATGTAAATTAAGAATGAAAATGAGCTTGTATAAATTGCCTTTCCAATATCTCCTAATGAATCAATTAATCTTTGTTTTAGATTATACTCATTAATAATTACTCTTGTTTGTTTATTTATTTTACATATGTATGTTTTACATTCTTGTTCACTAAAATCTGTATTTTCAAATTTTTCTCTAAAAAATGAATATACATCCTGTGATTCTTGTACAATACCATTGATCATAAGGATTAATGGCACAGTAACAATTATAATAATTAAAAGAGTAGTAATTAATGAGGCAAGATATTTTTTCTTAGTTTTTTTTTCTAACCAATTATAGATTGGACAGAAAATAATTACAACAACAATTGAATTAAGGATTGTTATGGCGAAGTCCTTAATAATCAGATATGATAATACAATTAGAGCTAATACTAGGAAGAAGAACAAGTATTTCTTGCTTTCTTTGAATAAAATAATATCACCTCTTTTGTTTTTTAATCTTTTCTTAATATGATTTTTTAATTTTAATCAAATGTTCTAATTAAATGTTATATATTGGTAAATACCAAATAAGTAAACTAATATACTAATTCATTTAAATATATATTGGTTTTATTAGATTTTGTGGGTCTATTTTCTTTCTTTTGATTATATATTTTATATAAATTTCCCTCTTAATTGACTACTTTTAAGTAAAAACTACCAAAACATTTATATAGGGGCAAGATATTCTTAAGAGTAATTTAATTAAAAAGAGATGATTCTATTATGCTTAAAATAATAAGGTTTATTTAAGAATAATTAATGAAATTTATGGGGGATTTACTAAAATGATAATGGGAGATAGATTATTAAATAAGTTAAGAGAATTTGGATTAAACAGTTATGAAGCAAAAATTTGGGTTGCTCTATTAAGCAGAGGAATTTCAAGTGCAGGTGAATTAAGTGATATTTCTGGTGTTCCAAGATCAAGAGCTTATGATGTTCTAGAAAGTCTTGAGAAAAAGAGCTTTATTGTTATGAAAATTGGAAAACCGATTAAGTATATTGCAGTTAAACCTCAAGAAGTTATTGAGAGAGTTAAGAAAAAAGTTAGGCAAGATGCAGAAAAACAAGCAGAAATAATTGATGAACTTAAAAATGATGAATTATTACAAGAATTAGATGTTCTTTACTCAAAAGGTGTTGAAGTTATTGAACCTTCTGAATTAAGTGGTGCATTAAGAGATAGACAAAATGTTTATCACACAATGAATACTATGATTAATAATGCACAATCAACAGTTGAGATTTTAACAACTGAACAAGGTTTAATCAGAAAAGCAGATTCATTAAAGAGATCAATTGATAGAGCTGCTAAGAGAGGAGTACAAATTAGAATTGCAGCTTCTATAACAAAAAAATCACAAAAAGCATTTGATACATTAAGTAAAAGTGCTGAAATCAGATCAATTAGCTCAGTAAAAGCAAGAATCTGTATTGTTGATGACAAAGAAATAACTTTTGCTTTAATGGATGATGCTAAAGCAGTTCCAGCGTATGATGTGGGTATTTGGGTAAACACAGAGTTTTTTGCAGGTGCTTTAAAACAAATGTTTGAGAATGTTTGGGCTGCAACAAAAACTGTTGAAGTTAAAGTTAAGAATTAATTTTCTTATTTTTTCTACTTTTTATTCTTTGATTTTCTTATTACAAATTCATATTATTTAATTTTTTTTAACTTTTCTCCATGCTCTAGACAAGTAATAAGATATTGATTTATGTTTAACTAAGAAATATAAAATCCAAAATTCCATTTTAATGATTATAATATAAAATAATATTGCACAATTTTCACTTAATAATAAGCTATAATTTACCTTTGGTATTAATAGCAAAATAACATATGCTATTGGAAATGGGACACCAAATAATTTATTTGTACTTTTCTTGAAATTTTTTAATAATTTATCTGCTTTATATCTTTTAAATAAAACAAGAGCAATATAAACAGCAAAAATATAAGAAATACTTGATAATAAACTAATAATAGTATTACTTTTTTCAATACTTACAACAGAGCTAGGATTTTGATTCCCTTTAATTATTTTTTCAATATCATAAGTGATTGTAACAACTTCATCTTTCTTCATCTCTCCAATTTCTTTTTTTACAATTGGATCTTCCTCAACAAGAATCATCTTTTCATAAAAGTTGATTTCACGAACATGTTCAGCTACTTCTTTAGGAAAGTATTCATATACTACTAATCCTTTAACATCTTCTTTTGCTTTTATGGTTGTTTTATATGTGGTTTTATCATCTTTATCATTAATTGTTCTTGTTTTAGTGATTTCAACAGATTTATCTGCATCTAAATGATTATATCTTCTTATACTAACTATATTTTTTACAGAATTCTTATCATTAGTTATTGTTTCTGTTATTTCTTTATCATATTCACTTTTTGTTTCCTTAACTTCTGTATTTTTTTTAGTTGTCTTAATTACTTCTATTATTTCTTCTTCTTCTTTTATTGTTACTTCAGTATTAAGAATAACTGGTTCTACAATTTCTTCGCTAACATCAATGTTAACAATACTAGTTTCAATACTTTTATCATCATTGTTCAAAAGACTATTAGAGCTAGAATCTTCTAATGCAATTCCATTAATATTTCCTATTAGCTTATTATTTGTAAGTTGATTATTTGATGACTTTTTCAAGTAAATACCATTTTCATAATCATGGATTTTGCAATCTTTAATAGTAACTTCAGAAACTTCTTCTAATTTAATTCCATCTCCAAATCCAAAACCCTTAATTACAGCATTATTACAATCTAATATGATTCCACTAGCACCAATTACAATACCATATGCTAATTTATATGTATCTTCACATAAAATTGTATTTTGTGTAATTATCATTTCATTTTGAGGTATTATACAGCTGGCACTAACATTTGGACTAATGATAGCTAAAATTAGAAAGATTACTATAACTACTATGTTTGATATTAACCTCTTTTTTTTCATCATATATTATCTTATATTAAGCGTTATATATAGTTTTCGTTCTATTAATATGTCAGTATACCACCAGTCTATTGACTGGTGGTATTCTGAGTATGCTCAAGAACCACTGGTCATTGTATCTCGAGATGAAGCTTTCGCTTCATTCCACTAGTCTATTGACCGGTGATTCTTGACATATTAATTTATATGAAAAATTATATAAATCCGACAAGCTTTCTATCAATTAATATGTCAAGGGGAAAATTAAGTATTATTTCTTGTGAAGCAGGCAAGTATTTTGCAGATAGTATAGCAGAAGCTTTGAAGAAACTTAGACCAGAACAAGAATTTAGATTAGTTGAAACAAAAGAAGAAACCTTTGCAAATGGTGAAATTAAGATAGTAATTGAAAAATCAATTAGAGGGAATGATGTTTATATTGTTCAGTGTATGGAAAACCCCCATAATCCTAAATCAATTAATGATCGTTTAATGGCAATGTTCAGTGCAGTTGATGCAGCTAGAAGAGCAGGAGCTGCTTATGTTAATCTTATTGTTCCTTGTTATCCCTATGCTAGGCAAGAAAAAAAGAAATCTCGAGAACCAATTACTGCTAGTTTGATAGCAAATCTTTTAGAACATTTAAGTCTAAATTCCATTATTACGCTAGATGTTCATGCAGATGCAATTACTGGATTTTTTAGAACTTCTGATTTTATTAATTTGTTTGCTGCAGATCATATATTGGATTACTTTAAGAACCATTATTCTAATTATTTATCAGAACTTGTTGTTGTAAGTCCAGATACTGGTGGTGTTCCAAGAGCAAGGTTTTATGCAAGAAAATTAAATGCAGGATTAGCTATGATGAATAAAGAAAGAGATTATTCAGCTGTGAATGTTGTTGATAAAGTAACATTAATTGGTGATGTTTCTGGTAAAAATGTTTTAATTGTTGATGACATAGTAGATACAGGTGGGACAATGATTAATGTTATTGACGAATTAAAAAAACAAGGAGCAAAAGAAATTATAGTTGCATGTACATTTCCTTTGATGAATGGTGATTGTATTAATCATTTCCATGAGTTCTATAAGAATCAGCAAATAAAGGCTGTTATTGGAACAGATTCTGTTTATCATAATAAAAAATTCTTTGAACTTTATCCATGGTATAAAGAAGTGAATATTGCTCCATTGTTTGCAAAAATAATTAACACAATTAATCTAAGAATGCCAATTAGTGATATTGTTAGTAAAAGATAGAAAAGTAATAAGTATTAAGTATTAAGTCAAAAGTTCTTCTAACATTTTCATTAATTTTTTTTCATTGCTTTTTTAATTGCTTCCATTGACCACCCTTTTGAGATTAACAATTCAACAACTTGTTTTTTTCTATGGCCTTCTTTAATCATTTTGTAAATATATTTTGATAAATCATTTAATTTTTTCTTTTTAATATCATATAATCCTATTTTTACTACTTTATCAACTATTTCTTTGTTCCAACCTTTTTTAATTAATATCTTTCTTATTATTTTAGGATCTTCTTTTGTTTTCAAATGTATGATTACATATTCTATCAATGTTTTTATTTTTGTTTTATATTTATTATTCTTAATATGTTTAGTTACTTGTTCAATAATTTTATTATCCCATCCAGATATAACTAACTCTTTTTTTACTTTTTGAATGTCATGATCATGTTCATGTGCATGATGTAAATAATCTTTGAACACAACTACTCCAGCCATATTACTTGTTTTTAATAACTTATTAACTAACTCAACTGACCATCCTTTTTTAATTAATGCACTTCTAATTTGTTGTGGGTCCGCACCTTTATCTAATTGTTTTTTAATGTAGTTTAATCCTTTATCAATTCCTTCTTTCCCACTTATGTTTAATAAATTATCAACTGATTTATGGTTCCATCCTTTATTAATTAAATTTTCTCTGATCTCATGAACTGATTTTCCTTTGCCTTTTTGTTGTCTAACATAATGGATTATTACACTTAATCCTACTTTATGTGTCATACTTAATAAATTATCAATAGTTTTTTTATCCCAATGTTTTTCTACAAGCATATGTTTTATTTTTAATGGACTTTCACCTCTTATTAACTCTTTTTTAACATATTCTCGTAGTCTATTTAAACTTAAAATCTTTTTTCTTTTTGTAAGTTCTTTTACTAATCCTTTATTCCATCCTTTTTTGATTAATGATTTTTCAATATCATCTATATCTCTTTTATTTTTTACTTCTCTATCGATATGTTGTTTTAATATTGTTACACCATCTTCTTTATCAATACCTAATGATCTATCTATTATCTGGGGTGACCATCCTTTTTTAATAAGGTCCTTTCTTATTGTAATTTTGTCGTGTCCCTTTTCTAATCTTTGTTTTGAATAATCTCTCATTTGGGATAACATATATACTGGAGTGATGCCTAATATTTTATCTACATGGCTGTGATGCCATCCTTTTGAAATTAGATGTTCTCTTAATTTAATTGGTTCAACACCTTTATTTATCATTTTAGTGGCATAATCTCTCATCTGTCCTAAAATATTTATATTATGTTGTTTAATATGATGTTCTACTACATGCTTATTCCATCCTTTTTTGATTAATTTTTCTTTTATCTTATCTATATGCATTTTTTCAGATAACTTTTCTATATGCATTCCTAAATTTTCTTTTTTCGCATTTTTAAAATGTAATGTTCTCATTTTCTTTTCAAGAATATGTATGTACACTCTATAAGGTGCATATCCTGCAGATCCTACTAACACTAATATACTGATTATTAATAATGCAATTATTCCAAATACTGTGCCTTTACCAAGAACTCTTGCGTCTCTTAATTCAGGACAATCGCTTGGACAATTATTATTATCTTCATACCATGCACAATAATCATCCCCACATTTACAACCAGCATAATCAATTACTTCCCTATCTTCTAGTTTTTTACCTATTGCAATATACATATCATCTTCATTACATTCTGAAATATGGAATTGATAAAATTGATTTTTACCCATGATTACTTTTAAATCTGTTTCTTCTAATACTTCTTGTGAAACTATTTTTTCAATTTGTTTTCTTCCTATTGGATTATCTAATAATTCAGTATGTGTTAGGCTTAGTTGCCAAAAATCCACACATTCATTATTTTTGTATTCTCCCCCAATATTTTGTGCACTCTTAACTCCAACAATTCCATCATTTGCTTCAATTACTTTTTCTCTTCCTAATTCTTTCTCAAAGAATATGCTACTGAATGGATATGGTTTGTCTCCTGCAATTACATAATATTCTATACCTTCAACTTGAGGAGTAATTAATCCTTTTGATAATTTTTGTACAAGTTCATTATCCATATCAAACAAATTATCTTTTGTTTTCAAATCAATAATATGTTGAAATAATTTTTTATATGGTCCTATTGGTATGCCCTCATTTGGTGTTCCAATTGCAACAACACTTCTTACTTTATTAATAAACTTAAATTTACCTGGTGTTTTTAGATTTTCTTGTTCTGCATAATATAGTGCTTGTTGTGATATTATTCCACCTAAACTATGCGCAGCAATGTATACATTTTCAAATTCTTCTTGATTTTTTTCTAACTGATTTGCAAGGTCTTTTGCATTATCAATTATTTCTCTTGTTGTAGGATAACCAAATATCCATGCTTGGAATGGCTGGTCAGTCATCTTTATGTCTTTTATTATATGTTCATAAGTTGCAGGACTACTTGCAAGTCCATGGATAAGAATCACTGCATTTTTTACTTTATATTTTGGATCATAAACTTTCTTTAATTCTGCATCATTACAATTTAAGCACAATAACCCCATGACTGCAACTTCAATTTCTTTATTTTCATCTAAATATTCATTTACATCCTCTATTTCAACAGTTATTACTTTATTTTGATTATTTATTTCTCCTCCTATATATTTCCAAGTGAACTTATCTTCATTAATCTTTTCTTGAAGTTCTATTGCAGAAAATGCTTTTCCAATAATTTCAATTACTTCTTTTTCCTTATTTAAATCATATTCTTCATTTACTATTTTAATATATATTCCATAACTCCCTTCATTAAATCCACTATTCTCAATAAAAGGTAATGTTACTTTTATTTTATTTTTCTTAGGTCTTAGTTTGACAGAAGCTCCAACTATTTTTAAATTAGGGTTACTTGGTTGAGATGCTTCTTCATTTATTGAAGTAATGGTAACTTCTTTGTCGTCATAATAATTTATATTATTTTCAATATTTGAAATTGCGTTCTTAAATTCCTCTATATTAATTTCAACTTGTTCTGCTTCAATAGGGATAAAATTAACATATTGCTCTTCAATAACTTTCTCTCTTATTATCTCTTTTCCACATTCTAACTCACTAACTGTTTCTTGTGTTATAGTTATGCATTCTTCTTCACTACATTTTAATATTTTTATATCACCATAGTTTTCAGGAACATTTAATGTAAAGTCAATATTGTCTCCATCACATTTTACATTAAATGCTGGTACTATTATTTCATCTTTTTCATCAATAACTATTGGCATTGATTCTAAATTATCTGATTTGATTGTAGTTACTGGTTTTTTTGTTTCTGAATATGTAGTTCTTGTACATGGTAAACTATTTCTTGCTATTTTATTTTTATACTCACCTGTAACAATTGCAACAGTTTCAACAGATTTTACTTTTTTTCTTACAAGGTATGTAAACTCTTTCTTTTCACTAGGATCTATTGTTCCAACATCCCATTCAATTATTAAATTAGGTCCGCTTTCAATTACTCTACCAGCCAGTCCAACATAAGCAATGTCTTCTCTAGTTTTTGCAATCTCTCTTGGTATATATTCTATTACTCTTAGATTGTTTATTGCTTTTCTTTCTTCATCTTCTCCATTTAATACAACAGTAATTGAACTTACTGTTTTTTCTTCATTTGTTTCTCTATCTTCAACTGTTATTGTATTGACTATATGTCCATATGGTAATGAAGTTAATTGTCCTGTGGATGTATCTTCTTCTAAATTTCCCATGTATTCTCTAGATTCTTCACTTGTATGATCTAATTCTAATTTTCTTATTGTTGTAGTGGTATGTTCATTAATTGATGAATCTTCTTCTTCTAATGTTACATCAATTTCTCTTCCTTCACTTATCCAATCTTCTTGAATACCTAAATATTCTAATGCTTCATCAACAATATCTGTTTTGTGTTCATCACTAATTTTATAATCTCTTTCATTTTCTACATCTTCAATAACTTTAATAGTTTCTTCAATATCTTTTTCAATATCCTCATCAATTGCACATTCTTCTCTATTAACTAATTCAGTTGTTCTTACACACTTTTCATCAGTATAAATACATGTTTCATAAATCATTCCTCTTTCACATTCACTTCTTTCACAGTTTCTACTTGGTTCACATGAAAATTCACATGATCCAAATGCTTTTCCAATTATTCCATCAGGACAGCAAGATTGTGTCTCTGTATATTCTTCTGTACATCTGTTTAAATCATAACAAGTTCTAGTTTGTGTAGGTGATGGTGCTGTATCTCTTGGATCAATATTTATTGAATCTACTTCTTCACAATTACCCCATTCACCACATTCAATTTCTGGAACACATTCTATACACTTTCCATCTTCACAACCATTTTCACAGCTAAATGATTCTCTTGTTACAGATGAACTGTCTTGACACATATATTCTAATACATTTGATTCATCAATACAACTATCTTCATTAGTCTCAGATTTACTATCTAATAAAAGAATAACTTCACCTTTTGAATAGATGTTTCTTCCATCACTATCTGTACATTGATCTGTTAATACACATACTTCACTTTCGCACAAGTATCCTTCACCACATTCTCTATCACTATTGCAACATCTTTCTGTTTCAGTATAACTATTTGAACTACAATCACTACTTATTCCTCTACATGTTTTAGATTTTTCTCCATCAACACATCTACTCCAACTAGTACAACTTGAAGTAGATTCACAATATGGTGGGATAATATCAATTATTTCTTCTATTGTTTCATCAATAGTTTCATCTCGTTCTTCTACTACTTCTTCTACTACTTCTTCATCTTCTTCAGGTCCTCCTCCAGCTTGTGGGCTTCCATCACCAGCACAACTAACTATTGTAATACTTGATGAATTTGTTGCACTCCCATTTTCAATACCATCAAATACTGTTGTTTGTAATTTAACTACATTACCTATTGTGAAATTATCTGCACTTAGATTTCTGCTTGCATTAATTCCTGGTGTTTGACTAGTAATTATTTCATTAAAATTAATTGTATTATCAACAAACCATTCAAAGTAAATTGTTCCACTATCAATATCTTCATCATTATACATGCTAGTGCCGTTTATTGGTGTTGTCGGACAATTATCAGGAGAATAAATAGTAGTTGAATTTACAAATGCTTGTAAATTAGTGATGTTTATACTTTTGTTAATGGCAGTACCATTAACTGTTCCATCATAGGGTGTTATCTGTATAGTAACATTTGACCATCTAGTAAAATTATCTGGATTTAAAACAACTGAAGCATTTGTATCTCCTTCAACTGAATTAACAGCTTCAGCATATTGCCAAGTAT
>JABHXF010000026.1 GCA_018657385.1 Candidatus Woesearchaeota archaeon | reverse complement strand
TTTAAAATTTTTGTATTTACTATATGATATTTTTTGACATTTATAAGTTTCTTGTTTCCTAAATTTAGTATGAAAAAGAATCGAGTAGATGAATTTATTAAAAATCCTAAGAAGGCTTTGTTAACATTAGCTTTTCCTATGTTAATTGGAATGTTATTCCAAGTATTGTATAATGTAGTTGATACTGCTTTTGTTGGTAGATTGGGTGCAGAATCTATTGCAGCATTAACTTTTAGTTTTCCGTTGTTTTTTATCTTAATAGCAATTAATGCAGGTGTTGGAACAGGAATGTCTTCTGTTATTGCAAGATATTTAGGAGCTAAAAAGAAGAAAGCTGCAGAGAATGCAGCAATGCATGGTTTGTATATTTGTATATTCTTTGCTTTTGTTGTATTAATATTAGGTTTAGTTAGTTTAAGACCTTTGTTTATTTTATTTGGAGCTTCTGGAAATGTTTTAGAATTAGCAATGGGTTATATGACATTTGTTTTATTTGCAATATTTTTTATGTTTATTACATTTATATTGAATAGTATCTTTTCTGCACAAGGGGATCCAAAGACCCCTATGAAGATTCAAGTTTTTGCTTTGGTGTTAAATATTATTTTAGATCCAATATTTATTTATTATTTTGGTTTTGGTGTAAAAGGTGCTGGAATAGCTACTTTAATTGCATTTTTTATTGGTTTCTTGTTGTTTGTATATTATACTTGGAAAAAGTCATATTTACGAATACATTTTGATTCATTTAAATTAGATTTTTCTATAATAAAAGAAATATTTACAATTGGTGCACCAGCATCAGTAATGATGTTATTAATGTCATTCTATACTATCTTTGTTAATCGTTTTATGGCTCATTTTGGAACAGATCATATTGCAGCATTAGGAATTTCATTTAGATTAGAAAGTGTATCTTATATGCCAATAATTGCATTGTCAATGGCATTATTAACTTTAGTTGGGATGTTTTATGGTGCAAAAGAATTTAAGTTGTTGAAGGAAGTTATATTTTATGGAATAAAGATTGGTGTTGTCTTTAGTTCATTGATGGGTTTGATTTTATTTTTATTTCCTTCATTCTTTTTAAGAATATTTACACCTGATATTGTTTTGTTAAGTTTAGGATCAGGTTATTTACGAATTATTGTATTAATGTTTCCATTAATGGCTGTAAGTATGATTGTAAGCAGAGTTATTCAAGCAATGGGTTATGGTTTGCCAGGGTTGGTTATTAATTTAATTAGGTTTTTAATTGTGCCAATGCCTTTAGCTTATTTGTTTGTCTTTGTTTTAGGTTATGGTTATTTATCTGTGGCAGTTGCAATGGTAATTGGTTCTTTAGTTGCTGCAGTAATTTCTTTGGTTTTGTTGAGGGTGGAATTGAGGAAGGTTAGTGGTTAGATTGCACCAAAGTTGTGTAAACTTCTTGAGATTTGATGGTTGGACTGAGGATAGAAAACAAGAATTAATTGATAAATTAATAGATGCTCCTATTAAAATTTATAATTGCAATGGACCATCTCTTGATGAAAAGCAACTTGAATGGAGATTAAAATTTCATAGTTGGACTTATACTAGAAGAAAGGAATAAGGGACCTAATCCAACTCTTTCTTCCTTTCTAGAATAAACTTACTCAGTTTCTTTGGCCAGTTCTTTTTGATTTGGGTTTTGTGGTTGTCGATTTCTCTTAGGACATCTAATCGGATATCTGTATGGCCATCGATCATTCTTATTAATTCTGTTTTTGCAAAGCCTGGTACTTTTTTTAGGTTCCAGACTTCCATTTTTAACTCAGCGGTTTCTTCGTCGACTTGTTCTAGTCTTTCTTCTTCGATCTTTCTCCACATATCTTTGTAATCAAAGTCTGGAATTGCTTTTTCCTTAGCTTTTCCTTCTTTCAAAGAAATCTTTGCAGTTACCATCTCATGCATTCTTTTGATAAATTCAACTTTGTCTTCAATTCTTAAGACATCAATGTAACCTTGTAGAGCCAAATTAAATGAGAATGGACTTGGAAGTTTGGTGTCAATC
>JABHXF010000025.1 GCA_018657385.1 Candidatus Woesearchaeota archaeon | reverse complement strand
CACATTCCATCCATACATTCTTCATTTGAATTACATTCTGGACTACATTCTTCTCCAAAAAATTCACAAAGTCCATCTATACATGTTTCATCAGGAAAACAATCATCATCTGTCATACAACTAAGGTCATCAAGATCATCTTCATTATTTTCTTGATCTGAAAAGTCATCATATGTTGTTCCAGAATCTCCACAAAATCCACCAATACATTTTACACCATCATCACAATCCCCATTACTTAAACAATCAAAACCACCAGTTGCTTTCCCAGCTAGGTCTCCTGTTGCTTTTCCTGCAAAATTATTATCTTGACTATTGTCTTGAACAGAATACAAGAATATAGCTAAGCCAATTAAAATTAAAATTACAAGGATATAAATAACAAAATGCATTGATTTTGAAAATTGTATTTCTTTAACCATCTAAAATTCCTTTTATTTACTCATTTAAATCTTTTACTAAATTTATTATATTTTTCTTTACCTGTATGTTTAATATTGATCCCATGCATTAATTCATGATGTGGGTGAGACTTTCTCATTAACACAGAACCAATTAATGCACCAATTAAAACAAAAGGTAATAATGAAACTAAAAAGTGATTATAATTTGTTTTTTTTTCTTCAGAGTTAAGTGTAGCACCCTCCATAACATATTCATTATCTGTAATCTGTGCTTCTGTTAAAATATCAGAATTTAATTCTGAACTTATTGCTTTTCCAGCTAAATCAGCATTATACCTTACTAGAAAAAATACAACTAATAATAAAATTAACACAACCACTACAGCCACCATAAGTTTATAATGATATTTTTCCTGTTCAATATTTTTATTGATGATTTTATTCATTGTTTTTTTTCTTGCCATGTTTTCACCTTAATTAATAAAAAATAAAAATAAAAAATTATTCAATTAAAAATTTATCAACCACGCCATCACTCCAACCTTGTTCTTTTAGTAGATTTCTAATCTCCAATGGTGATTTACCTTTATCAAGCTGAGCTAAAATAAAATCCCTCATTTGCTTTTCATAATGTTTAGGCATAACTTCATGCATCTTTTTATCAAAAAAATATTCAATATGCTCAACATGATATCCTAATCTTTCCAAGCTTTTAGTAATTTGTTCTTTGCTCTTACCATTATGTAATTCACTTTTAACAAAACTTTTTAATTTTGCTTTATCCATTTTCGTTTTATCTACTACTTTTGGTTCTTCTATTACTTTTGGTTTTTCCAATGGTGGTAATGATTTTGGTTTTTCTTCCATCTCTGGAATTGATTTAACACCTTCTTTTCTAATTGATGTTGTTCCAACAGATGCCATATTTTGAGGTGGATGCTTTCTTACAATTAAAAATACAATCAAACCAATTACCAAAAACAATGGAATTAATCCTAACAAGAACCATCTTAGATTAGATTTTGGCTCTTGCACAACAGGTGGTTGTTCAGGTTTAACTTCAGTTTTTGTTTCTACTTTGGCTGTTCCTTTTACTAAAACTGGTGCACATGGTTTACATCTCTTACCACCACAATCAATTCCCTTTTCATCTGCATCTTTCTTATTGTTTTTACAATAATCTGGACATTTAGTTGCACATGGTCCACCACAATCAATTCCTTCTTCTAAAACATCCCTAACTTTATTATTACATCCTGGTGCAAAGCTTACAGTATTACCATCACAATCATATTGGAATAATAATGATGTTCCACAAGTACTTTCACAAGTATAGATTATCTTGCTTTCAACACATGGAGTTATATCTTTCTTTTTACTACATGCAACAGGATCTTTTGCAATTGTACATTGATTACCACTACTGCTACTACTACTACTTGTACCACCAACTTGCTGTTGTTGATTAGCATTAGGGTCTACAACAACTGGAGCAGCTGTGCAAACATTAGCATCACAAACAGGATTACTTGCAGAACAATCTGCATCTACTAAACATTCAACACATGTGCCATCTGTAACATCTAACATTACTTCACTACCTGAGGATGTAGCAATACTTATTTTACAAATATTTACATTTTGTGTTGGTGAGGAGATAGTATTACTATCTGTTACACCTAACACAACATTATTAACAATTTCAGTTGTACCTTTATCAACAAATACAGACTGATCATCAACTAAGAAATTACATGTAGTAATCTCACCTGTTGAAGCAAGAGTAACATCTACCATTTCAATTATGTGATTCACACCATCAATTGTTGTTGATAAAAATTCTCCTTGTGAAAGCCATGCTACTGCAACACCATCTATTATCTCACTTGTAATTGAACAGACTCCACCATTACATCCTTCATCATCAGCACAATTACTTGGTTCTAAGCATTGACCTTCAACACATGTTTGACCTGTTAAACAAGCATCATCAGTTGCACAAATACATGCACCAGTATCAACATTACATGTTTCAGAATCTTCACAACCTGTTTTTTCACAATCTTCACAAACACCAAACACAGTAGTAAAACCATCTATGTTTTCAACATTATAGTTAGTCCATGTTCCTTCTGGTGTTTCTGTGTTATCTGGGTCATTATATAGAATTATTCCATTCTCACTTGTAATACCATTTTCTTTAACTTCTCTTAATCCTGATGCATACACATTACCATTTCCATCTCCCCAAACATCTAACAAAAATGTATTAAGTAAATTTTCTGCAATTAATATATCACTCCAAGTTTCACCATCATAATGATAGACTACACTTTTCATAACAGGTTCTTTGCAAATTTTATCTATGCATTTACTATCACATTCACTATCAAGAGTACATGCTAATAATTCATGATTTAAATCAGCATATATTTCTTCACTTCCTGCTAAATAAATATCATCTTCTGCAGTGCCCCACATACCAAATATATATTGTAATGAGTCATCAAGGTTTAAATCATTTGTAATATCTTCAAATCCTTGTTCTCCTGAATGTAATAATACAACTCCATCTTCTTCCCATCCTAAGATATAAACATCTTCTGGACTTGAACTCCAAATATCTAAAAATATCATCTCATTAAAATCAATGTTTGGAGCTATTACTGGCACCCAATCATTATTTTTATAATGCAATATTTTTGAACTCTCATCATTAAAATTTACACCAAGTAAATAATAATCATTTGGAGCAACAATATTTATATGTGTCATTATTGTACCTAAAGTATTTTGTGGTAATTGATTATAAACCCAACTTCCTTCAGCAATTGATTTGTATAGAAGAGGTATTGGTATTTCATCACCAAACATATTTTCATTAGCAAGAATATATTTTTCTTCATTACTAAAACCCTGAATATCACTATACAATTCTAAAACATTTGCATCAAGATCTAATGGTTTAAGTACATTACCATCATAATTGTACAAAGTAGGAAGTAGTTCTTCTTGAACTCCAATAAATTCATTTTTTATATTATAGCCCGCCATAAAATACAGATCATCACTAGAATCACCCCATATGTTAGTAAGCACAGGAGTAATCCCATTATCAACTCCTGTTAGATCGTTCCATTCAGTTCCATCAAAATTATAAACATTACCTGGAGCACCTGTTGCCATAATATAACAACCATTACCATCTTCTTGTAAATCTAAAGAAAACTGACAATCACCTAATATAAATTGAGGTTCATTATTATCATCTAATCCTTGATAAGTAATAGTTGATTTGCCATCAAAACAATATGCTTCATTTAATGGAAGGTCTTTT
>JABHXF010000024.1 GCA_018657385.1 Candidatus Woesearchaeota archaeon | reverse complement strand
TACACTAAATTCAATGTGCATATTTAATATAAAAGTTTAGAATTGAAAAAGCTTCGCTTTTTTTCACACACTGAAGTGTGTGTCCATCCTACCTCAAGTTAAAACTTAGAGGTATGACGGAACCAAGGTTCAATAACAACACAATTGGCACAGACGGACTTTATTGCATAAAGTCCTACTCAGCTTCGCTTCGCCTGGCCATTGTTGTTATTTTCTTATCTCATCACATTTTATCAATCATAGGTAACAACCATAACCTTTTTATATCTATAGATAAAGTAATTATAAAGGTGATATTATGAATAAGAAAGCTAAAATCAAATGGTATGAGGCATTAGGCTGGGCAATAATTATAATTGCAGGAATAGTATTAATATTAAGAATAATAGGAGTAATTCCAAATTTTTAAAATGTTTAGAAATAGACTTAAAGCAGGATTATATGTAATGAGTATCATATGGACAGTTTGGTTAATTATCAAATCATACAATAGTGTGTGTTTTTCAATAATTGATGGTTATTTAACTGTCTTTGTGTTATTAAGCTCTATGATAATAAATGATTTAAGTAAGTCAGAAAAAAAGAGGAAAAATAAATATTATGATACCAAATAACAAAGTACTATTAATAATAAGAGATGGTTGGGGTTATAGTAAAAAGAATGCTAGAAAAATAGGGAATGCTGTTAAACTAGCAAAAACACCAAACATTGATTCATATGAAAAGAAATATCCTTTTACTCTTCTAAAAGCCAGTGGTAAAGCAGTTGGCCTTCCTAGTAATGTTGAAGGGGGAAGTGAAGTTGGGCATTATACAATTGGAGCAGGAAGAATTGTATTACAGGAATTTGAACATATCAATAAAGCAATTGCCAGTAAAGGAAAAGATTCCTTCTTCAAAAATAAAACACTTCTAAAAGCAATTAAACATATTAAGAAAAATAAATCAAACTTACATTTAATAGGTTTATTCAGTGATGAAGGAGTACATGCAACAACTGAACATCTATATGCATTACTAAAACTTGCAAAACAAAATAAGGTAAAGAATGTTTATGTTCATGCATTTCTAGATGGAAGAGATACTCCTGAGAAATCTGCAAGCAAATATTTCAAAGAATTTGATAAAAGAGTTAAAGCAATGGGTGCAAACAAAAAAAGCAATAAAAACACAAGCAATGATAAAACAAAAAACAAAAAGCAGGAGTTCAATGTTAAGATTGCTTCTATTGTTGGAAGATATTATGCAATGGATAGAGACAGAAATTGGAAGCGAACACAATTAGCATATGAATTACTAACTTTTGGAAAAGGATATATTGAAACAGACACATTAACTGCAATGAAAAAAGCTTACAGATATGGAGCGAAAACAGATTATTATGTCAAGCCTATGAAAATGAAAGGCACACCAAATATCTCAGATAAGGATGCAGTTATATTTTGGAATTTTAGAACAGACAGAGCAAGACAGTTAACACATGCATTTGTCGAGAAGGATTTCAATTTATTCAGAGTAAAAGAATTTAAAAAATTACATTATGTTTGCATGACAAATTATGAAAAACAAATGAAACTAGATTATGTGTTCCCAGAAACTTATGTAAAAAATAATTTAGGAGCAATCTTAGCAAAAAACAAACTAAAACAATTAAGAATTGCAGAAACTGAAAAATTTGCACATGTTACTTTTTTCTTTAACTCACAATTAGACAAACCAAATAAAAATGAAGTAAGAATCCCAATTAATTCACCAAGATGTGCAGATTATTCTGAAAAACCAGAGATGAGTGCACTTAAAGTTACAACAAAGTTAATTACACAAATAAAAACAGGTAAATTTCATTTCATTGCACTAAACTTTGCAAATGGTGATCTTGTTGGACATTCAGGAAATCTAAAAGCAGCAATTCAAGCATGTAATATAGTTGATAAATGTATTGGTAAAATAGTAAAAGAAGCATTAAAAAAAGATTATGTTATTATGATTACAGGCGATCATGGGAATTGTGAAGAAATGAAGTATGCAAATGGAGAACATAAAGCATCACATACTCTTAATCAAGTGCAATTCTCATTAATATCTAAAAACAAACAACTAAAAAGCATAACATTAAAAAAGAATAAAGGATTAGCAAACATTACACCTACAATTTTAGAGTTAATGGGTATAAAAAAACCAAAAGATATGACAGATAGTTTAATAAAATAAAAATGGCATTCATCTCAATAACAGAAATAATTGATATTATAATAATGACTCTAGCCATAGGCTTCATATTCAAAGATTGGTTTAAAAAGCCGCAAGAATATGATTATGAGCCATTAACAGATTATAAACCAAATAGATTTATTAATTGGGAAGATTTTAAATTTGCAATTCTTGTTACAGCACCAGCAATTATTTTACATGAGCTTGGACATAAGTTTGTTGCAATGGCAATGGGCCTTTATGCTACTTTCCATGCTGCTTATACTTGGTTAGGCTTAGGAGTTGTATTAAAGCTTGTTGGAGCTCCGTTTGTATTCTTTGTTCCTGCATATGTTGCTCATTCAGCAGCTGCAATGCCATGGCAGTCTGCATTAATTGGATTTGCAGGACCAGGTGTTAATTTATTATTATTCTTAGGATCATGGTATATTTTAAAAACTGCAAAAAGTTTAACTAAAACACAACACGTTGCATTAGTTCTAACAAAAAGAATTAACATGTTCTTATTCATCTTTAATATGCTGCCAATTCCACCATTTGATGGATGGCATGTATATTCAGGGTTATGGCAAACATTCTTTTAAGAGTAAGTAGTTTGAAGTTCTAAGTAATAAGTTGGTTTGTAGTAAGTGGTTCTTAGTTGTTGGTCATTGTTATCTATAACACTAATAACTAACAACCAAAAACTACTAACTAATAAACTTATAACCCACTTCAAACCTCTGACTTTCAAACTTTTCATTACTTCTTAAGCGAATAAACCAAAGATATACTGCTCATAACAAATATAAAAGCATTTAATATAACAAAGATAGTATCGCCTATTTGATAAGAGTAAATTGCAAGAACCAATGATCCTAGAACATATAATACACCAAATCTCCAGTCTATTTTCTCTTTTTTGTTCCTAATTATCTCTATTGTTTCAGGTATCCAAGCAATTGCTAATAATGCTAAACCTATTAATCCTAATATCATAAATACTCTAGAGTTACACAGTTATATAAAGTTAATGGTATATATTAGTTAGGTATTGAGTTTGGGGTAGTGAGTTTGGGGTAGTGAGTTATGAGTTGGTCTTGAGTTAATTAGTTTTGAGAAAGCACAGTAGCACTCATAACTACTTACTGATAACCAACCAATAACTCAAGACTCATTACTCACAACCTAAAGAACTTATCACATATAATTTAATGGAAAATACAATATATATATTTGATACCAACAATCTTTTAATATGATTTATATCATATCCAATTAATGCACACAAAAATTATTGCTGAAATTCGTTCTAAGTTGATATTAAACAGAGCAATCTCTAATAATAGTATGTATAATTATAGGAATTTTAATAAAATTAATCAAAAAAGGTGGAAATATGAGTGAAAATAATTCAGGATTAGATATTCTCAATAAAATCTCAGCTAAAAAAGAAGAAAATGAATTTTATGAAGCAGAAGTTAAAGGTTATACTCCTGGAAAAACAAAATTTGTAATTATTATGGGTACTGTCATGAGTGGGTTAGGAAAGGGTATTGTAAGTTCATCCATTGGCAAGCTATTACAAATAAATGGCTATAAAGTTACCCCAATTAAATTAGAAGGCTACCTAAATGTTGATTCAGGAACTTTAAATCCATACAGGCATGGAGAAGTTTATGTTCTAGATGATGGTATGGAATGCGACATGGACCTTGGGACATATGAAAGATTACTTAATACAACTTTGTCAGGCAAAAATTTCACAACAAATGGACAATTATACACAAGTATCTTAGAATTAGAAAGAAAAGGTGGTTTTCTTGGCAGAGATGTTCAATATATACCACATGTTACAGGAGAAGTAAAAAGAAGATTAAGAAAACTAGCATTAGATTCCGAAGCAGATGTTGTATTAGTTGAAATTGGAGGAACAGTTGGTGATATTGAAAATAGTGTTTATATTGAAGCTGTTAGAGAATTAGCTTATGAAGAAGGTAAAGAAAATGTCTGCAATGTTGCCCTTACATATATATTAGAACCTAAAACTCTTGGAGAACAAAAATCAAAAGCTGGCCAACTTGGATTAAGAATGTTATTAAGCATGGGAATACAACCTGATCTTATTGCATGCAGATGCAACAACCCTGTGACTGATAAAATAAGAGAAAAAATAAGTATTTTCTCAAATGTTCCAATGAAAAGTGTTTTTAGCATGCATGACGTCAGTTCAATCTATAAAGTTCCTGCTTTAATGAAAAAAACACAGCTTGATACTGAATTATTAGACCAATTAAATCTAACACCAAAAACAGATTTTTATTCACAACAAAAAGAATTAGAAAAAGTTGATAATTATATTAAAGCAATTGATAACCCTGAAAAAGAAATAACAATTGGAATTACAGGTAAATATACAAATGTTCAAGATTCATATGCTTCAATTATCAAAGCCTTAGAACATTGTGCAGCAGCTACAAAAACTAAAATAAATATCCAATGGATTGAAACAACTGATATTGAAGAAGGAAAAATTAATGTAGAAGAAGCATTAAAGATAAATAAAGGAATTAGAGTAAGTAAAATTGTCGACGGAATAATTGTACCAGGTGGTTTTGGAAAAAGAGGAGTTGAAGGAAAAATTGCCTGTGTTAAATATGCAAGAGAAAAGAACCTCCCTTATCTTGGTTTATGCTATGGATTCCAAATGGCAGTTATTGATTTTGCAAGAAATGTTTGTAACCTAGAAAATGCCCATACAACAGAAATTTCACCAAATTGTATAAATCCAGTAGTTGATATTCTTCCAGAGCAAAAAAAGATTGAAGGTCTTGGTGGTAATATGAGATTAGGTGGAAGAAACATAGATGTTAAAGAAAACACAATGGCCTGGAGATTATATGGTTTAGATAAATTTGATGAAAACTTAAACAAAAATAATGAAAACATTGTAGAAGAAGATAATCTTAAGCCAAATAATCTTGAATTCAATGATCTTAGAGTTAATAAAACACAGATCAGAGAAAGATTTAGACATAGATTTGAATTTAATCCCGCTTACCTTGAAGTATTTGAAAAAAATGGCATGATATTCTCTGGAAAAGCACCTAATGTTCCAATCATGCAAATACTAGAATTACCTACACATAAATTTTTTGTTGGTTCACAATACCACCCAGAATTTACTTCAAGAATGTTAAGTCCAAATCCATTGTTTTTAGGATTTATTAAAGCATGTAGAGAATAATTTTTTCTCTTTTACTAGGTCCGGAGGACGTGTTTCTCATGATTTTTTTCTTCTTATTATACTTATATTAAATCCAACAACAACAATGGCACGGACGGACATTTGCAAGCAAATATCCTACTCGGCTTCGCCTCGCCCGGCCATGTTGTTGGATTTAAAAGCAGTGCTTATTCAATTATGTTGTTATTTTACACTCAAGGAAAAGACCTTATAAAAAGCAAAAAGAATTTAAGAAAAAAAAGACCTAGACTAGGGAACAAGGGGTGAGTATGTTATTGTCTAGGCCGTATTGTAAAAATAGTCTAAAATAGCTATTTTTACAATCCAGTAAACTTGCCAATTAATCTAAAAGACAATACATAGTCTTCTTTTTAGGCAAATTTCCGGTATATCTAAAGGGTTATTCTTGAATATTAAAATAAATAAAAAAATTAAAATAGTTTATCTAACCAAGCTAAGATTCTATTTAGCAAACCTTTGGTTTCTTTTAACTCTTTACCAATATCAATGCATTTACTGTTACTACAAAAATTACTTTTACATTCAAAGTTATTATCACAGTATGCATCATCTAATTTTTGAGTTTTAAAAACACCATCTAAATCACAAAATAATGGTTTGCCATTTACTTTCTTAGTTCCAATTGGTAAACATTTGTCATCATACATACAACCATCACAATAACCACCTGGTGAAATTATAATTGGTTCATTTGGGATTGGCCCTATATGATTTGGTCTCATATGATCTGGTCTTGGGTAGTCATTATACTCTACTACTTCAGGCATTTTACCCTCAACAAATCCATTATTTTTATCAATTGGTTCCTGATATTCATATTCATCAAGGAATTCGAAGCTACCATCACCTAAACAAACACCATCTTCACAGCCAGAATTACATTTGATTGGATCTTGATATCTTACTTCAGTGATTCCACCTTCTGCTACAGTTAAACATTCAGCTTCATGAAGAAATCTTCCTTCATCAACTTCTGAACCTTCAGGTGTTGCACTACAATAATCTCCCCAGCCAAGATATCCTTCATTCCATTCATTGTAGCCATAAGCCCAACCTTTGATTTTTGGATTAAATCCACCATCTGGATCTGCACATTCACCATACTTAAGCTTGCTTCTGTAGAACTCATAATCATAATTGAAATCCTCTACAACTTCTTCAACTTCTTCTTCTTCAAATGAACATGGCTTACTACATGCATTATATGAGTAACTATCAATACAAGAAGATTGATAATCTTTAAATCCCCATTGTGGATCATTCCTGCATTTGTTTTCTAAGAAATGATGATTAGTCCATCCTTTTTTCCAAACTTGAATTCCACCAGGAACAGTTTGACAATCATCCACTAAAATAGTATTACAATTAGTTTCATCACCAACTACTTCATCAGGAACATTTGTTCCAGGCTTATCATAGAAATTATTTCCTTCTTCCTTTTCTTTTATCTCACCTTTATTGTCAAGATAAACACCAACATAATGTTCTTGTACATTATCAATATTTATACCAAAATAACTATAAGCCCATGAGTAAATATCTACACAATTTCCTGGTGTTATTGTTGGAACATAATATAAATTATTTTGGATATCTTTTGCTTGGAAAGTCACCATAAAATTTGAAACTGGCTTTTCTCCAACATTACAAACTTTTGCTTTATAATTATTACTATCATAATTAATACTTACAACACTTAGATCTGGTAATTCTTCAGTTGGCATTTGTTCTGGAACATTTTTTGGTACACATGCACCATCAACACAACCATAACCATCAATACAAGCCATAAGTTTAGGAGTACCAATACCATCTTTACAATATAATTCTCTAACTTTACCATCACCTAAACACATATCTTCTGTTGGACCATCTTCAGGTGCAACTTCACCATTAATAATCCCCTTAACATACATATTTTGTCCGCCATCACTATCAGAACATGGAGTTTCAAGTTCAACAACAAGATCTTTTAAACAAGCACCATCAAAACAACCATTTTCACATTCATACCATTCTGTATGTACATATGGTTCTTCTTCAGAACCACTACAATGGGTCTCAGCAATATACACTCCTTTTGCTCTTCCTTCATCACCTATAGTATTACCACATGTGTCATAATATTGTGCAAACACACCAGTATTTTCATCAGACCCTTTTGCAAAGCCCTTAATGTCATAATCTAAACCATCACTCTCAACGCAACTATTTTCATTATATGCTGGCAGCACATCAGTAGCCATAACAGCAGGAACAAGTGCCATAAGCATAACCATCATAATTCCAATCATTAATTTTCTCATTTTTGTTTCCTCCAAAATTTATTAAGGCTAGGAAAGCTTGAAGCTGGAAAGGCTTGAAAGGCGCCATTTGCCCTCCAAGCCCTCCAAGCATCAAGCCCTTCAAACCTTTTTAATATCATAACACCTATAACGCAGAACAAATATATATATCTTGGGTGGACATTAAACTTAAAAGAAGATCAAATCAATGCCCAAATCATAAAATAAGCCTAAAAAAGCAACCAATTCATTTTTTACCTAGAAAGAAATCTGTTAAAGCAACATTAACCATTTTTCCATGTTTTTCTACATGGACAATTTTTTTCCCTTCTAAACTTTGTAATACTCTAGAAAGAGAAGTTCTAGGAATACCTGTGGCATGCCTAATCTTAGCCTGAGAAGCTTTATTTGTATTAGCTAATAGAAATTCAACAACTGCTTTTTCTTTCTTGTTAAGAGTCTTTAATATTGTTTCTGATACATTAATATTAACTGTTTCAGCTAGTTTTGGCTTTAATTTTGATCCTGATTGAGATTTATCCATAGCTTTAGTTGATTTAGTATAAGGTTTAATATGCCTATTATTCTTATTAAAATACCATATTGCAACTAAAACAACCAATATTCCTAACAACACAGCTAAATAATTAAAAACACCATAATCATTATTTTTAATTAAACTCTTATCAAGGTTAATGGTAACATCATTTAAGCTGCCTTTTGTTACATCAAACTCAACCATGCCTATTGAATCTTCATAACTTGTAATAATTTTGCATGAACTAACAGGTGCATTTTCTACTTTGAAAAAACCAAATTGATCTGTTTCCACTGGATATTCAGTAATAACCATTGCAACACACTCAAACTTAAGAGCAGCATTTGGTACAATATTATCTAAACTATCCTTAACAAAACCCCTAATTAAACCAATAGGGTAAACATACATTTGTTTGGATAAATCCTCATTAACACTAAATTTAACCTCACCATAATAATCAGCAGAAGGTGTTAATTGATCAAAAGCTTCTATTTGAATAACATAATTCCCCTCAGGCAAACTTAACTTAAACAAACCACTATCATCAATAAAAATTGATGAACTAATCCCATTAATTAAATAATTTAAAGTAACATTTTGAACAATTTCATTAGATGTAAGATCAATTAAAGTTAAAGAAACCTCAAAATTTTCAATTGTTGTAACGTTTTCCTGAACATCATCTGCAAAACCTGATAAAGATAAAGCTATTAAAAACAAAACAAATAAAATAAGTAATTTACACTTCTTTTTCATATTAATTAGATATTATTAATATATTGATATAAAAAGCTTGTGGTAAAAATAAGTTTGAAGGCTTGAAAGTCTGAAAGCTTGAACGAACAAAATAGTCTTTCAAGCTGTCTAGCTTTCTTACTTTCAAACTTCTTAATCACACTTTTTACTTAGAACTTCCTACTTCTTACTTTTTTATAGTCAACATATCACCAATTGTTAAAGCAACCTTTGATGCATTATACTTCTTATCACGAGTTTCTTCATGCTGCTCTACAATTTTTACTTTTAGAAATCTTTCAAATTTTCTTGCTAAATTAATACTAGGAATAAATTTACCTGATTCAACATTATGAATTAAAGATTCTTTTTCAGCTAATTTTAAGGCTAATTCTTTTTGTTTTAATCCTAACTTTTCTCTGCCTTTCTTAATTTTATCTGAAAAATCATCAGCAATAACTTGGATAATTTCATTTCTTAATTTTTCAATAGGTTTTGTTACACTTTCTTGTCTTCTTACTGATTTTTTTTCTTTAACAGGAGCTCTTACTCTAGAAATAATTTTACCATATTTAGCACAGCCTTGACAAACTACTAATTCAGCACCTTCAATATTTGCTTTGAATGTATTCCCTTGTGCTCCACACATTTCACACGGCATAATTTCACCTTATTTTATTATATAATTAATCCAATATATTTGGTATTAGTAGAGGTTTATAAATGTTATTGAACAAATGGTAATTGGCCAAAACCAAGGTTATATAACAAACCATATTTTAGATGATATTTAGAATTACCTATCATGTGATAATTATAAATTCTATTTATTATACTGATATGAACAGCTCTTACCACCCATAAGATTAGTATAATAACTTAGATAAAATGTAGTATCATAAAAACTAAAACAACCATCTGGTCTTACATCTTTTTCTACTTGTCTAGATACATCAGAGGAATAACACCCAAAAGCATTAATTTTTCCAGTAGATAAAGTTAATACTCCATCAAGAGTATATGTACCTGGACATACATCCCAATCATCATTAATACCATCCTTATCTGAATCAGAAATAGAATTATCAAACCAAGTTACATAATCCTGTAGAGATGTTACTTCAGTAGGTATTTTTGATTCAAGATAAGTCTCATATGCATCTGATAATAAATCACCATCTGTATCTACACCAGAACATGCTAATCCATTTTGAGTACAAACTGAATCCTCTACCAAACAATAATCCAAACTGCCATAAACATTCTGGCCATTATTCCAAATAATTTCATCAGGATCACATATTTTTGATTTTTTACAATCATATTCACAAGTATAATAATTTTCAGAATAATCACATAAAAAACCATCTCCATCAACATCTAAACCACAACCAGGAGTTAATAATTTGTATTGTTCTTCAGTAACAGGCGAATCATGGTCATCATCCTGAACAACAACCTCTCCTTCACTTAAATCAACCCATTTTCCATTTTCACATTCTTTACTAAATAATGCAATACCTTCATTAGCAGCATTACATTTTTTCCATTCTGTTAAATAATCATGACCAGTACAAATTAAACTTGCATCAGTTGATAATACAGTCCCTAATAAATAAGAACTTTCTCCATAAATACAATAATTAAGTCTTGCACAACCATTATTAGTTGGAACACTAAAACCCCCAATGTCTTTATCTGTAAAAGTCCAAACATAAACTTTTCCTGATGAACATGTGCCTTTTTGACCTAAACAATCTGAATCATCCCCATCTACTTTTGTATCGTCATCGTCATCATGATTATTATTACAAATTTCCACATCACAAGTACCACTATTTTCACAAGCTGTTGTTCCACCATCTAAACCATCACAATCAGTATCAACACCATCATTATCATTATCCATAGTCATACCTGGATTCCTGCAAATTGCACAATTTTTATTATCTAAATATTTAGTAATAGGAATTCCTGCAAAACCATAACAACCACCATTTACAACAGTTGGACAACTATCTGGATCATCATTAGTATTATCATCACAATCAGTATTATCATCGGCATAAGCATAATTATTAGGTACAGATTCACCTTCTCCAATTTCAATTGGAGAATTAGAATCACCAAAGTCATCATTATCTTTATCAAGATAATATCTATTTTTAATATAAATCTGAGAACCAAAATAATCATCAAATGGTGAAGGGCCAATAAGAGGATGATTAACATCAATTTCTACAATTACTATCTGAGCAGATGCTTCTAGTCCTGGATATTTTGGCTTAAATGTGAACTCTGCCAAATTTGTAGAAGTCATATCATAAGTTGCACCATTTTTACCAGTTGCCTGAAAAATATAATCCATGTAACCAGGAATAGGATTACTTGCAGTAAATTGAGTTGTCCATTCCCCAGCTAAATTATTTTTTGCAGTAAGTACACCTAACTGAGCACTAAAAACTCTAAGTCTAATTTTATAATTATCAAATTTCACTGGATTTCTAGAACCAGTTACATAAGGATAAGCATAAACATCCATTGTAAAAGGATACGTATTAACATTACCCTCATCATCTTTATCTAAAGTATCAATAATAATAGTTGCAATTTTAGGATTAAGTCTTGCTTCATTAGGATTTGCACCTGGAAGTTCTTCAGTAATTTCATCAAAACCACTAACAGCCATCCCTGTAATCATATCAAAAGATCCAATATCAAAAGATTTAAAATTAGAATTCTTCAAGTAAACAGAATTAAAGAGTGTTAAACCTAAAACAAAGGTACTAACAACCAATATAGCAATTAATAATCTTAAAAATGGGTGTCTTGAATGTTTCATTTTCATACATTTTTTTAGTTAGTATTATTTTATTAGTATTATTATCATAATACTATAGTAAACAAAGTAAAAAATAAAATAAAATAAAAAATTAAAGACCTAATTTTTTAAAGGCATTATTAATTAGATCTTTTTTCCAACCAACATTTAATAAAGATTTTTGAATCTGGTCCTTATTAAATCCTTTTGAACGCTGTTTATTAATGTAATCTGTTAATTGCGTTGGAACTTCAACAGCTGGCTGAGTTGCTTCTTGTCGTGTCTGTTGTCTTGTTTCATGCTGTTGAACATGTTTATCCAGGGCTTTTGCTTGTTTTGCTTCTTGCCTTCTTAATTTCCATTGTTGATACTTTCCTTTGATTTTTCCTCTCTCTGAAAAAATCAATGATCCAATTAAGATAACTAAAACCAAGATTATCAGCAAATAAGTATACCACTTATTCCATATTTGTCCAGGTATTCTATGTTCATCATATTTAGTGCATTTTCTATCTGAACAAAGACCACCACAACTATTATCACCACAAACTTTTCCAAAACAATTTGGCTGACAAGTGCATTTGAAATCAAAACATTCATTTCCATTCAAACATAAACCATCATCTGTTCCACAAAAACCACCGCAACCATCTGTACCACATTGTTTTGCTTCGCAACTTGGTACACATTGAGCATATTTTGCTTTTTCTTCTGCAGATAATAAATCCCATGCTTCGAATACTTCATCCTTCTCTGGCTCTGTTAGATTCCAATACTGAGTCCTACTACCATAACCATTAATAGTATTACTATTACCAGCATAATATTCATTTATGTAAGTATTAAGACCTTCTTCAAGAACAGCAAGTTTACCATCAAATAAATCAGTTATTAATTCTGCCTCTGTTCCTCCTTCACCTAAAGAATTCATAAGATATAATTTATCAATTTTAACAGGAGCTTCTTTTGATTCTTTAGTTGCTAGAAATTTAAATTTTAATAATTTAGTTGGCTCAAAATAATAAACATCTGCTGCAGGATCAACTCCAACTGCTTTTACTATAACTTCTCCTGTTGAACCTGTTTGTTTTATTTCAAAATTAGGTAATAGACTTTCAACAAACTGTAATTTAACTGCATTTGGATTAAAACTCATCCTAAATTCATAATGATTAAGTTTTTGAAGACTTTTTGGAACTCCTTCTAAAAAAGGATTAATAATAAGATCAAATTCTATTTCTTTTCCAACATCAACTGCTTCTGGCAATGGATAAAGCATTGCACTTTTCTTTGGCATACCATTGATATTAGGATCTGTAGTTTCTGCAAATACAATTACTGAAAAAGAAAATAAAAAAATAAATAAACAAAAATAAACAAAGATATTTCTTATCTTTGTTTTTGTTGTATCTCTTTTTTTAATGGTCATTTTGTATTACACCAATTACTTAACTATTGAATTCCCAAATACATTATTACATGATCCTTGTTTCATCAAATTAGTGTAATAACCAATATAATATGTTGTATCCCAATGAGAGAAGCAACCATCTGGTCTTACTGAGGATTGTGTATTTCCTGTTCCAACATCAGCTGCATAACAACCATATCCATTAATTCTTCCAGTAAATACTGTACCTATTCCATCTGAATCAGTGTTTGGACAATAGTCATAACCATCTTCAACACCATCCCCATCACAATCTGGATCATTAACACAATCTTTTCCAATCAATACTGAATATCCTAATTGTGTTATTGTTGCTGCTGTTAATTCTTCATTATCTGGAACACCATCACAATCTTTATCATTTAATGGTGCTAATGTATTTGGATCATTTAGACATGCTGTTCCTGAAAGGCCTTCAATTTGACATTCTCCACAATCTAATGAACATGTTTTACAATTTTCAAAATCATTACAATGTGTTTGTCCATCATCTTCAACTAAACCACATGCTGGTGTTAATTCTAAAATAGGTTCAAAAGTTGAAACAATTGGACATGCACCAAGACAACCATTATCATCACAACCAGCTGGACATATTGTATTTTTCTGACCTAAAGAATTACCAATACATGCATATTCCTCAAAACTACTTTGTCCATTAGAATCTACACAAGAAGTAATAGGATGTGATTCCTTAACTGTTGCATCCTCACTAAGTTTAACAGTAGTTGCAGTTTGAATACAATCCCAGCCAATGCTTAATGGAATTACACAATAACCATTTGCACCACATTCTCCTCCTAAAGCAGCACATTCATCAGCATCACACCCAGGATTATTGTTATAACAATCTTCAAGATTACCTTCACATTCTCCTAAATCAGCTTGACATTGTGTTAATTCTGATTCAATATCTGCACAATCACTTAAATCACCAACACATTCACCAGTTGCAACATCACAAAATTCAGAAACACCTGCAAATTCAAGCGCACATCTTTTATGGCCATCAAGTTTTAATCCATCAGCATAAGGTTCATTATTACAATCTAGATCCTGTCCACCTTTACAAAGATAAAATACACCACATTCATAACCTTCGTCATTACAGGTTGGTTTTACCCCCTCATCTGTACCCCCACCACAATTATTATCTATCCCATCACAAACTTCATTTGCAAGTTGACTAGGATTTTGACAGATAGCACATTCAGGTGAATAATAAGCATGAGGATTGTTTCCTTCAAGATTATAAGGATCTAATGTATTTGGATCTCCATAAATACAACCAGCTTTAGTATCTGGACATGCATAAGGATTTCCAAAAACATCTATTGTAGGATCATTTGCTGTATCATCATTACAATCTTGATTATTTGCTACATAACCATTAAGAGGATTATCACTAGGTGTGAAATCAAATCCACCTTTACCATATCCATCATTATCATTATCTTCATATACTTTCAAATTAAAATTAACCTCAATATGATCATTACCTGGATCAACCATAATAAGATCTGCTGGTGCACCATTATTTAAACTATTAATCATTTCAATACCTAATAAGTTAATAGAATATGTACCTAAATCTTTTTTTGGCTTAAATGTAAATTCAGCTAAAATAACTTTTTCATCATATGGAAAAAATGACGCAGCATCTTTTCCTTGTCCTTCAAAAATAACACTTATATCGTTATCATCAAATGTTGTATCCCAACTACCAGCCATTTTTGTACCTGGATCAGAATATACTACTGCATTTACAAAATCAAAAAAAGCATTAGAATAACCCAAAGTAATTTTAAAATGATTTAATTTTTTTAATGCATCAGGTACATTTATAGTACTATCTTTAGGATATGCTTCAACTTGGATTGTAAATGACTTTCCTGTTGCAGGATTATTTGCACTATCCATATAAGCTGTAGCAGTTGTTGGATTGATTACAGCCATTTTTGGTAAGATATTTGCAACAAGATCAGGATCGTCTTCAACAAATCCACCAATTGCCATACCCAATAAATCTTGTTCTTCTTCATCCATTAATTCAGTAGTATCAGTTGCCATTTGTGTATCTGTTGTTTGTGTATCTGTTGGTGTTTTTTGTTCATCTATGAATGTATTCAATGATGACATCAAAAAAAGTACTATCAACAATACAAAAACTAGTGTCACAGCAGTTAAGAAAATCCATTTTGAATTATTTTTCTTTTGCTTAGAATAAACTGAAGATTTTTTTACAGAACTCTTTCTTTTAGCTTTAGCCATTTAATATCACCTTTTATTTTTAATATCTTATAATCTTTTTTATATTATAATGAATATAATATCTAATATACTTCTTAATTATGTTATTTATATATTTTCTGTATATTTATATGTAAACTTATATTATATAAGAAATCATATAATTACTCAATAATACTAAATATTGTTAATATGAAAATCTAATTATTATAAATTATTAAAAGAATATTCGAAAAAAATTAGAATGAAAAAAGTATTAGAATGTAAAACAATCAATTTTCTTCAGTAAATTTATCAACACCATAAACTTCTATATCAATGCCAGATTTCCACTCTTTTGGATTTAAACCTGCTTTCATACATAAACTTGATAAAAATTCTTGAACATCTGGTAAATCATCCCAAACTTGAGGCAAATAAGTTGCCTGCTGAACACCTTTTTTAATTATTACACCAGGTTTTGTTTTACTTAATTGATTTAATAAATCATTTTCATCTTTATAATCTAATTTTTGAGGAACATCTAAAACTGAAATTTCAATAGTAACATCTTCTAATTCTTTTTTCACCATTGCAGGAAATCTTGGATCTTCAAAAGCTGCATGCAATGCATTATCAATTACATCTTTATACAAAGCTTGTACAGGTAATAAATGACCAATACAACCCCTTAAAGCAGAATGAACAGTTAATGTAACAAAACTACCTTTTTCTTCAGTTAATGATTCAGGCAATTTACTTTGATTTTCAATATCTTCAATTGTTAAAACACTACCTGAATCTAAGTAATGCTCAATTGCTTTTCTTGCAAGCTGTAATAAAAATTGTTTTTCTTCAATTGTTAATGTCATTTTTTTGTAAGGCTTGTTGGGCTTGTTGGGCTTGTTGGGCTTGTTGGGCT
>JABHXF010000023.1 GCA_018657385.1 Candidatus Woesearchaeota archaeon | reverse complement strand
CTTTATTAGATCTAGTATAATTGACCTAGAAGAGCTTTTTTTAATATAATCCACTGTAGAGGGGATGCCTAGAAAATCTTCAAAAGTGAGCAAATTATGGCTTTCTAGTGGCTTTAAGTAATAAACCCTACCTAAATAACCAGTTGTTTTCTGCCTAGTGCCTTTTTTAGTCCATCTATTCCTTACTTTATAAGCATAAGGTTGATTTTTTATGTATTTTATACGAATAAACATAGAATTAGTTAGGCACCATAAGTAATATATATATTTTGTGGATATGATTACGGCAAGATTCAGTTTTACAGTCGACAAAAAGCAAAATAAGAGTAGATGAAGATTAATTGATTATGAGTAGTTAAATTGTAACTAATTACATTTAGATAAAACTACTTTTTTTAGATTATTTTCCTTCTTCTTTTAATTGTTCCTTATATAATTCTTCTAAATATTCATCTCCCCTTGATTCATCTGCTGAATCTTCACTATCTGCTTTATTCCCTACTTGTTTATCTGCTTGTTTATTTACCTTTTTATCTACTTTACTGACTAATTTTTCATCCTTAGTATTATCTTTTAATTGTTGATCTAATTTCTTTTTCTTCTCTACATTAACATGAACTATTTTTTGATAAGTAGTCCTTGATTGTGACTGATAATGTTTTCTCTTTCTTCTTAATTCTTCTACTTCTTGAAATTGAGATAATGATAATTCCTCAGTACTTAATGAAGGAACTGATTTTCTAATATGTTTAATATCTTTATACGCTTTTTCAGATTTATCTTTGATAACAAATTTTGCTAAAAAATCCTTTTCAATTAAAATATAATAAAGTGCAACAAAAAAGGTTGCAAATGATAACAACAATACAAACAAGATCATTAATTCATAAACAAACCCACCAAAGCCATTGTTAAATAAAATTGTATGTTTTATTAATTTAGTTATAAGATGGTATGGATTCAAATTAAACAAGTAATGAAGAAATGAATTAGGATCATAATTACGTAAAATTAAATTTGAAAAGAAAATCATAACACTAGCAACAGAAATTGAGGCAAATAAATTAATATCTTCTACCTTTGTTAATGAACCAATAAACATCCCAATAAAGGTAAACACAGATGAAGATAAGATTAAAATTAATAATAGTTTAAATATTAATGAGAATGATAAACCAAAAGCCAATAAAACAAGAAGAAATATAACTAATGATAAAGATAAGAAAATAACAAAAGAGGAGAAAAATGTTTCAAAGGCTAATTTCTTGTATACACCAACATTAGAATACATATCATCTAAATTTGATTTCCTATAAAAAAAGACAACAGAAGAAAAGATTATTGTTAACAATATAGTAAAAAACATAAGAATATTTGTTATTAAAATAAGAAGACTCTTATCTTGAATTTTAATTTTTTTTATTGTAATTGGATCAGAAAGACTATTTTCTTTAAGAGTTGATACCAAAGAAGAATTAATATGAGTAAATGATTCATCAAATAAAGTTAAGCTTTTTTCACCAATATTAATCTCAAATACATCTGTTTGATTATTATTTACAAAAAAACCATCTGAAAGAATAATACAAAATGATGATTCCATAAGTCTTACAGAATCCAAACATGCCTCATTAGTAGGATAATTATAAATATCTAAGTTATTGTCTAATTTAGTCAAAAAAGACTCCATAACTAAGTCATTAGAACTTGAATTATAATGATATGCCAAATCATAATCAGTTGAGGTATCAATATTAACACTAATAGCTACAATTAAAGTAAGAATAATTGGTAAAAAAATTGAAATGAAATATATTGATTTAGAGTTCAAAAAGATATTAAGATTTTCTTTAAATGTGATATATGCATTACTATAATCAAAATGCTTTACTAACTTTAAAAAAGCCCATAATTGCCTTTCTAGAAAATTACCCACATCTGAGAGTAATAACCCTACATCCTTCAAAAACCCCTTTATATTAACCATCAGCTAATAACTTAGAGAGTACTTATTTTTAAATTTATTGATTTAATAAAATATTTAAATAACCTTATTAAAGAATAATATAATAAATGTAAACCAAGTTACAATTAATTTGATGAAATCTAACAATAAAAAAAGAAGGTGCTAAAATGTTCCAAAAAATAAAAGTGTGGTGGGCTCTGAGAAACGCCAAAAAAATAGAAAATCAAAATATGCCAAATGAAAGTGGCTTAAAGAAAGAAGAAGCAGAATTTCTTTATGAAGCAGAAGAACTCAAAAAATTAATTAATAAACCAATAAAGGCAAAATCTAGTACTACTAAAGCACAAGTAAAAACAAAAAGTGTAAAGAAGAATACAAAAGTTAAGAAAACAGGGAGTAAAACTAAAACTAAGAAAACAACTAAAAAGAAAACAAAAACATCAAAACACACCAAAAAAAGTAAAAAAACAAAGAAAAAGTAATCAAGTCAAGAATTTAATCATCTTAATTATTTCATCTTCCCTTATAGAACATCCATTAAGTTTTATACCCCATAATACACCTTCTAAAATAGATTTTTCAAGATTTTTTATGATTTTTTTCTCGTCTTCTAACATATATCTTTTTAATAAACCAGATTTATATGCTACAATTGCTAATTCAGTACTCCTAATAACTTTTAGATTACCCAATTCTTTTTTAATAAAACCTAGATTTTTCTGATTAACTTCAATTTTCATATGAAGCTTTCTTGATAACCTTGAAGCAATACCATCTGGATCTTCTATTAATTTTCTAGAAGTTCGCTCATCAATTACAACAGTTTTAGAGCCATAATGTAATGCTGTGGCAATTGCTTCCATCTCACCCAAATGTACAACCTTGATCCAATTCCCTTTTGCTTTGAATGTAGTATTTATTTTTTCAAGTAGTTCAGCAGTAAGAAGTTTAATTTCATCATTAGTTACAACTTTAAGAACACCTTTTGTAATATATGGAAGAATTTGTAGGGCCTCAAACTTATATTTCTTTGTATTTAAAGGTTTATTAACTAATTCATCATAAACAGCTGGAGTTATATAAAACTCACCATTAAAACGATCTTTTAGAGGTTCAATTAACCAAAGTAAATTATTTAAAGTTAAACTGATTATTGGACCTGTATCAAATACTATTGCTTTCATTTTAGTTTCATCTGCATTATTGTAGACATTTCATATGTATTATTGCAAATTAATGTTTGTTTTTGAGTTATTTTATCTTTTTATGAAGATTGTATTTTACTATAATCTAAATATCACTATAATCCAAATAATTCATCTACATACTTTAATCTTGTTCTCACACTAACTTTCTCTGTAACTCCTTCTGTAATTTTAGTATGGCCTATGTATTTCATAAGCTCCCATTGAGAGATACCAAGCAACTGTGCTGTTTGTCCTAATGAAATACCATGTTCATAAATTTTGGAAGCTTTTTTTACATGTGCTTCATCCATAACATGTTGAATATAAAGATCTAATTTAGAATCTGTTCTGGAAATATGAGTAATTAATTTTCTTATATCATTTGTATATTTATTAATTTGATATTTTTTTAAGTGGTGATTAGCTTTTCTTAATAAAGTAATTATCCTAATGTCAATAAAGCTTTTTCTTTGAATAATTTTTGATAATGCAAATACAATAACAGCAGTACTAATAGAATACTCATCTTGAAAAATGGAAGCAGAATGAATAATATGGTTGCTTAATTCTTGTAAACCCAAAACATCTTTCTTTTCAAGAGTTTTAACAACATCATCTAAAAGTACAATTATATCTTTTCTTACTTTTTCATCCATTTACAATTATTATAGTGTTAATGTTTAAAAAATGTTTTGGTTTTAGTGACTATGTTGATTATGTTGAAAATCTGACGCTCATATCGTGTTTTATTGATTCTGTAGAGACAACAAATACCAATTTTAGAATTATCTTATAAGATTAATAGAAAAGTATATATATAACAATTTCTTTGACAATTATGAAATGATAACTCTAATGCAGAAATTTATGCGAAGATTATTCGGTAACTTTTTTAAGAAAAAAAAGGATATTAAAATGGGGTTGTATGGTCCACCAAATGGAGGAAAAACAACTTTAGCTAATCAGGTATGTAAAGACTGGTTAGGAGAAGAGATGGGGAGTGTTTCAAATGTTGCACATGAAACACGAGAAATCCAAATAAAAGAACAATTAACAATCAAATCAAATGGTAAAGAACTAAGCTTTAATTTGGTTGATACACCAGGCATTGCTACAAAAATTGATTATGAAGATTTCCTAAAAGTTGGAATGAAAGACGGAGAAGCAAAGGCTCGAGCAAAAGAAGCAACTAAAGGAGTAGTTAATGCAATTAAATGGCTAGATGACATGGATGTTGTGATTGTTGTTTTAGACTCTACAAAAGATCCATTCACTCAAGTTAATATTACAATTGTTGGTAATTTACAAGCAAGAGATATTCCTGTATTGCTTGTTGCAAATAAAATAGATTTAAAAAAATCAGATATAAAAAGAATCCAAACTGCATTCCCACAATATGATGTTGTAGGAATATCTGCTAAATGTGGAAATAATATGGATGAATTTTATGAAGCTTTATTTAAGATTAGTAGGTGAAAACAATGTTAACATTACAATTTATGCCTTATGATGAAATTGCTAATCTAGTTTCAAATAAAAGAATTTCCAAGGTTTTAAACATAGTAAAAGGAAATAATATATTATTATTAGAAGGAAGATTAAGAAAAGAAGAAGAAGCAGAATTAATAAAAAGAACAATGGAAGAGATTGATGAAGATTTTAAAGGAATTGAATTAGGTGTAATTTACCCTGATGAAAAAAAGAATCCAGACTTCTTTAATAAAATAAAAAGTAATATGATTAATTTATTGTTAGGAGATAGAAGAGGATTTACCATAATGGGTCCTGCAACAATTGTTAGAGAAATTAAACAAGATCCAAACAAAATACAATTATTTACAAATACCAATTTTAAGTTGTGAAAAAATGCCACACCAATGCGTAAGATGTAATAAAATTTATGATGATGGTTCTCAAGAGATTTTACAAGGATGTAGTTGTGAAGGAAAGTTTTTCTTTTATATTAAGAAGAGTGCCATGGAAAAAAGATTAAAAGAAACTGAACAGATTAAATTAAGTGAAGAAGATAAAGAACAAATTGAAAATGATGCTTGTGATATTATTGGTGTTAAAAAAGAAGATCTTGAACATCCTGTAATATTAGACCTAGAAACTATTAAAATTCTACAACCTGGAAAGTTCGAAGTAGATATTGTTAAACTTTTTAACAATAAAAATCCTTTAGTGTATAAATTAGAAGAAGGAAAGTATATGATTGATCTTCCAGAATCATTTAAGCGGGAAAAAGATTTTAAAAAAGAATGAATCACTAGTAATTTTATAAAAAAGGTGAATTGAATGCCATATGTTAAGATGTCTTATTGTAAAAAGTGTAGAAAAAGAGTTGGAGAAGATGAAGATGTGTGTCCAAATTGTAACACATCACTAATTGGCAATAGGACAGACAAGGCACCTATAGAGAAAAAAGATATTGTTTTATATGATAAAAGTTTAGAAGAACTCAAGAAGTTTAGTAAAAAAGATATAAAATCCTTTAAAAAGAATTCATTCACATCTAAATTTCCAATAATTGCTTGTGTGATTTTACATTTTCTTACTTTTGGAATTTTCACAATAATATACTTTGGACTAAAACATGATAAATTACCAAAAATTGAAAAAGATGACCCTGGGGCACTAAACGCAATATTATTATTCTTAATCCCAGTATTTAATATCTACTGGGCTTTCGTATTCTGGTTAAGATTAGCAGATAGGATTAATTTTCAATATAAACTAAGAAATGAAAAAGAAGCTGTTTCCAAAAATGTGATTATATTCACATTAATATTATTAATTATATCGCCATTTCATTTAATTATTGGAACAATAGCTATGATTAGTTTTATAGTCATGATTTGGAATATACAAAATTCATCAAATAAATTAGTTGATATGAATTAACTCAAGAACAACAAACAATTAAAAAAATTATTTCCCACTCACAATCTCAACTACATCTCTATGTTTTAGTTTGTGTTCTTTACCAACAGTCATCTTTGTTTTAACATCAATTGCTCTAATAAAGTTTTTACCAAAGTCAGTATGTAATTTATAGGCAAAGTCCAATGCAGTAGTATTCTCAGGCATTAAAAAACAATCTGGGAGCACATTACCATCACTATCTGTTAAATTATTAACTCCACCAGGAAAAACTGCAAAATATTTTAATAATTTAAAGATTGCATCATCTAAAACCTGTTGAACACCAGTATTACCATATTTATTCAAAACATTCTCTTTAATAAATTCTAAAGCTTTTGTTTGCTTTTCATTTAATTTATCAGAAGCAATAATTTTAAAATCATTATTTCCTGGAGTATATTCAATAAGATTATGTTTTGCTGCTTCTCTTAATGCTAATTCAGACTCAGCACTACAAGGAACAACAAGATATTCAGGAAAATCTTGTTTAATACGCTCATAATTTTTTTCTGCCCCAGGAATGTCTATTTTATTAGCTGCAATAATCATTGGTTTAGTTATTTTTCTTAGATAAGTTGCAATTTTATGTAAATCTTCGTCAGTCCATTTAACAGGGCTTTCTGGATCTAATTTAAGAGAATTTATTGCATCTTCAACCATAACTTCTGTAACTTTTAATCCTGAAAGTTGTTTAGATAATGCCCTAGCAACTTTTTGTTTTTCTTGTTGAATTTGCCTTGCAAACTTTTCCCAACCCCTTTTTAAGATACCAAGGTACCACATATCAATTTCTTCTTCTAAAAATTTAATATCATTTGCAGGATCATAGCTTAATACTTCAACTGATTCACCTTTCTCATTTGTTGTGCCTGCAATATCAATTACATGAACTAAAACATCTGCTTGTCTTAAATCATCTAAAAATTGATTACCCATTCCAAGACCTTCATGTGCCCCAGGAACAAGCCCAGCAACATCAACCATATCAGTTGGAACTAATCTTATACCATTTGTACAAGAACCAAAACGAGGATTACATTGTTTTCCAAATTCTTTATCAACACACTCAACCCTAACATAACCAACAGCATGATTTGGCTTGATAGTTGCAAAGGGATAATTAGCTATTTCTACCTCTGCTAGTGTTGCTGCCTTGAAAAATGTTGATTTTCCAATATTTGGTTTTCCTACTACTCCTACAAACATATTCCGAAGAATATGTTTTTTGTTTATAAAACTTTTCTGTATAACATTAAAAACATAGATAAACTTTATAAATCTATTAAATAATAAAAAGTATATTATGCCAATGGACATACTTGTTGATAAATGGGAAGTAAAAGCAACAGATATTATCCATATCAATGCTTTCTACGTAGCTTTGCATGACTTTTTATGGAGAGAAGAGTATTCTAAAGGAAAAGATGCTGAATTTCCTGAAAAATATTACTGGGAAAGCAGAACACAACAGGGTGGCAGAGAGATGTGGGTATGGTGGAGATTATTTAAACAAAAAAAAGCAAATAGTTTTTATATTAGACATTTAGTAGTTGATGTACATGGTGTTGGAGTAAGTGATGCTGAAGTAATGAAACAAGGCAAAAAATGGAAAGTTCAAAAAGGTAAAGTTGAAGTTCTTGTAAAAGCTAAATTAAGATTAGATCCTGATGACCAATGGCAAAAAAATTGGTTTTTAAAAGCTATTTTTGAAATTTTTTGGAAAAGATTTTATAGAAAATTGTTAGATATGCATAAACAAGAATTCATAAAAGATTCATATAGAATACAAGAAAATGTAAAAAGAATGATGGAATTAAATACTTTCTCTGTACCTAAAAAACCATTTGAACCTGCAAGAGCATTTGGTAGCCCATTTGAATATTGAGGTTTTAGTGAAATAATTACTATAATTGGTATATTATTCTTAATTTTGTAATGAGTTTAGTAAAAAACTTTATAAATAAACTAGGTTTCTTTCAGACAATAAGCTATGCCCCTGTAGCATAGCGGCTAATGCGGCAGATTTGTAATCTGCAGATCAGGAGTTCAAGTCTCCTCAGGGGCTTATCTTACTTTCTTAAGAATAATTTACTACCTCAACACATACTTTTCTATGTAAATCTAATCAATTTTCTAGTTTTTTATGAGGACATGATACCATAATTATAATAAGATTAAATATAATCATCTCAATATTTGCTAGCAAAAAGCTTAAATATAACCTATTTAACTTCTAAAGTTATGGTTCAAAGGACATTAACAGGAAAGAATAGTGATTCTAGTGCAAAACCTACAAGTAAAACAACCAAAAAAATAGAAGAAGGCACAACAAAAGCCCATGAAATGGCAGCTAAACAAAGAGAAATTGGTGTTGCTGAGTTTTTTGCTAAGAATAGACATCTTCTTGGATTTGATAATAAAAGAAAATCTTTACTGACAACAATTAAAGAAGCAGTTGATAATAGCTTAGATGCATGTGAAGAAGCAGGAATTTTACCAGAAATTAATGTTGAAATAATTGATATGGGTAATGATAGATTTAGAGTTATTGTAGAAGACAATGGACCAGGAATTTTAAAGTCACAAATTCCAAAAATATTTGCAAAATTATTATATGGAAGTAAATTTCATAGATTAAAGATGAGCAGAGGTCAACAAGGAATTGGTATTTCTGCAAGTGTAATGTATGGACAATTAACAACAGGAAAACCTGCAAAAATTGTTAGTAAAATTAAAAAAGATTTACCTGCTAATTATTATGAATTACATATTGATACACAAAAAAATAAACCAGAAATTGTTAAAGAAGCAACTATGGATTGGGAAAAAGATCAGGGAACTAGAATTGAACTTGATTTAGAGGGAAGTTATCATAAAGGGTCACAAAGTGTTGATCAATATTTAAAACAAACAGCTATTGCTAACCCACATATTACAATTATCTATACTACACCAAAAGCAGAGCAAGTTATATTTCCAAGAGCAACTGAGAACTTGCCAAAAGAAACTGCTGAAATTAAACCACATCCATATGGTATTGAATTAGGTGTATTAATTAGAATGTTAAAAATAACATCTTCAAAAACCATACAACAATTCTTCACACAAGAATTTTCTAGAGTAGGTAGTGGAACAGCAAAACAAATTTGTGAAAATGCAAGAATACCACCAAAAACAAGGCCTAATAAAGTATCAAGAGATATGGCTGATAAATTAGTTCAAGGTATTAAAGAAACAAAAATAATTGCACCACCAACAGATTGTATTGCACCAATTGGTGAAGAAGAATTAGAAAAAGGTTTGAAAAAAGAAATTAATGCTGAATATTATTGTAGTGTAACAAGACCACCAAGTGTTTATAGAGGTAATCCATTTTTAATTGAAGCTGCAATTGCTTATGGTGGAGAACAAACTAAAGAAGGTTCAATTAATATTTTTAGGTATGCAAATAGAGTACCATTATTATTCCAACAAGGTGCATGTGCTGCTACAAAATCTGCCCAACAAACTAATTGGAGAGGTTATGGATTAAGTCAAAGTTCTGGAGCATTACCACAAGGCCCTGTAACAATTGCAATACATATGGCCTCTGTATGGGTGCCATTCACATCTGAAAGTAAAGAAGCAATTGCACATTATCCTGAAATTATCAAAGAGATGAGATTAGCAATTCAAGAATGTGGTAGAAAATTAGGAAGTTATCTAGCTAAAAAGAAAAGAATTGGTGATGAGTTTAAGAAAAGAAGTTTTATTGAGATTTATATCCCTCATGTTGCTGAAGCATTGAAAGATTTAATAGGGTTAAATGAAAAAGAAGTAGAACAAATTGAATTAAGCTTACAACAAGCACTTGAAAAGAAGAGAGGAGCAATTGAAAAAGTTGAGTTTGATAAAAGTAAAAATATTGAATATGATGAAGATTTTGCAAAAATAGGGAAAGAAGTTATTGAAGAAGTTAAAGAAGAAATAGAAGCATTAAAAGGTAAAGAAGAAGAAAAGGAGTTAGGTAAATAAAATGTCAAAAGTAATCAAAGATATCAAAGAGATTTCAAAAGGAATCTATAATATGATTATTAAGAAAAAACTACCTTCATTAGTTATGCCTATCAGAAGTTTGCAAAATGTAAGTTATAGTACTAAAAGTGGTTATTTTGAAATGTTAGGTAAAATGAAGGAAAGAACCCTAACAGCTTCTACAATTAAAACATTTGCTCAAAGTTTAAGAATGATGGGATTAAGTAAAGAATTAATTGGAAGTAGTGATTTAGCTACTAAAAGAGAAGCTTATTATGTTAGCAAAAACTGGGGAGAAGCTAGATTTAATGAACAATCTGAATCAGACAATGTAATGGATGATGTAGAAGCAATGTTAATGGTAAATAGAGAACAAATTGGTTTTGTACCTGAAGAAAAAGGTGGAGACATCGCTGGTCAGCTAGTTGTTATTGATAAAGATCAGGAAACTGGAAAAGAAATTAAAATTGATTGTACTAAATTTGGTTCAGGAGCTTACTCTATTCCAAGTTCAGTTGAAGAATTGAAGTTTGAAACAAAAGCTAAATTTGTATTAGCAATTGAAACAGCAGGTATGTTTCAAAGATTAGCAAAACATAAATTCTGGAAAAAACAAAATTGTATTTTAATTAGTATGGGTGGTGTCCCAACAAGAGCTTGTCGTAGGTTTATTAGAAGATTAAGTGATAGTAAAAAACTACCAGTATTTGTATTTACAGATGGAGACCCATATGGTTATGGTTCAATTTATAGAACATTAAAAGTAGGTAGTGGCAATGCTGCACATATTAATAAATACTTTTGTGTTCCAAATGCTAAATTTATTGGTGTAACACCACAAGATATTATTGATTATAAATTACCATCACATCCTTTGAAAGATGTAGATCTTAAGAAAATCAAAGATTTAATAAAAAATGATCCTTTTGTAAAACACCATAAAGAATGGCAAAAAGCATTGCAAGAAATGGCAAAAATGAAAAAAAGAGCAGAACAGCAAGCTTTAGCTAAATGGGGACTTAACTTCGTTATTGATAAGTACTTACCAGATAAATTAAAAGATCAAAAGACATGGTTACCTTGATTTAATTTTATATCTATTTATTTTTTGCATTTATTTCTTATCAGTTAACTTAATGATATGCCAACCAAATTGTGTTTTTACTGGTTGACTAACTTCTCCTTTTTTTAGATTAAATGCAGCTACTTCAAATTCTCTAACCATTTGTTGCCTTCCGAAAAAACCTAAATCTCCACCTTTCTTCTTACTTGGACATAAAGATTTATCCATAGCAACTTGTTCAAAAGAATTACCTTGTTCAATCATTCCTAAAACTTGTTTAGCTTCTTCTTCTGTTTTAACTAATATGTGTGATGCTCTTATTTGTGTCATGTTTTCACCTGTTTTATTGTTTATTTGTATTTTGTTCTACTTTTTCTGTTTGTTCTATCTTATCTGCTTGTTCTTCTTTTTCTGTTTGTTCAGTTTGATCTTCTTTATTTGATTCTTTATTTGATTCCTTATTTGATTCTTTATTTATGTCTTTATTTTTATTATTTTCTGTTTCTATGTTTGGATTATTTTTCATTTCCATTTCTTTTTTCTTTGCTCTATGTTTTCTTCGCATTTCCTTTTGTTCTTCAGTTAAAGGAGTTCTTTTACCTTTATTAGCTTCTTGATTTGCTATATAAGCTTTTGTCTTAGCATATTGAACAGGATTTTTAGTTCTTCTACATAAACCATCAGGATGACAAAGATTGATTTCTTGGTAAGCTTGCATACAGTTTGGTGGTAGAATCTTCTCTCTTCTATGCTGTTTTCTATATCTTAACTGAGAATTAATAATAACTTCTTTTAATTGTTCTGGGTTTTTAGAATTCCATTCTCTGATTATAGGATCAATTGAAGCATGATTGTAACCACAACAATCTAAAAAATTAAGCAAAGAAAACATAAATCTTTTCCTACCATCATCAATTCCTTGTAAACCCTTTAACATACATGGAGGAAACATTGACATAGGAATTGCTTCTTCTGGGGTTTCATATTTTTTATTAATTTTAATTTCATCTTGTTCAATTACTGGTTTATAATCAAAAGCTTCCATAATTAACCTAGATGCTTCTCCTTCTTTTGTATTAGTTATATCAAGGAATTTTAATTTAGGAATAACATCTGATGGAATTGCTTGTTGTTTTTCAAACTCCATGACATTATTTGGATCAATAACAACACTACATAACCCAGATTTTTCATGTAGAGAATATGGCATCCTATACATGTGCCTTGATGAAATAAGTAAAGTATCAATATCAAGTATTAAAGCAGAATCAAACTTTTCCTCAAATTCAGTTGATCTACATTTATAACATCTTAATGTTTCATTTGGCTGAATCTTTTCCATGAAAATATTACATGCACTACATCTTTTGAATGGTATATTGCTTTCATCTTTTGCTTGACACTTTGGACAAATAAAATATGTTTTAGCAAAGGCTTGTTTTGGTTCTGCTTGGCATTTCTTACAAAATTTCTTAAAAAGTTCTTTTTCATTTATACCTAGCATTTTTGCTAATTCTTCTTTTGATTTATCTTTCATTAATTGTTCTAAGAAGATTGGTTCTATCTTATCTTTAAGATATAAAGCAATTCTTTTTGGTGCTTCAGGAAATAATAATCTTGTTTCTGTAGGTTTACCTTGGATAGGAAAAGAGTTAGGAAATGATTCAAATGGCACACCAATATGAAACCCCTTGCTACCTGAAAATTTAACAGAGATAGATGTAATATTATGAGCTTTAAGTTGATCAATAAGCAATTTAGTTATAAACTTGCTATAGTGCCAATATTTACAATCAATATCTAATACCAAATCCCAACCTTTTCTTAATTCATTTAATTCTTTTTTAGTTAGCTCTGGCCTTAAAGCAAAAATATTATTCCAATGCTCTTCACTTACATGGAAGCTTGTTGTTCCTTGTTTTGCTAGCTCTAATATTTCATTAGGATAATGTAATACATCTGGTCTTTTACCAAAGCCCTCTCCAAATCTTGAAGCTACTTCTCTATCTTTACAACTAGCTAAAATTGCTTCCTGAACATCTTTTCTCTTGTAATGCTTAAGAGTTATGGATTTGTTTAACATTTTATAGTATAATTTATGGAATCACCCATTGTATTAATTACTTATTGATTATTATGAGATTTTGTGATATTCTGATAATTAAATCATTTAATCAATATACACCCCTAGAAATTAGAAATATTAATAAATTTAAAAGGTTTCTTGTTAAACTATGGAAAAAAGCAATGAAATTAATGATTCTGTGCCAAAAACACCTAACTTAACAGTTGATATAATTATTCGATTTATGGGCGGCATTGTGCTTATCAAAAGAAAATATGATCCAATTGGATGGGCCCTACCTGGTGGTTATGTTGATTATGGGGAAACAGTAGAAGCAGCTGCAATTAGAGAAACTAAAGAAGAAACTAATTTAAATATACAATTGGTTAAACAATTCCATGTATATTCTAATCCAAAAAGAGATCTGAAAAAACATAATGTTACTGTTGTTTTTATTGCTGAAGGAAAAGGAGAATTAAAAGCAGGAGATGATGCCACAGATGTTGAGGTAATTATGGAAAATAACATCCCTAAAATGTGCTTTGACCACAATCAAATATTAAAAGATTATTTTAATAATCCAGGTTATGAAAAATATTAGAGTAAATTAATAATAAAAACACAGCAGAATATTGTCGACGTTATAATGCATTACAACACCCATTATAACAACCATTATAATGAGGAATAAGGGATTTTAAAGAATAATAAAATGAAACAAATTGAATCAATGATTGATTGGATTTCAGCAGTAGTTGAATCTGAAAATATCATAATAGTTGAAGGACCTTATGATAAAAAAGCCCTTGAGAATGTAGGGATAAGTAATGAAATAGTTGTAATAAATGATGGTAAAGGTTTGTTTGAAACTGTGGAACAAGTAGTTGAAATTGTTGAAAAATCTAAAGAGAAATCAGAAATAGATAAAGATAAAAAAGAAGTAATTTTATTAACAGATTTTGATAAAAAAGGAAAAGAGTTATATGGAAAGTTAAAAAAGGATATTGTTAAACATGGAGTTAAAATTGACAATAAGTTTAGAGAATGGTTAAGAAGAAGAACTAAAATTAGCCATATTGAAGGCATTGATAGCTATGTTGATAATGATGGCTATGTTAGAAAATAAGGATTTTATTTTTTATAATACTTAAGATTACTAATGAACTTTAACAACAAAGGGATACTTTCTTTTATGTTCATTCTTCTTTACTCTTTCTTCAATCTCTTTAGATAGATTACCAGATTTAAGCTGTGCATCTAATTCTGTATATTTAATACCAAGCTCTTGTTCATCTGTTTGACCTTCACAAAGCTCAGCTGTTGGCACTTTAGTTAAAATTGATTCTTGAATTTGTAGATATTTAGAAATCTCATAAACTTCTGTTTTTAATAAATCACCAATCACAAATATGTCGCATGCTAAATCCCCATATTTAGTTCCGTAACCAACCATTGCTTCTGTTTTGTTTGAAGTGCCAATAACTAGTGTATTGGATTTATTAAGACTATTATGATTATTGAAATTACTTGTATTATTTGAATTATTTGAAAAAGTATTAGCATAACTATAAAGTATATTTGCCCGGATTCTTGCTTTTAGATTCATTTTTGCAATATCATTAATTGGAATATTGAGATCATAACTAAGTAACATTTTATTAATTGGTTGAAGCAAATATCTAATTTCTTCTTTTTCAGCAAATTGCCTAGCATCATCAGTATTTTGTTGTTTTGTTAATCCTATCTCTGGCATCATCACACCAATAACATTCTCCTTACCTAATGCCAATATACAAAGCTTAGCTGCTAATGTACTATCAATTCCACCGCTTAAACCCAGAATTGCAGTAGTTGCATTACTTGTTTTAAAATAATCTTGAATCTGAAGAATAATTTTTTTTACAATATTTTCAGAATTATTTGGACCAATAGAATTAATCAGATTATCATGTTTCAAGTTTAACGCACTCCTTATTTAGATTTTTACCAATTCGTTTTAGATATAGATCAAGCTTAATTTTAATTTTTAATCTTAATTCTTGTTCAAGATCAAGATCATTTACTAATTTATCCCAATCTAAATTTGGAAGCTTAGTTAATGTTCCTTTTAATTTTCTGTCTGATTTTTTACACTCTGCTTCAAGTTCATAAGCACTTTCTGTTGCAAATGCCTTTAACGCAGGATACTTGCTAATAGAATTTGCACCTGCATCTAATAAAAATGAAACACGATTAACCCTATCTTCCCATATCCCCATTTGTATATCCATTTTAGGAAAAGTGATTCTTGTTTTAGCAATCCACCATGCTTGATAATGCCTACCTGGAATCTTGAATCCATCAAAAACAGTTCCTTTATGTGGATTAAGACCATAAAAATGCATTTTAGTAATATTATATTTTTCAATCATTTCTTTTAAAGCTGGAAAATCATCTTCTGCTTCCCCTAAACCAAGAATAATTGTAATAGCATTCTGTAATCCAAGTTTTGTTGAGGTTTCAAACATTTCTAAATAAGGTTCAATAGGTTTAGAAGGACAAACAAAATCATGCACCTTTTTGTTAACACATTCAATACTACCAACAACACCTTTTATGTATGGTTGAAGTTGTTTTAATTCATGTTCTTTCAATGGCCCAACATTAATCCATATTTTTTCTTCAAGAACATTGTATATAAGCTTTACAAGCTCTAAAAAACCCTCTGTTGTATATGCCCCTTTACCACCAGATAAAAAACCAAAATCCCAACCTAAATGCTTAACTAACAAGGTTTCAGCTAATAGGCTTTCTGTAGTACGTCTTCCCTTTTCCTTAAATTCCTGATCTTTAGGTTGAGTTGACATATAACAAAATTTGCAATCCCTAATCTCACAATACCAACTAAAGAATAAAGCACGTTCAAAATTAGTTTCAGCTGGAAAATTATCTAAATAGACCTTATTAGCCTGTTCTATTAATTGTTCTGTTTCTTCTTTCATATGGGATAAGAAATATGTTGTAATTTATAAAGGTTAAGTGTAATATAATTGTAATATAGATGTAATAGAAGTGTAAAAAAAATATAATAAAGTATAATAGTAGCATAATAAAAGTGCAATTTAATCATAATAAATCTTAAAGATTTACTTATTTCATTGCTTCTAACATCTTAGATTTATCACTTTTATATCTAGATTCGCATTCAAAGCATATTAACTTTTTCTTGTGATTTTCATCATAGATATATGTGCCTTTTGGTTTACCTAGAAAAGTTTCTGCTATTTTCTTCTTACAAATGTCGCATTTCATATGCTAAAATAACGACACAACCTTTATATATATTTCCTTTTTATCCTATTATAATGGTAAGAATTGCTGTAATTAAGAGAGATAAGTGTAATCCACATGAATGTGGAGATTTCTTATGTAAAAGAGTCTGTCCAGTAAACAGACAAGGCCAAGATTGTATAGTTACAGCTCTAACTGAACATAAAGCAAAAATAAACGAAGAATTATGTATTGGGTGTGGAATTTGTACTATAAAATGTCCATTCAAAGCAATTGATATAATTAATCTGCCTGAATCATTAAAAGAAGACCCAATAAACAGATTTGGAGAAAATGGTTTTGCATTATATTCATTGCCAACACCAGTTATGGGAAAAGTTGTTGGGATTATTGGTAGAAATGGGATTGGAAAATCAACAGCAATCAAAATTTTAGCAGGGGTATTAAAACCAAATCTTGGTAAAACAAAAGATGGTAAAAATATTGAAGCTAGCTATGATAATATAATTAATTTTTTTAAAGGAACAGAAACTCAAAGATTTTTTGAAAAAGTTAAAGCTAAAGAAATTGTAATTAGCTATAAACCACAAAATGTTGATTTAATACCAAAAACAACAAAAGGAAAAGTTGGACAATTATTAAAAAAGGCAGACCAATTAGGAAAAATTGAAGAAGTTATTGATATTTTTGAATTAAAACATATTTTAGATAGTGATATTAAAGATATTTCTGGTGGTGAGCTACAAAGAGTAGCTATAGCTGCAACAATAATAAAAAAAGCAAATTTATATGTATTTGATGAACCAACAAGTTATTTAGATATAAAACAAAGACTCAAGGTTTCAAAGTTCATAAGAGGAATGGCAGATGAAAATACAGCTGTTTTAGTTATTGAACATGATTTAATTGCTTTAGATTACATGACTGATACAATCCACATCATGTACGGGAAACCAGGTAGCTATGGTGTTGTTGCATTACCAAGGGCAACTAAAAACAGCATAAATACTTATTTAGAAGGTTTCTTGAAAGATGAGAATATTAGATTTAGAGATAAGAAGATTGTGTTTGATATAAAAAGTCCTATGGAAAAGAAAAAAGGCATAGAATTAACAAAATGGCCAAAGTTAAATAAGAAATTAGGAAAATTTAAGCTTGAAGCAAATGAAGGAACTATAATGAAGAAAGAGATTGTAGGAATTTTAGGAGAAAATGGAATTGGTAAAACAAGCTTTGTTAAACTTTTAGCTGGTGTTGGAAAACCAGATAATTGTAAAATAGAAATGGATATAAAAATTAGTTATAAACCACAATATCTTAATTCTGAATCAGATGAATTGGTAATGAATGTGTTAGCAGATGCATTAAAAAGACATAAAAACGATGTTATTAAACCATTAGAAATATTACCATTATTAGAAAAACAAATTAATCAATTATCAGGTGGTGAATTACAAAGAGTAGCAATTGCTGAAGCATTAGCAAGAGATTGTAAACTAGTTTTATTAGATGAGCCGTCTGCTTATTTAGATGTTGAACAACGTTTAATATTATCAAAAATAGTATCTAATCTTGCATATGTAAGGGGCATAAGTATTCTTGTTGTTGATCATGATTTATTATTTTTAGATTATTTAAGTGAAAAATTAATGGTATTTGAAGGTGAACCTGCAATTAATGGTGTAGCAACAGGTCCTTTTTTAATGGAAGAGGGAATGAATAAATTATTAAAAGAAGTTAAAATTACAATGAGAAGGGATGAGTTTTCAGGTCGACCGAGAATAAACAAAAAAAATTCAGTAAAGGACAGAGAACAGAAAAATAAAGGAAAATATTATTATTCATAAAAATAATTAAAATAAGTTATTAAACAAGATTAACCAATAAATCATTAGTACCATAATCAAATTTAAAAATGCGAAAAAAAGAGCTAACAATATTAATAATCCTTACAATAGTTATTTCCAATCTTGTTTTTCTTTTTGGATATAAATTAGTATTATATAACCAAAATTTTTACGAAAATGAATTTGAAACTAATAAGATATATGAAAAGTACAATAAAAGTTTTGTAGACGAACAACATAAAGAAGTTATGGAATATTTAGTCACCTCAAAACCAATAATTACTTCAAATGAGTTTTCTAAACAAGACAAACAACATTTAAGAGATGTTGAAAGTTTAATGAAAAGAATTGATTATTATTCCTATTTTTTAGTTATATTAATTTTATTGATTTTTGTTTATTTACACTTATTTTATAAAAAAATTAAAGATAAAGTGTTTTCAAAGGCAGTGTATTTGTCCAGTTGTTTGAATTTAATTATAGTGGGAATTATATATTTATTAAGTTTAAACTTTGAATGGTTTTTTATTAAGTTTCATGAATTAAGTTTTAATAATGATTTATGGATGATGGACCCAAGAGTAGACTTATTAGTTAATCTTTATCCAGAACAATTTTGGGTTCATGCAGTTAGTAAGGTATTAATAAGTATATTAATAATCTCAGTTATTTTTGGAGTTATTGGATATTTGGGAAATTATTTCATTTCAAAACATAAATTTAAAAGTCAAGTAGTTTCTAAACCATAAAGTTTATATACATTTCTAAGTATTTCAATCAGAGGGGGTAAAATAATGAAATGTCCTTTTTGTCAAAGTATTGAGACTAAAGTTGTTGATAAGAGAGAAATTGAAGACAATGTAGTTACTAGAAGAAGAAGAGAATGTCTTAATTGCGAAAAAAGATTTACAACATATGAAAGAATTGAAATGAGCAATATTTTAGTGATTAAAAAAGATGGGAAAAGAGAACAATTTGATAGAGAAAAAGTTAAGAAAGGGATTATAAGAGCTTGTGAAAAAAGAAATGTTAGCATGGAAGAAATTGATAAAGTTGTACAAGATCTTGAACAAAAATTAAGAAATATGGAATCAACAGAAGTAAAAAGTAAAGTAATTGGTGAGTTTATCATGAAAAGTTTAAAAAAAATAGATAAGGTAGCATATATAAGATTTGCTTCTGTATACAAGGATTTTGAAGATATTGAAAGTTTTAAACAAGCAATTGAGAAACTAGGGAAGAAATAATAATAATAATAATAATAATAATAATAATAATAATAATAATAATAATAATAATAATAATAATAATAATAATAATAATAATAATGATGATGTTACAATGGTTATAAAATTTGAAAACATAAAATTGATTTCTTTTGATCTTGATGGAACATTAGTAGATAAAAATAGTTTTGATGTTTTATTTTGGAATGAAGAAGTACCTAAGCTTTATGCAAAAAAACACAATATATGTATTGAAGAAGCAAAAAAAATAGTTACTGAACATTATCACAGTGAAATACATAAAGGATTATTAAAAACAACAAATTGGTATAGACCTAAACATTGGTTTAATTTTTTTGACTTAAAAGAAGATCATGTCGCAATTCTGAAGGATTTGCAACCTAAAATAAAAATTTATAATGAGGTTGTTGAAGTATTGAAAAAATTGCATAAAAAACATAAACTAATAATAATCACACATTCAACAAAAGAAATGATTAAATTAAAAGTTGAAGTGGAGGGAATTAAAGATTATTTTCAAGAAATAATATCGACACCGGATGATTTTGAAGTTGTAAAAAAAGACGACAAAATTTATGATATAGTATTAAAAAAATATAATTTGAAACCTGATGAATTATTACATGTAGGGGATAATAAAGAATTTGATTACAATGTACCTAGAAAAAAAGGAGTTAATGCATTATTTTTAGATAGAGAAAATAAAAAATCAAAAAAACAAGAAGAAAAGTTTACAATTAATAGTTTAAAAGAAATTGAAAAATATATTTAGTTATAGATAATCAATTTAAGAACAAATATTATGAAAAGGGATAATAATTATTTTAATTCATTCTCTGTTTTATGAATCGCAACTGGAGATTCCCCACCATGCCATGTTATCCTTGGTCTGATTCTAATAGGGTACATTCTTTCATTAGTATCGTCAAAAATTATTGCAGAACCCCTAGAAGAAGGTAATTTATTAAGCTCAGCAGTTAATCCTTCCCTCATATAACTTTGCATTAATAAACCAAGAGCATCAACATCCATTTTTGCAGTAATACGATGACTAAGAACAGTATCTGCTTGAGTCATAACATCAGTATGTATTTTTCCTGGTTGTTGTGTTGCTAAAATTAAACTAATACCAGGTTGCCTACCCTCTCTTAAAATAGTTATTAGTGCACTACTAGCAGCAGTAGATCCTTCTCTTGGCAAGAACTCATGTGCTTCATCAATAACTAACCAAACTAAAGGCATTTTTTGTTTGGATGATTGATCACTAAAATGTACTGTTGATTGAACTTTATTGTATTCCTCATCTTTTCTAGCAATCATTCTTTGAATAAATAATTTTTGTGCAATTAATCCTATAACTAAACTTTTAATTTCCCAACCATTTTCAGCTGTAGCATAACAACTTACATCTAAGATAGTAACTTGACCACCAACTGCTAAATCTTTTAAAGGTGTTCCTTTTTGATCAAATAAACCCCAGGATTCTGTGTTAAGAAGACGATTTTCAACAGCATCTTTAACAGCCTGTTCTGAATGTTGATCTTTTTTAATTTCCTCTATAATATCATTAATAGAATAATCAGGAATATCTTTTTTAAGTTTATTAATAATACGTTCAACTAAAACACCAATAGGTTCATTCCTATGAACACCAAATGTTAAACACCAATCAGTTGCATCTAATTCATTTGGTTTAATTGAAAATGGTGCATCAGTTGGAATACCTTGTTTTAAAAATTTGTCATGAAATCCAACAGGAGTATAAATTTTAACATCTAAACCTTTAGGTTTCATAGTCCATTGTTTAAGTAAAAGCTCATCTTTTTTATTTGGGAATTTCATTGTCCAATAAACACCCATTGTATCTAACATGATAATACTGATATTTTGTTTTACCTCATCTGGCAGATCTGCAACACCTTCTGCAATAACACCCATAGTGTAAGATTTTCCAGAACCCCTCTTACCACAAATAAAAACAACGTGGCTCCTAGTTACATCTAAATAAACTGAGTTACTCAAAGAAGTAGTTCTTCCCATCTGAACATAATGTTTGCCTAAAAGTATAACACCCTTATCACCAAACTTTTTTTTATCTTCTTCACTCCTTCCTATAACAATATCATACATATATATGATTTGAGAGTAATGAATTTATATATTTTGTTGAAAATGCTTAGATATTTTAGAAAATACAGATTTCTAGATAATATAAGCTGATGTGATTATTTCAATTATTTACTATATTTTAAAGTTTAAATAATTAAATAGTTCTATTTGTATATCCAAAAGATTTATATAGATTTATTAATCTATTATAGATATTACTATGTTAATTAAAAAGAGAGGATTAGTTATTAAGATATTAATAGCTATAGCTATAATTCTTGTTTCAATATTTGCATTATATGTAAATAGTGATGTTGGAGTATTCTCAGTAACATCTCAAAATGTTAGTTTATGTAATATCCAAGGTTATATTTTTGGAGTTAATGGAATAGCAATAGAAAACTCAACAAACGTAACATGTACATTAGCAAGAAACAATGGGATAAATACGACATATAATACCACAACTGGATCTAGTTTTCCAAATGGATTTAATCATAGCTATAGGTGTACAATGACCTGTAGTAATGTTATTGCTGATTCAGTAACTATTTTTAGTAATAATGCAACAAACAATGGAACAGCAATAACAACAATAAGTAGTAGTACAACAAATTTAAATCTTACTTTTTCAGATACTATTGCACCAACCATTACAGGAATAACAAGTAATGTATCTGTTAATCTTGCTGAATCTTTAACAATCCAAATTAATGTAACAGACAATGGAATAATTAATGGTGGGAACATTACATTAAATAATGGAAGCATCCTTGAATTAAACTATGATAGTGGTGAAACTTATCAAACTACAATTGGAATTCCTTCAAATAATACAAGCTCAATAAATTATTATGCTGTTGTCTATGATAATAGTGGAAATAATGTAACTTCTGCCACCTATACAATAAATATAACTGATAATGTAAATCCTGTTGCTAGCACAGCAGTTAATCAAACAAGTGTTGGTCAAAATATAGCAATACAATTTAATGGATCAGGATCAACAGATAATGTTGGAATAATAAATTACAGCTGGAACTTTGGCGATGATACAATTAATACAAGTGAAATACCATTACATCAATTTTCCAGTCCTGGAACATATAATGTAGTATTAACAATTTATGACCAAGAAGGAAATAGTGATACTGATACAATTATAATTACGGTTTCAGATTCCACCACACCATTTGTTACTCTCAATAATCCATCAAATGGTTCAGTCAATATAACAGAAACAATAATAATTAATGCGACATTTAATGAAAATATTCAAATATCTGGACTAAACAATAACAATGTTTTATTAAAAGATTCTAACAATAATCAAATTTATAGTAATATCAGCTTCAATAGTAATACCAATATAAGCTCAATTACACCATACATTGTCTTAAATGAAAATACTTTTTACACACTTACTTTCAATAACAATTTACAAGATAGTACAGGAAATAACCTAACAACATATGTATTTAACTTTACAACTAAAGCAAAAGATAGTGATAATGATGGCATTCCTGATTCAATTGAAACAGATGATGATAATGATGGCATATTAGATGAAAGTGATAAATTAATTGGTGATTCAAGTAATATTAAATCTACATTTAGTTCACTTAGTATTAATGTTAATGGGTCAACAAACATCTCACAAGTGTTTAATGCAATAAATAATTTAGAGATACAATATGATTCAAAACCTATAGTAAAATATATTGTGGATTTTTCAGCAACAATAGTTGATTTAAGTAATATTTCTATTTATGAAACAGATAATTCAAGTGTTGGTGAAATATTAATTAATGGTTTAGATTTAAATGGACAAACTAAAACAGTTTATTTAGAAAGAAAGAGTAGTTACGATAGTGTGTGTATTAAAGATACAATTGTTACAGACATAGCACAAATAAGTCAAGCATGCACAGGATCAAATGAATATAAAGTTTATTGTAATGGAACCACTTATAATGAATATACTTGTACATTAAATTCCAGCATAGGAAAATATGAGATAACAGGAGTTAGTAATACTGGTGTAAGAGAAATTGATTATACACCAAATTCTGGCGGAGATGATGATTCAAGTGGCGGTAGTGCAGGTGGAGGCGGCGGAGGCGGAGGCGGCCTTGAAGGTTGTACATCTCAATGGGAATGTGGTTCATGGAGTGAATGTTCCCAAAATGGAAGAAAAACAAGAACTTGCTCAGACTCAAATAGTTGTAGTCCTTCAACTGGAACACCATTAATGTCTCTTTATTGTGTATATGTCTCAACTGAAGTTAGTAGTGATGAGGAAAATGAAGGAATTGGGAATGACATACCAACTAGTGGAGATGATGATGATGATGAAATTGAACAAGGAATAAGTGATGATGATTTAGAAGAAGGAAATACAATAGGTGGAACAGAACTTTCAATTCAACCAAAAGAAAATCAAGAAGGAACTGGAATTCAAATAACAGAAGAAGAAATAGAAAAAGATATTGCTGGTAAAGCATTTACAGTTATTAAAAGTAATAAAGCTAATGTTTATTTTCTTGCATTCATAATATTCATTGTATTAAGTATGGCTGGTTTCCATATAATTCATGAAAAAAAACAAGAAAAAAGTAAATAAAAAGGTATAAAAAGAGATTAGAACTATAATATGTTATAATAAAGTTATAAGATTATAATAAAATATATAAATAAACAAAAGAGGTAAGATAAATATGACTAAAATAATAGGTGTTATTTCAATAAAGGGTGGAGTTGGTAAAACAACAGCTGTTACTAATTTAGCAAATGTTTTAAGTAATGAATTTGACAAAAAAGTATTAGTTGTTGATGCAAATTTTAGTGCACCTACTTTAGCATTATATTTAGGTTTAAAAGAGTATGATTTTAGTTTGCATGATGTATTAAATGATAAAATACCTGTAAGTGATGCTATTTTAAAACATAATTTAGGATTTGATGTAATACCTTCTTCATTAGTACCAAAAAAAATAAACCCATATGACTTAAAGGAAAAATTAGAACATCTAAAAGAATATTATGACATAATATTATTAGATTCTTCACCTAATTTAAATGAAGAAATATTAGCAACAATGGTTGCTTCTGATGAATTATTTGTAGTTTCAACACCTGATCATCCAACACTAAAAAGTACAATTAATGCAGTGAATGTTGCACAAAAAAAGAAAACTCCAATAACTGGAATCATATTAAACAGAGTAAGAAATAAAAATTTTGAAGTTAATCTTAATGATATTGAATTAGCAACAAGTGTTCCTGTTTTAGCAGTTTTACCAGAAGATGTAAAAGTTTTAGAAGCATTATCTAGAAGTATACCTGTTAGTAATTATTATCCAAAAAGAGATTTAAGCATAGAATATAAAAAATTAGGTGGATGCATTGTTGGAAATAGTTTCAAAGACAATAGATTTATAACAAAAGTTAAGGATGTACTAAAAAGAGAGATTCCAAAACAAGAAGTTAATAGAAGTTGTATGATTGAAGCAATTAAATAATAATTATTTATTTACTTTTTTATAATTATAATAATACAAATAAAATCTAATAAGAAATAATAAAGATAAGACAAACAAAGATGAAACACAATCTAAAAATAATATTAATATTAGTAAGCATTTTCTTTATAGCACAAATAATAGGATTAGGAATTCTTACACAATATGTTGATATTAAAACAACTTATGAGACAGGAGAAACAACATTAAACATGGATGTTTACCAAATATCTGGTATTACTCCACCACCTGTTGAAAAAGAATCATATTCATTTATTTGGATAGTATTAGCTGTAATTATAGGTACATTAATGGTATTATTAATAATTAAGTTCAGGAAAAAAAGATTATGGAAATTATGGTTTTTCTTAAGTGTCATTTTAACACTGATTATGGCTTTTGTTCCATTTGTTAAAAAAATAATAGAAAGTTTTTTCCCAGTGTTTATTGAGCAAGCATTATTCATCACGTTAATAATATCTGCAGTCTTTGCTTATTACAAAGTTTTCCATAAAAACATATTAATTCATAATTTTACTGAATTATTTATTTATGGAGGTCTAGCAAGTATTATTGCACCAATATTAAATATGATATCTGCATCTGTTTTACTTATTCTTATTTCAGGATATGATATGTATGCTGTTTGGTACTCAAAACATATGGTTGCAATGGCAGAATTTCAAACAGAAGATAAAGTATTTGCAGGATTATTAATACCTTATGGAAATAAGAATTCTAAAAATAAACAAAATGATAAAAATACACAAGCACCAAAAATGCCAATACCTAAAAAAGTAAGTAAGATTAATTTAAAGACTGCAAAAACAAATATTAAAGCAAAAAAAACAGTTGTGACAAAAGTAACAAAACAAAGAAATGCGATTTTAGGTGGAGGAGATATAGCATTCCCATTATTGTTTGCTGGTGCAGTTATGAAATATACTGGAAGCTTTTTCTTACCTTTAATTATTTCTATAACAAGTGCAATTACATTATTCTTATTATTTTATTATGGAAAGAACGATAGATATTATCCTGCAATGCCATTTTTATCAGCTGGTTGTTTTGTTGGAGCAGGAATTGTTTGGTTAATTACTTTATTATAAATTATGTTCTAAAGATTTGATTGGATTTAGTAAGAAATTAAAAACTAAAAAAGAAAATAAATTTAATTGATAGTAAAAGAAGATTAAAATTATCTTTGAAATAAGTTAAGAGTTTTTTGTCTTAAATTAACTGAATAACTAATTGGATTTATTACCATACCATCTTTTGCAACAACTGTTTGAACTTTAGTTTCTTTTTGAATAAATCTTGCTTGACCAATAACATCTGATTCAAGCATTTTAATTCCAAAATGAGTTATAATTACTAACTTAGGTTTAATTTCTTGTACTATCCTAGTAGCATCATGTGTACATAGATTAAAATTATCCACCATATCATTTGGTTTTGGAACATTTAAAATTAATAAATCAACATCTTTTAATTCCTCTATAAGTTCTTTTGTATAACCTGTATCAGAGCTATAACCAAGGCTAAAGTTAGATGTTAATATCCTAAAACCTATTGCATGTTCATCTTTTGATTTAGCTGTTGTTGCCTTTATTTCAACATTATTTATACCAACCCTTTGCCCTTGTTCAAGTGTAATTATTCTTTCAACAAAATTTCTATGTTGAGAAGATAAATAAGGCAAAGTAGTCTCAGTACCATTAATCACAGATTTATTACCAACAAAAACACCATGTATATCAAGACCACCAAGAGACATTGCATGAATTACTGCGTTAATATCATTACAATGGCAAATATCATTATTACTACATAAAATAGCAGTATTATTTCTTAGATTCACTCCATACTCAGTTGCCCTTATTAAAGCACCAGGTCCTGGATCTAGATGAAATTGTGAGTCATCTATCTGTAAAATAATTCCCCCAGATGCTTTTATTTGTTTACCTACTGTGGTTGCATCTCCTGCTGTTCCTAGAAAAATAATCTTTGGTTGCTGCATTGGACACCTCTATGTTTAAAAATTTGAAATATATTAATCAAATATACTTTAATACACTATAAATACTGGATATTTCTAAAGTTAATAAAGATTTCGCTAGTGGTTTATATATAATATTCTAAAAATTAAATGCTTATTATTAACATAAAACAGAGTTTACGACAAATCCGAGAATAAATTAAAGTAAATCTTATAGTAAATTTTATAACTGAAGAAGACTTTTCATTATAATCATGCAAATAATACATAAAGACCTAAGAAAAGGCATAGCTAAAATCAAAATAGAAAATAAGGATGATATATGGTTCTTAAGCACTATAATTGATAATAATGATACTGTTAAAGGACAAACTACTAGAAAAATTAAACTTGAAAGTGGTGGAGAAGATAGAAAAGCAAAAATAAGTATTAGAAAAGTAATGTTAAGTTTAATTGTTGAGAAAATTGAATTCCATAAATATAGTGGAGATTTAAGAGTATCTGGAAAAATAAAAGAAGGTAAAGAAGATATTCCTGCAGGAAGTTACCATACCTTTAACATTGAAGAAGGCACAATAATTGAAATAATAAAAGAAACATGGTTAAATTACCAAGCTAAAAGATTAAAAGAAGCATCTGAGAATAAAGTAACTAATATAGCTATATGTGTATTTGATAGAGAAGAAGCATTATTTGCATTAATGAAAAAGTATGGTTATGAAATTCTTTCAGAAATTAAGGGAGATGTACAAAAAAAAGCAGTTGAAGAGAAGACTAAAAGCAATTTTTATAGTGAAATAATAAATATGTTAAAAAAATTAGATGAAAAACACAAATTAACAAGAATTATTTTAGCAAGTCCGGGATTTTGGAAAGATGAATTAAGTAAAGAACTTAAAGACGAAGCATTAAAAAAGAAAATAATTTTTGCAACTGCAAATGGTGCAAACAAAAATGCAATTAATGAAGTATTAAAAAGACCAGAAATATCATCTGCATTAAAACAAGACAGAGTAATAAAAGAATTAAATATAATTGAAGAAATAATGGGTGAAATTAAAAAAAATGGTTTAGTTACATATGGTATAAAAGAAACAAAAGAAGCATCAAATATGGGAGCAGTTAAATCATTAGTTGTAACAGATACATTAATACTAAAAACTAGGGAAACTGGAGATTTTACAGAAATTGAAATAATGATGAAAAATGTAGATAATACACAAGGAGAGATACATATAATTAGTTCTGATCATGAAGGTGGGAAAATATTAGATGGTTTAGGCGGGATTGCAGGATTATTAAGATATAAAACCAAATAGATATTTACTACCCATAGTAGTGAAGCACATATAAATAGGCAGGGTTGGTCCTTTAAAATCAATATTTATATATAATAATAGTAGTAAAAGTAACAATTATGAAGAAAATAAGAAAAAATCATGAAAACTCTCTCAAAATTAAGAAAATAGACTATGAGGTGCAAAAGTTGGACAAAACATTAAATGAAATCAAAGAAACAGAGAAAAAAGCTCAAAATGTCATTGAAAATGCCCATAAAAAAGCAGGATTTATAATTATTAAAGCTAAAGAGGATAATATTAAGTTTATACAAGCTAGAAAAAAAGAACTAGAAGATGAAAGAAGCAGTAAATTAAAAGTAAAAAAACAAGAATTGCTAGATAAAAAATCAGATAGTATGAGAAATACAGAAAAAATAATTAATGAATTAGAAGAAGGAGCAAACAAGAACCACAAAAAAGCAGTTAATATGATTATTAAGCAATTCAATAAGATAAGTGAAAATGTTAAAAACTGAGCGGATGTCAAAACTTAGGATTATAAGTTCTAAGAGTAAACAAAAACAAGTAATTCAAAAGTTGCATGATCTAAAAGTTCTGGATATTATAGAACATAAGAAAACAGAAGAACTTGATATAGGTGATACTATTGAAAATTCTGAAAAAGTTGCAGAATTATTAGTGAAAATAAAATCATTACTAGGAGATTCTGATAAAGATGAAAATAATATTAAACATAAGAGTAAAAAATTAGATTTAAAAGAAATTGAAGAAGAAATTACAGAAATTGAAACAAAAATAAAAAGCAAAAAAGAAGAAATTACAGATATTAATAAAAATTTATCAAAAAAAAAGGAATTATTATCAAAGTTAGAAATACTAAATAGCCTTTATTTAGATTTAGAATCATATAATTCATTGAACTCAATAAGTACTTTTGTAGGAACTATTAATAATAAAGAATTAGTTAAAAAAGAGTTAGAAAACATAACTCAAAAATTCAAATTACATTTTTCTGAAAATAATAAAAATAAAACAATTGCATTGTTTATAGAAAAAAATAAAGAGGAACAAGTATTAGAAATTCTTAAGAATCATGGTTTTGTTGAACTAAACTTAGATTTTATTGGAGAGATGAAAGGATTACCTTTGAAACAAATGAATAAAATTAATGATGAAATCAATATAGTTGATAATCAAAAAATCAAATTAGATCATGAAATTGAAAAAATTAAAAGAGACAAAATTAATGATATTAAAATATTTTATAATTTTCTAAATATTGAAGCTGAAAAAGCAGAAGCCCCATTAAAATTTGCACAAACTAATAACACAGTCATGATTACTGGATGGGTACCACAATCAAAAAAACAAGAAACAATTAAAGAAATTGAAAAAATAACAGATAACAAGATTTATTTTGAAGACTTAGAGTTAAAAAATAAAGAATCAGTACCAATTAAGATGAAAAATAATATGTTAGTAAAACCATTTGAGTTTTTCATGAGATTATATACTCTACCTTCATATAAAGAAGTTGATCCAAGTACACTTATATTTTTAACATTCCCTATCTTTTTCGGATTTATGTTAGGAGATGCATTATATGGAGTTATAACATTATTATTATTCTGGTCATTGATAAAAGTAATTCCTGCAGGCAAAGATCTATTAAAATCAATGATGGCTTGTAGTTATTGGACAATTTTATTTGGAATAATATTTGGAGAATATTTAGGATTTGAAAGATTAACTATTAATGGAATATTATATGAATTTCCAAGATTAATTAATAGAATGCATGGTAGTTTAAATATAATGGGTAATGATATCCATATAGTATTAGTTATTGGAGCAATTGTAGGATTAGTACATATTAATTTATCACTTTTATTTGGAGCAATTAATGAATATGATAACCATGGACTAAAAGAAGCAATACTTGCTAAACTTAGTTGGTATGTTTTTGAAGCAGGGTTAGCAATAGTATTATTAAAACTATTAGGAATTGTTAGCTTTAGTATGGCAAATTATTTTGGTATAGCATTAATAATTATTTCAATAATAATGATTTATTTAGGAGAAGGAGTACAAGGACTTGTAGAAATTCCTGCAATCTTCTCAAATATGTTAAGTTATTTAAGGCTAGGTGCAGTTGGATTAGCATCTGTTGGACTAGCTGTTGTAGTAAATGAACAATTAGCAATGCCATTCATTGAAAAAGGAGGTTTATTTATTTTAGTAGCAATCCTTATCCTAATCTTAGGGCATGTGATAAATATTGCCTTAGGTATCATAGGACCATTTCTTCACTCAATAAGGCTGCATTATGTAGAGTTTTTTGCACGGTTTTATAAGGGTGGAGGCAAAGAGTACAAACCATTTGGTGTAAAATAAACTAGATAGGTTAACAAAAAAAATAATAAAAAACACAAAAGAATCATTAAAACATGATTTGGAGGTAAAAAAAATGGCAGACGCAGGATTAATTGCAATCGGAGCAAGTATTGCATTTGGAGTAAGTGCTATTGCTACAGCAATTGCTGAAAAGCAAATTGGAGCAGCAGCAGTAGGAGCTATGGCTGAAAAAGAAGAATTATTTGGTAAAGGATTAATTTTAACAGTTATTCCTGAAACAATTGTAATTTTCGGTTTAGTAGTAGCAATATTGATTATTGGTATGGCAGGACATTAAATCCATTTGGATTTAATTGTTACTGTTTAATCCAATTACTTTACCAATAGTTAAGTTGTTAACAAAAATAATAAAGGTGTAAAGATGGGATTAGATGAAGTAAAAAATGATATCATTAATGACGCTGAAAAAGAAGCAAGTAGAATAATTAATGAAACAAATAAAGAAGCAGAAACCCTAATCAAAAAGGCACAAACTGATCTTGAAAAAATAGAAAAAGAAGAATTAGAAAAGTTAAAAGATGAGTTAAGTGTATTTGAAAGAAAGGAAATTGCTTTAGTTAATCTAGAATCTAAAAAACTTTTGTTTGAAAAAAAGAAAAAAATAATTAATAATGTTGTTGATACAGCTAAAAAAGAAATAGTAAACATGTCAAAAACAAACAAAATAACATTGTTAAAAAAGTTAGTAAAAAAAGCAAACAATGAGTTCGAAGTTTCTATAATCTATTGCAATAAAACAGAAACACCAATAATAAAATCATGTTCAAAAAATGTAGAAATCAAGAATACAGAAATGAGTGGTGGCATTATTGCAGAAAACAAGGAAAAAACAATGAGGGTAGATCTTAGTTATGATACATTATTTGATGAGATCTATGAAAACATGCTTCAAGAATTAGCACAAGTGCTTTTTTAGTGATATTAATTAAATCATAATAAAAGTAAATTGAAAAAGTGAAAAGAGTAGTAAAAAAACAATGGCTAACAAAATAAAGCTTCAAGAATGTTACCCGTACACATATGTAAGGGTAATTACAATGAAATCAAAGCTTTTAGGTAGAGATGACTACAATAAATTACTTAAAATGGGATTTAATGAGATTGCAAAGTATCTACAAGACTCAGAATATAAAAGAGAAATAAATGAACTTGCAATAGAATTGAGTGGAGCAGATTTATTAGAAGCTGCGCTTGATAAAAATTTGATTGCTTCATATAATAAATTATGGAGAATTTCACCTGATGAGTTAGATTTATTAATTAATGCTTATGTAAAAAGATATGATTATTTTAATATTAAAACAATTATCAGAGGTAAGTTTGCTAAACTAAGTGAAGAAGAAATTAAAAAAGTGTTAAAACCTGTTGGAATGTTCAGTTCAAAATTTATTGATAAGATAATTGATGAAGATTCAGTAGAGAAAATCATTGAAAAATCAAAATTATTAAATAAAAAGGTAGCACAAAAGTTAATTAAAGATTTTAAAGAAAACCAATCTTTATTAATGATAGAAAATGTACTTGATAAAGCATATTTTGATTTTGTATTTGAATTCTCTGAAACAATTCCAAAACAGGGACATTTGTTTAAAGAATTTTTGTTAAATGAAATAGACATATTAAATATAAAGCAACTATTGAGATTAAAAAAGGATGGCATGAAAAATAGTGATATTGAAGAACATATTTGTATGGTAGGAAAAGAATTAAAAAAAGAAAATGTTAGTAAAATGATAAAACAAGAGTATAAAGATGTTATTAAAACATTATTATCAACTAAGTTTAAACCAATAATCAAAAAACATTTTAAAACACTAGAGTCAAAAGAATCATTAGTTAATTTTGAAAATGCACTTGATAAATATTTGCTTAAAAAATCACTTTCATTATTACATCAAAATCCATTATCCATAGATATTATTTTAGGATATATGTTTGCTAAAGAAATAGAAGTTAAAAATATTAAGACATTAGTAAAAGCAAAACAGTTAGGTATGGATGAAGAGTTCATCTCACAACAATTAATAGTTAATTAGGTTGATTTATAAAAAATGACAGAACAATTTAAGATAATTGCAATGGGTGGAAGCGAGTTCACATTAGGTTTTAGACTAGCAGGAATAGAGACTATAGAAACAGAAACCCCAAGAGAAGATTTTGAAAAGATTTTTGAAGATCCAACAGTTGGAATCATTATTACAGATGAGAAAATAATGCAGGAATTGCCAGAACACTTCAGAGAAGATGTTGAAGCAAGAGTTAAACCTGTAACAGTTGCATTATCCACAACAGCAGCTGCTCAAGAAACATTAAGAAAAAAGATAATAAAGTCAATAGGAGTTGACTTGTGGAGCAAAGAAAAATAAGTAAGTAAAAAAGAAGAAAAGAAAAAATAAAATTACGATAATACAAAATGAAATATAAAGGTGAATAATCATGGCAAAAGAAGGAAAATTATTTAGAATTGCAGGACCAGTTGTTGTTGCAAAAGAGATTTCAGCAAGAATGTATGATGTTGTTAAAGTAGGACATGAACAATTAATGGGAGAAGTTATCCAAATAGTAGGAGATAAAACAGTTATACAGGTTTATGAAGATACAACAGGAATTAAACCTGGAGAACCAGTTATCAATACTGGAAACCCATTATCTGTTGAACTTGGTCCTGGAATGTTGACAAGTATTTATGATGGAATTCAAAGACCTCTTCCAGTATTAGTTAATAAGATGGGAGATTTCATTAAAAGAGGAGTAGATGCCCCTGGATTAAATGAAGAAAATAAATGGGATTTTAAGGCAAATGTAAAAGCTGGAGATAAAGTTAATGGTGGAGATGTAATTGGAGAAGTTAAAGAAGCTAGTATAACTCATAAAATTATGGTACCACCAAAAGTTTCTGGTAAAATAAAATCCATTAAATCTGGAAAATTCACTGTAAATGAAGTTGTTGGAAAGCTTGATAATGGCCACGAATTAAAATTAAAGCAAATTTGGCCTGTTAGAGCACCAAGACCAGTTAGAAAAAAACTTGCTCCTACAATACCATTAATTACAGGACAAAGAATATTTGACATTTTATTTCCATTGGCTAAAGGTGGAGTTGCAGCTATTCCTGGTCCATTTGGAGCTGGAAAAACAGTTTCACAACAGCAATTAGCTAAATGGTGTGACGCAGAAATTATTGTATATATTGGTTGTGGAGAAAGAGGAAATGAAATGACTGAAGTATTAACAGAATTTCCAGAACTACAAGATCCAAAAACTGGAAAACCATTAATGGATAGAACAGTTTTAATTGCAAACACATCAAACATGCCAGTAGCTGCAAGAGAAGCTTCCATTTATACTGGAATAACTATTGCAGAATATTATAGAGATATGGGTTACAATGTTGCATTAATGGCAGATTCAACTTCAAGATGGGCAGAAGCAATGAGAGAAATTTCATCTAGACTAGAAGAGATGCCAGGTGAAGAAGGTTATCCTGCTTATTTAGCAACAAAATTAGCAGAATTTTATGAAAGAGCTGGAAGAGTTAATCCATTAGGAGTAGATGAAATTGGAAGTGTTTCTGTTATTGGAGCTGTAAGTCCTCCAGGAGGAGATTTTTCAGAACCTGTAACACAAAACACATTAAGAGTTACAAAAACATTCTGGGCATTAGATGCAAAACTTGCTCAAAGAAGACATTTCCCATCTATTAATTGGTTAACAAGTTATAGTTTATACTTAGAAACATTAAGACCATGGTATAAAGAAAATGTTAGCGATACTTGGGCAGATAATGTTAGTAAAATGATGGTTATTTTACAAGAAGAAGAAAAATTAATGGAAATTGTTCAACTTGTAGGAAGCGATGCACTTCCAGATAAACAACAAGTTACATTAGAAGTTGCAAGATTAATCAGAGAATTTATTTTACAACAAAATGCTTTCCATGAAGTTGATACTTTTTGCGAACCTAAAAAAAGTGCAGCAATGGTTGAATCTGTTCTTAAATTTGCAGACTTAGCAGAAGAGGCACTTAATAAAGGAGTAAGAATTGTTCAAATTTTAGAGATTAAATCTAAGAACAAAATTGCTGATGCAAAATACACTAACGATTACATAAAACATCTAGAAAAAGTAAACAAAGAAGTTCAAGATGAGTTTGCAAAATTAAAAGTTTAAGATAATAGGAGGCTAATCACGATGAAAACAATGAAAGAATATAAAACAATCAGTAGGGTTGCTGGACCATTAGTTTTTGTTGAAAAAACAGAAGCAATTGGTTATGGAGATCTTGTTAGAATTAGTTTACCAGATGGAACTATAAAAAATGGACAAGTTTTAGACACAAGTGAAGATCTTGTAGTTGTTCAAGTTTTCGAAGGAACCAGTGGTATTGATAAAGAAACAAGAGTTAAATTCCTCGGAGAAACTATTAAGCTTAGTGTTAGTGAAGATATGATGGGAAGAATATTAAACGGAGCTGGAAAACCAATTGATGGTGGTGCAGAAATTATTCCTGAACAAAAATTAGATATCATAGGAGCAGCAATTAATCCTTACGCAAGAGAAACACCAAGTGACTTTATCCAAACTGGAATTTCAACAATTGATGGTACTAACACATTAGTTAGAGGACAAAAATTACCAGTATTTTCTGGAAGTGGTTTACCACATAATGAAATTGCTTTGCAAATTGCAAGACAAGCAAAAGTAATTGGAATGAAAGAAAATTTCGTTGTTATTTTCGCAGCAATGGGTATTACAAATGAAGAAGCTCAATATTTTATTAAAGACTTTGAACAAACAGGAGCATTGGAAAAAAGTGTTGTTTTCCTAAATCTTGCTGACGATCCAGCTGTTGAAAGATTAATTACACCAAAGATGGCATTAACTGCAGCAGAATATTTAGCATATGAAAAAAATATGCACGTATTAGTTATATTAACAGACATGACTAATTATTGTGAAAGTTTAAGAGAGATAGGAGCTGCAAGAGAAGAAATTCCTGGTAGACGAGGTTATCCTGGTTACATGTATACTGACTTAGCTAATATTTATGAAAGAGCTGGTATGATTAAAGGGAAAAAAGGAAGTATTACACAAATTCCAATTTTAACTATGGTAGGAGACGATATTACACATCCAATTCCAGATTTAACTGGTTACATAACAGAAGGACAGATTGTATTGTCAAGAGAATTACATAGAAAAGGAATTTATCCACCTGTTGATGTTCTACCTTCATTATCAAGACTAATGAATTTAGGAATTGGTAAAGGGCGTACAAGAGAAGATCATAAAGTTGTTTCAGACCAGTTATATGCATTTTATGCAGAAGGTAGAGACTTAAGAGGTTTAGTAGCAATTGTAGGAGAAGAAGCATTGAGTGAAAGAGATAAAAACCTATTAAAGTTTGCTGAAGAGTTTGAAAAACATTTTGTAACACAAGGTAAAAATGAAGATAGAAGTATCTTTGAGACATTAGGAGATAGCTGGAAATTATTAGGAGCAATTCCTAAAGATGAATTAACAAGAATTTCCCCAGACCTAAGAGATAAGTTCTATGGTAAAGATATTAAAGATACCAAAGTAGAAAAAACTGAAACTAAAGAAGTTGCAGAAAAAAAGCCAAAATCAAAAAAAAAGGCAAAGAAAAAATAATTAGGAAATAAAAATGTCACAGGATGTTAAACCAACAAGAAGTGAACTTCAAAAGTTAAAGCAGAGGATTAAGTTAGCTAATTCTGGCTATAATTTACTTAAGAAGAAAAGAGATGGTTTAATTATGGATTTCTTTGAAGTGCTTAAAGAAGCTAAAACACTAAGACAAGATATGACTGATGAATATATTGATGCATTGCAAAAGATTAATGTTGCAAGAGTCTTAGAAACTGATCAAAAACTTAAATCAATGGCAATGGCTGTTAAAGAACAACCAAGAGTTGCTCTAGATACTAAAAATATTATGGGTGTTGTTGTTCCTAAGATTGAATCTGAACACAAAACTAAACATTTCTTAGAAAGAGGATATGGGACAATTGATAGCTCTGCTGCAATTGATGAATCTGCTGAAGCCTATGAAAAAGTTGTTGAAAAGATTATTAAGGCTGCAGAAGTTGAAACTGCACTTAAAAAATTGCTTATTGAAATTGAAAAAACAAAAAGAAGAGTAAATGCATTAGAATTTTCTGTTATTCCTAAATTAGAAGAATTAAAGAAATTTATTACAATGCGTTTAGAAGAGATGGAACGTGAAAGTACATTTAGGATGAAAAGAATAAAGCAGAAGAATTAAGTGAATTCTAAAAAAATTAAATTATTTTGTTCTAAGAACTTAAGTTTTATCTAAATAAAGAAAACATTTAAAAATTACACTTACTTCTAACATGATAATGGGTAAAAGATGTACTATTTGTGAAGAAGAAGCTAAGTTAAAGATAAAAGGTACTAGTGACTACTATTGTGATGAATGTGCACGAGAGAATTTTGGTGACATTACTGTTCTTGTAAGGATTGAAGAAGAAGCAAAAAAACTAAAAGCAATTGTTGATGAAAAAATAGAAGAATAAAGCCAGATTATTCTAGTTAAAGTTATACTACCTTAGTGGTAATAAATTTTAGAAACTTATATAAATGAATTATCTAAATCTCTTAAATATAATAATTATAACATAGTTATAATGATTAATAGAAAAATTATAAGAGATTTGGGGTGGAAAAATGATATATTCTGTAATAATAGTAAGTTTAGTTGCATTAGTATTTGCATTAGTATTTGCAAGAAGTGTTATGAAAAGAGATAGTGGAAATGAAAAGATGAAAGAAATTGCTGATGCAATTCATGAAGGAGCAATGGCATTTCTGTTTAGAGAGTATAAAATATTTGCAATTTTTGTTACAGTATTGTTTCTCATTTTAGGATTTTTTCTATCATGGGTTACTGCAATTTCATTTTTAGTAGGTGCTATTTTTTCAACATTAGCAGGGTTTATAGGAATGAATATTGCTACAAGAGCAAATGTTAGAACAACCCAAGCAGCTACAAAAGGATTAGCAGATGCATTAAAAGTAGCATTTGGTAGTGGAGCAGTAATGGGTTTAAGTGTTGTAGGATTAGGTTTACTTGGAGTAACTTCTCTTTATTTAATATTTGGAGATCCTAATCTAATTATAGGATTTGGTTTTGGAGCTAGTTCAGTTGCTTTATTTGCAAGAGTTGGCGGTGGTATTTATACCAAAGCTGCAGATGTTGGAGCAGATTTAGTAGGTAAAGTTGAAGCTGGTATCCCAGAAGATGATCCTAGAAATCCTGCAGTTATCGCTGACAATGTTGGAGATAATGTAGGAGATGTTGCTGGAATGGGTGCTGATTTATTTGAAAGTTATGTTGGTTCAATCTTAGCAACAATGATATTAGCATTAGTTATTACAATGGATAGTGCAAAATTTGTAGTATTTCCTTTATTTGTAGCAAGTATTGGAATTGTATGTTCAATTATTGGAACATTTTTTGTAAGAACAAATAATGAAAAAAAGATTCATGGTGCATTAAACAAAGGTTTATTTATTGCAAGTTTATTATTAATACCTGGAGTTTACTTATTAGTTAAATATATGTTACCTGCAAGTTTTGAAATGGGTTCTGTTGTTTATTCAGCAATGGGTGTTTTTTATGCAACATTAGCAGGATTAATTGCAGGAGTATTGATTGGATTAATCACTGAATACTATACAGGTGATGAATACAACCCAACACAAAAAGTTTCTAAAAGTTCTGAAACAGGAGCTGCAACAAATATTATTGAAGGACTTTCATTAGGGATGCAAAGCACTGTTTTACCTATCTTAGTATTATGCGCTGCAATTTTTGTTGCACATCATTTTGCAGGATTATATGGAATTGCAATTGCTGCTGTTGGAATGTTATCAACATTAGGTATTAGTTTAGCAGTAGACGCTTATGGGCCTGTGGCAGATAATGCTGGTGGTATTGCTGAAATGGCAGGATTAGGAGAGACAGTAAGAAGTAGAACAGATGCTCTTGATTCTGTTGGAAATACAACAGCTGCAATGGGTAAAGGCTTTGCAATTGGTTCTGCAGCATTAACTGCATTAGCATTGTTCTCAGCATTTACAACAACAGCTAAAATTACAGCAATTGATATTATGAATCCATTAGTAATTATTGGTTTATTAATTGGTGGTACATTACCATTTTTGTTTTCATCAATGACTATGAAAGCTGTAGGAAGAGCAGCACATGATATGATTGAAGAAGTAAGAAGACAATTTAAATCAATCAAAGGAATAATGGAAGGTAAAGCAAAACCAGACCATAAAAAATGTGTTGACATTGCTACAACAGCGGCATTAAAAGAAATGAAATGGCCTAGTTTAATAGCAGTTATTGTACCAGTTGTTGTTGGACTGTTATTAGGAGTAGAAGCATTAGGAGGATTGTTAGCTGGATCTCTTGTTACAGGTGTATTATTAGCAATCATGATGGCTAATGCTGGTGGTTCATGGGATAACGCTAAAAAGTATATTGAGAAAGGCAACTTTGGTGGCAAAGGCAGTGATGCACACAAAGCAGCTGTTGTTGGCGACACAGTAGGGGATCCTTTCAAAGATACATCTGGACCATCAATCAACATTTTGATAAAGTTAATGTCAATTGTATCTTTAGTGTTTGTACCTTTGTTCTTGGCATTACATTAATTTTTTCTTTTATTTTTACTTTTTCTTTAGATTATTCAACTTAATTATAACCTTACAGAAAAACATATAAATTATAAAAATTAAAATCATTAATATGACTATAACATCTATTTTGACAAATTATGAATTTGTTTTTTATGGTATTAGTATATTAATTGTTATTCTACTAATCTTTGCTAGTGTCAAATTTATGTTTATGTTACCAAGCAAAGGAAAACAAAAGTATTACAAAGTTGCTTATTTTATCATGGTTGCTTTATTAATTGCATACATATCACTAATTTTTTATGAAACAAGTACTAAAGCATTTTCAATAATAAAGATAATGGATTATTTATTTCCTTTTATTATTATTGCATATTTAGCTTATTACTTTAGAAAAAGATCAAAAGAAAAAATCAAAAAAGTAAAAATTGGAAAAAATAGTGAAAAAAAACTTAAATTCAACCCAGTTAGTAAAACATATTTTAAAGCTGAAGGAGATAGACTTCAACATTACAACCAGGATTTGTACAAGTGTAATTCTTGTGGACACAAATACCACCCTAAAGTCCATAGTGGCACATATAAAGAACAGTTTAAAGGAATAATCACTGGACTTTTGCTTTTTTTCATTCCTTTTTTCTTGGGATGGATAACTAATAATTATTGGGTAACATTCATAACTTATGGTGCCTTAATGATTTTTGCAGCCATATATTTTGTGTATTATGCATTAATAAAAAAACGAAAAGAAGTATCAAGTAAATCTAAAAAGATCAAATATGGCAATATAATTTTAGAATGTCCAAAATGTAAATCAACTAAAGCAAAAATGATAAAATAAATTTTTCATCAAATTCTTATGATTAAATAATCTCAAATTTATAGAAGGTATTATTATAAAATAAATTAATATAGAATATAACACCTAAAAATATATAAATATCTATGTAATCATTTTGCATAAAATGACTGATGAAAATACAAATAATCAAAAACAAACAAGTGAACCTCAAGAAGGACAACAAAAAAAGAATGTTGAAGAAGAGACTGTAGAACCAATTCAACAAAGTGATTCTATACAAAGTTCTATGCAAGAATCTAGAACATTTTCACCGCCTGTAGATTTTAGTAATAATGCACATATAAAATCTGAAGAAGAATACAATAAGATGTATGAAGAATCCATTACAAATTCTGATGCTTTTTGGGCTAAACAAGCAGAAGCTCTCCATTGGGATCAAAAGTGGGAAACTGTTTTTACATGGAACAAAGAAACTCATAATTTCACATGGTTTAAAGGTGGAAAATTAAATGTGTGTTATAATTGTGTTGATAGACATCTTGAAACAAGAGCAGACAAGGTTGCTTTAATAAGTGAAGAAGAAGGCAAAGAACCTAAAACAATGACTTTCAAAGAACTTCATAAAGAAGTTTGTAAGTTTGCGAATGTTCTTAAAAAACATGGAATAAATAAAGGTGATAGAGTTCTTTTATACATGCCAATGATTTTTGAATTACCTATTGCAATGCTTGCATGCACAAGAATTGGGGCAGTACATAGTATTGTATTTGGTGGATTTAGTGCTGAAGCTATCCATAATAGGGTTGATGACAGCAAAGCAAAACTAATCATAACTGCAGATGGTAGCCATAGAAGAGGTAAGTTCATTAATCTTAAAAAAAATGTTGATGATGCAATGAAATTAGGAGGAGAAACAACAACTGCTAAAAAAACAATTATTTTCAAAAATACAACAGAAGAAACAAACTTTGTTGAAGGCAGAGATCTTGATTGGGTTAAAGAAATGGAAAATGCTAGTGAAGAATGTGATTATGAAAAAATGGATGCAGAAGACCCATTATTTATTTTGTACACATCAGGAACTACAGGAAAACCAAAGGGAGTATTACATACAACTGGTGGTTATCTGCTTTATACAAACCAAACTTTCAAATATGTTTTTGATTATCAAGAAAAGGATGTATACTGGTGCACTGCAGATATTGGTTGGATTACAGGACATAGTTATATTGTATATGGCCCATTAAGTAATGGTGCTACAACATTATTGTTTGATGGTGTTCCAGATTTCCCTGCTGCGAATAGATGGTGGGAAGTTGTTGAGAGACATAAAGTTACACAATTTTATACTGCACCAACTGCAATTAGAATGTTAATGAAATTTGGTCCAGAATGGACTGAAAAAAATGATTTGTCATCATTAAAACTATTAGGAAGTGTTGGAGAACCAATTAATCCTGAAGCATGGATGTGGTATTATAAACATGTTGGAAATGAAAAATGTCCAATTGTTGATACATGGTGGCAAACAGAAACAGGTGGGATTCTTATAACACCATTACCTGGTGTAACCACATTAAAACCTGGGTCCGCAACAAAACCATTTTTTGGAGTTGAGCCAATGGTTGTAAATAAAGAAGGTCAAGAAGTTCCAGCTAATGAAGGTGGTTATTTAGTAATTAAAAAACCATGGCCTGGACAAATGAGAACTGTTTATGGGGACCATGATAGATTTGTTCAAACATACTTTAGTCAAAACCCACCATTTTATTTTACCGGAGATAGTGCAAGAAAAGATCAAGATGGAGATTTCTGGTTAATGGGTAGAGTTGATGATGTCATTAATGTTTCTGGACATAGAATTGGTACTGCAGAAGTTGAATCTGCTCTTGTTAGTCATTCTGGAGTATCAGAAGCAGCAGTTGTTCCAATGCCACATGAAATAAAAGGACAAGGATTGTATGCCTATGTGACACTAAAAAATGGTGTTGAAAAAACTGATGAAATAAAAGTAGAGCTTGCTCAAGCTGTTAGAAAGGAAATTGGTCCAATTGCAAAGCCTGACAAGATTCAGTTTGCTGATGCATTGCCTAAAACAAGATCTGGTAAAATAATGCGGAGAATCTTAAGAAAAATTGCTGAAGGTTCTGATAAAGATGGGCTTGGGAACATAACAACTCTTGCAGATCCAAGTGTTGTTGATGATTTATTAGCAAATAAACAATAATTGATTTTATTTACTTTTCTTTTTTATTATTTTTATTTTATTTACTTTTTATAATTATTTTAAAAACATAAAATAACAATTAAGACTATAAATAATTTAAACACTCTTCAAAGAATACACTATATTACCACTAGTTCATACAACAATTATTCATTTGCATCTGATTAAAGTAAAAACAAAACCAATGTATATATTAGACAAAGATAAACTTTAAATAGTAGGTGTGTTTCTATAAATGATAGGGTTTTTACTCAGGAGTTAAAACTAAAATTAACTAAGTATGAGTGGTTCCTTGTTTTAGATGAAAAAACGTAACATTTTAATAGTAGTAATCCAATTTTACCACATGTTGGGGTGCAATTTTTGTTATTGACTTGTCACAACAAAAGGTAAAAAACAAGGGGTGTTTATAAATGATTGTGAAAGAAGAATTTTTAAGTAAATTGAGAAGATATTTCTCACTAAATCTATATGAAGTTAAAATTTGGGCTGCTTTATTGAGCAGAGGAGTTTCAACTGCAGGGGAACTAAGTGATATTGCAAATGTCCCAAGAAGTAGAAGCTACGATGTTTTAGAAAGCTTAGAAAAAAAAGGATTTGTTGTAATGAAACTTGGTAAACCAATCAAGTATTTAGCAGTACCACCAACTGAAGTTCTTGAACGTGTTAAGAAAAATATGAGAAAAGAAGCCGATGATAAAGTTGGAAGATTAGATGAGTTAAAAAACACTGAAGTTTTAAAAGAACTTAACTCATTACACAACCAAGGTATTGATCTTGTTGAACCAACTGATTTAAGTGGTAGTTTAAAAGGACGACATAACCTATACAACCATTTAGAATTAACAATTAGAAATGCAGAAGAATCAGTCATAATAATGACTACAAGCGAAGGTTTCATGAGAAAAGCAGAGGGTCTTAAACCTATCTTTGAAAAACTTAAGAAAAGAGGAGTTAAGATTAGAATTGCAGCACCAATTACAAAAGAATGCCATAATGCAATGAAAGAAATCAAAGATGTTGCAGAAGTAAAAACTACTGATTCAAAAGCAAGATTCTGTGTTGTTGATGGGAAAGAAATAATCTTTATGGTTATGGATGATTCAGATGTCCACCCAACATACGATATTGGAATTTGGGTAAACACACCATTCTTTGCAAGTGCAATGTATAATTTGTATGACTTAGCATGGAAAGGCATGAAACCTTATAAGAAGTAATTTCTTCTTTTTTTATTATTTTTATTCTTAATTAAAATTTTGAAATAACTTGTTTCAACAGCATATTGTATATAAAACCATATATCTATTAATCTATTCGTAACTTTTATAAATACTAATCGGTTTATACATCTTATGGATATTAAAAAGGTTATTGAGGGATTACACCCATTAGAAAGACAAGTCTTACCAATTCTTGTTAAGCATGATTCTTTGAATAAAATAATTGAAAAAACAAAACTACCATTAGCAGGAGTTATGAGAGCATTTCAATGGCTAGAAAATAAAGAGATTGTAAAAATTGAAGAAGATGCAAGAGAAGTTTTACAATTAGATAAAACAGGAAAAGAAGCAGCTAGCAAGGGATTGCCTGAAAAAAGATTTATTCAAGCCATCAAAGACAAAGCAATGAATTTAGATGAAATTGCAAAAAAAGCAAAACTGCAAAGAGATGAAGTTAATGCATGTATTGGAATTCTAAAAAGAAAAGTAGCAATCGATATAAAAAGAGATGGAAAAGAGATGATTATTTCTATCACTGAACATGGTAAAAAATTATTAAACAAAGAATCATTAGAAGAATTATTTCTAAAAAGATTATTATCAGAAGAAATAAACCTAGAAGAATTAAAAGATGAAGAAAAATTTGTATTGGATAACTTCAAAAAAAGAAAAGAATTCGTAATTATACAAAAAGTAAGAACATTTAGAGCAAAATTAACAAAACTAGGAGAAAAAGTTGCAAAATCAGGAATAGATAATATTAAAGTAGTTGATAGACTAACACCTGAAATGTTAAAAACAGGAAAATGGAAAGGAAAAACATTTAGAAGATATGATGTTAAGATTAATGTTCCACAAATTAGTGGAGGTAAAAGACATTTTGTCAATCAAGCAATCGAATATGCACAACGAATATGGTTAGACATGGGTTTTAAAGAAATGACTGGTCCAATGCTAACAACATCATTTTGGAACTTTGATGCATTATTTACAGCACAAGATCACCCAGTTAGAGAATTACAAGACACTTATTACATAAAAGATCCTGAAAAAGGTAACCTTCCAAATAAAAAATTAGTTGAACAAGTAAAAGCAGTTCATGAAAATGGAGGAACCACAGGCAGTAGAGGTTGGCGTTATAATTGGAATAAAGAAGATGCAAAAAGAAATGTATTAAGAACACATACAACTTGTTTAAGTGCAAAAACTTTAGCAGAATTAAAAGAATCTGAAATGCCAGCTAAATTTTTCTCAGTTGGTAAGTGTTTTAGAAATGAAACACTTGATTGGTCACATTTATTTGAATTTAATCAAACAGAAGGAATTGTTATAGATGAGAATGCAAACTTAAAGCATTTAATGGGTTATTTAAGAGAGTTTGCAAAGAAGATGGGTTTCCCTAAGGTTAGATTTAGGCCTGCTTATTTTCCTTATACAGAGCCATCATTAGAAGGAGATGTTTATGATCCCGTACATGAAAAATGGATTGAATTTATAGCAGCAGGTATTTTCAGACCTGAAGTTGTTAAACCATTACTTGGAAGAGATGTTCCAGTATTAGCATGGGGACCAGGATTAGATAGAATGATTACATCAGCTTACAAGATCAAAGATATTCGAGATTTATATAGAAATGATTTAAAACAACTAAAAGAGATGAAAGCATGGATGAGATTATAAAAAGATATCAAATTAAATACAATTAAAAGGGAAAAAATGCCAACTGTAACACTAAACAAAAATGTTTTTGAAAAACTTGTAGGAAAAAAATTACCTTTAGATAAATTAAAAGATCGTATAAGTATGTTAGGAACAGATCTAGAAAAAATTGAAGGTAATGAAATCCAAGTAGAAATATTTCCAAATAGACCAGACATGTTATCTGAACAAGGTTTTGCAAGAGCATTTAGTTCTTTTATTGGTGTAAAAACAGGATTAAGAAAATACGATATTAAAAAATCAGGACAAAGAGTTATTGTTGAAAAAGGTATGGAAAAAATAAGACCCTACACTGTATGTGCAATTGTTAGAAATTTAAAGTTTGACGATGAGAAGATTAGAGAAGTTATCCAAGTTCAAGAAAAATTACATACAACTTTTTGTAGAAATAGAAAAAAAGCAGCAATTGGTATTTATCCATTAGAAAATATTAAATTACCAATCTATTTCAAGGCAATGAAACCTAAAGAAATAAAATTCAGACCATTAGAAGCAAGTAAAGAAATGACTGGATTACAAGTATTAAGTCAGCATCCAGCAGGTAGAGATTATGCACATTTAGTTGAGGGATTAAATAAGTTTGCCGTATTCATAGATTCTGATAATAAGATTATGTCATTAACACCAATTATCAATTCACATTTAACTGGAAAAATAAATGAGAAAACAACAGACATATTTATTGAATTTAGTGGTTTTGATTTAGAGTATCAAAAAATTGGTTTAAACATATTAGCTGCTCTTTTCGCAGACATGGGTGGAAAAGTAGAATCAATGGACATTGTTTATGAAAATAAAACAATTACAACACCTAATTTAACACCCACAAAGATGAAAGTTGATGTTAATTATGTTAATCAAAAAATAGGTCTTGAATTAAAAGAAAAAGATATGAAAAAACATTTAGAAAAAATGGGATATGGTTATGAATCTGGAAATGTCTTAGTTCCTGCATATAGGGCAGATGTTATGCATGCAATAGATGTAGCTGAAGATATTGCTATTGCATTTGGATTTGAAAACTTTGAAGAAGAGATACCCAAAGTAAGTACAATTGCAGAAGGAGATAAATTTGAAGCATTCAAGAGCAGAGTTGCAAATATATTAGTAGGACTTGGTTTAATTGAAACTTGTTCATATCATTTAATCAACAAAGATGATCAAATTAAAAAAATGAATGCAAAAATAGAGTGTGTGAATCTATCAAACCCAACAACTGAAGAATATAATACATTAAGGTCATGGATGTTACCTTGCTTAATGAATGTATTTAAGCATAATAAACATTATGAATATCCACAAAAAATATATGATATAGGTGTTGTGTTTAAAAAAGGAGGAAATGCAGAATCAAATGTTGAGGAGTTTACAAGATTAGGAGTAGCAAGTTCACACCAAACAATAGATTATACAGAGATTAAACAAATATTAGATTATTTATTAAGAATGTTAAATTTAGAGTTTAAGATTATTGATTATGAACATCCTTCATTTATTCAAGGTAGAGTTGGAAGAGTAATCGTCAATGGTAAAAAAGTAGCAATAATTGGTGAAATGCACCCGCAAGTTCTTGAAAACTTTGAGTTAGATATGCCAGTTAGTGCATTTGAACTTAACTTAAGTGAGTTATTTAAATTAGTTGATATGGAGTAAATGTTTGAATATATCTAATAGTAGTTTAATAATTTAAAAAATTAGAATAGATTAATCACTTTTTAATTTTGTTTTCTGAATAATATACCTTAAATTTAAATAATGCCACGAAAAAGGTAATGAAAAACTGTACAATTACTCGAATAGGGACAGTAACAAAAATAATAAGGGGAAAGACAATAGCCATAATCCTCTCAATAATAATTACAGGTAACAAAGCCATACTAGTTAAAATCCCCAATACAATACCGACACCAAAAGTTGCAAAAACTAATGTTGGATTTTGAAAAGAATAAGTAAAACTTTTCTTGACTAAGAAAAAAAGATTAGTATTGTTTTCTGTTGTAATAATAGGTTGGATAAAAAAGAATCCAAACATAATAAAAAGAGAGTATACAATGAAAATTAAGCTGAATAAAATAGTAATAATAATTCCAAAAATGTAATTTTTAAAAATAAATAGTAAAGAAGGAATAATTGATAAAATAATTAATGGGAAAAAAGAAAGAATAAAAAACTTAAATAGTCTAATTTTAAATAATGTGAACACATACTTTTTTCCAAAGGGTAAAAGCGAAGCCATGGAAGTTTTTCTTTTAATACAAACATCTTTAAACATCCCAATAATCATACCTTCAAAATAGGAATTAATTAAAATTAATAAAACAAGATCAAAAATACTAAATAAGACAATTAAAGTAATAATTAAAGAAGAGAATACAAAATTATCAAATACAAAAGTTGAACCTGTTGCTAATAAAGTGATAAATAAAAATTCTAAGCCTGCAAGAAGCAGAACCAATAAAAAAGCAATAGTGGAAAAAAAAGCAGGCAATAAGACAATAAGATTATTTAGATATAATTTCCAAGTTTGTTTCAATTCTTTAAGATAATTAACCATATATAAGAATAAATAAAAAGAAGTATATAATGATTTTGTTTTTGAAGTAAATTTGAGTTAATTTAAGTTTATTTTTTTGCTTCAACCTTTTCTACTTCAGGTTTCTTTGCTTCAATCTTTTCTACTTCAGGTTTCTTTACTTCAACCTTTTCTACTTCAGGTTTCTTTGCTTCGACCTTTTTTACTTCAGGTTTCTTTGCATCAGTTGCTGGTTTATCAACAGTTGTAGATTTAGCAGTTTTTGAATATTTTGCCTTTGATTTCTTATCTGCTTTTTTTGTTTTTGGTCCTTTATTCTTAACAACTTTCTGTTTTTTAGGTCTTGTAGTAACAGCTTTCTTTTCTTTTTCTTTCTTTTCTAAACAATCAATATTTTCTTCTTTAAGTGCATCTATAACTACCTTATTTGATGCATTTTTATCTAATTTTAATACAATATTTAATGGTTCCAAATGCTTTAAATTACACTTTTTTCTTCTGGTTTGACCATCAATTAATACATAATTATCATCTAGAACATCAACAACAACACATTTTTTACCAGCATCTCTACCAGCTAATTTCATACATAATCTTCCTATTTCAAACATTTTTTTCACCTACCATCTCTTCTAAGCTTTTTATCATCAAATAAAGCTTAAAATAACATTTATAGTTACCTACAAACAAAAGAGATAACAATTGTCTTTTTGTAGCATTAATTATGCTAATTTGCTACACAATTATTAATATAATTATTTTGCCCTTGCAACAGTCTTAAATTTGCTCCTCATACACTTTGTACATAAAACTCCACCAAAAGGTCTTTGTGGACGTTTAGCAGTCTTAGGTAAATTCTTCATTTTACTAGGTAATTCTCTTGGAACACCTTTTAAAACAGCGCCACAACTACCACATTTAGCACTTGAAGGCTTTCTTTTTCTATAATGGGTTGTAGTTTTGCCACCTGGTGTTTTGACAAAAACCTTTCTTTTTGACCCAGACCTATGTTTTGGAGAGACCATTTTACTATTAGAATTAACCAGGGGTTTATAAAGGTTTTGGTGTGTTTTAGTATAGATTTAATAAGATTAATAAGTGTCTTAATTGAGAATAATTAAAATAAAAAAAGAATTAATAAATTTTCATTATTCTTCTTAATCCTAAACTAAATACTAAAGAAAATAAGATATAGCTGCCAAGCCAACCAAAGCCACCTACCCAAGGAATATCTTGAAGAACTGGAATACCTTCAAAAGCAAGTATCTTTTGATTACTTACAGTTATTCTCCTTAAAGATTGCTTTCTAAATACTTCCATTGGTCTTTTGTAAACACGATCACCATCAGATTCTATAATAATGATATCTTTAGAAAATAATTCATTATTTTTTGTTTCATTAATTCCCCTTTCATCATTATCTGTTTCATTATTGCTTACAATTTCAGGGAGATATTTAAAATTGAGAGTATATTCTCCTACTTTTCCTTTTAATACAAATTTCACTTGATTTTCTAATATTGTCTGACTTGGATCATTTAATAATTCCATATCTTGTGTTTCTATAAATTCAATATTACCTTTTGCCTCTTCAACAAATTCCAATAAAACACTAAATTCTTGATCCTCAACTAAGGGATAATAAGCCATATGAGTGTTAAGCCAACCAAAAATGATAATAATTGGAATAAAAGTATATAATGTTGGTTTTAAAGAATGCATCATATATTTCATATTAGTTTCCATTGCTCGCTTCTGAATCTTCATCATTTCTTGAGGTTTATCTCTTAAATCTTTCATCTGTTTTTGTAATTCTTTTATTTCTTCTTTTAATTCCTTCATTAAACTTTGATTAGTAAATTTTTTGTATACTAGAACAATAAGTAATGATATCAAAAAAGAAATTAAAATAATTGATAACAAGAAAGGCATTCTAAGTAATGGAGAAAAAATAGGATTTAATATTGATTGAAATACTAGACTTATTGATTCAAACACCATCTTTTTATTTTACCTCTCTTATTATAAAATTCTTATAATTAAATTCTTAAAGTTAATTATTAATTATGATAAATAGGAAATATAAATAAGTTATTTATCCACCCATCATCTTTCTTAATGCTGGGTGCATATCCATCATGTGTTCCTTTGCAATTTCTTCATATAACCTATAAATAATCATAACTGTAAGCATTATACCTGTTCCTGATCCAAGTGCACCTAAAATATCAGCAGAGCCTGCTAAAAAACCAATAGTTGCACCACCCATGATTGTTAAAGGACCAATATATCTGGTTAATAATCTTTCAAGTATTCTTTCATCTCTTCTAAAACCTGGAATTGTTAAGCCTGAACCAATCATTTGCTTTGCCTGGGACCTTGCATCCATTCCAGATGTTTGAACCCAAAAATAACTAAATAACATACAACCAGCAACCATAATTAGTAAATAAATTAAAGCTTGCAAATAAGGCCTAAGCCCAATAGCAAAACCACCTTGTTGAATAATCATCCCAATTAAACCTTGACTACCACCAGGGTTATATAACCAAGAAACTATGCCTGAAACAGCAACACCTTGTTCATTAACTACCCCTAAAAGAGGGAAACCCCAATTTTGTAATAATTTTGCCCATAATTGCATATTAGCAAGTAAAGCAGAAACTAAAATAACAGGAATAACATTTGCATAAGTAAAACTTAAAGGCCACCTAATACCATGACCCCTAATTCTTCCAAAAGATAAAGGAATTTCAATTTTCATAGCTTGAACATAAACAGCAATAACAAACACAAAAATAGTTGCAGTAATAGCTGCTATTGCTAAAAAAGCTGTTTGAGGATCACCAGCACCCAATGATTGAAATAATTGTGGGATTTTACCTGTTGAATATGTGATATCACCAATAGATTCAGTATTTTTTACCCAACTAAAAGCTTGAATAAAAATAGATTTTGAAACACCTGCTGCAATAAATAATGAGATACCTGAACCAAATCCCCATTTACTAACAATCTCATCCATTAGTAATATAAGTAAACCACCTAATATTAATTGTAATACTAATAATAATTCAAGTGAAAAATATAAAGATGTGCCTTTAAATGCAGCTGCTGGTGCTAACCCACCCATGAAAACATATATTGCTGCTTCAAACACAATAAAAAAGATTGCTAATAATTTATTAATACCTTGGAATGATCTTTTACCATCTGGAGATGTTAAATCAAATTTAACAATTCCTGAACCATTTAATAATTGTAATACGATAGATGATGTTACTATTGGCCCAATACCTAATGAAATAATTGAACCAAAACTTGCTCCCAAGATAACAGATAAAAATTCAAATCTTGCTAAAGCATTTTCACCAAGACCAAATAAAGGAACAATACCAAGAATAAAGAATAGAACTAAAATAATGCCTGTCCATTTAAGTTTTTCTTTAAATGCTAATTTCTTTTGAGTTGGACCTGCAACTTCTGGAAGATTAAAAATGATTGGATGATACCATGCCATGTATAGTTCCTCATAAATTACTGGTTTTTATGTTTTTCCTATTTTTCAAGGCTTTTTTAAGATTTTATTGTAATTATTCTTTAGTTTCTGGTTCTTTAGGGCTTTTTTGTTCCCCTTTGTTTTTTTGTGGTTCTTGTGTATTTTCTTTTTTCTGTTCTTCTTTTCCTTGTTTCTCTTGCTTCACTTGTTTTTTCTGTTTTTTTTGTTTTTCCTGTTTTTCTTGTGGTTCTTGCTTTTTCTCAACTACTTTAATAACTACTTCTCCACCAGCTTTTTCAATTTTTTCAATTGCTTTTTTACTTGCAATATTAACCAGAATTTTATATTTTCTTGTAGGATTACCAGTACCTAATAATTTATCAACACCTAATTTTGAAAAATCAACAACTGAAACATTATTTTCCTCAGTAATTATACTTTTTTCAACTAAATTAAGATATTTATCTTCAATATGAGATATGTTAACTGCAACAACAGGTCTACTATTATGAGCTACAAAGCCACCATTGCCAAAATACTTCTTACCCCATACAGATGGTTTTTTAGTATCTGCCCTTTTACCTGTACCAGCCATACCACTACCTCCTTTATGACCTTTACCTCGATTCTTCTTCATAGAACCATAACCATGAGTGGTTTTTGCCCTAAATCTTGTGTTTTTTTTTCTTTTTCTTAACATTTTAAATCACTTATTTGAATATTTAATATTTAAATCAGATTAGTTATCTGAATCTTCTAAAGCATCCTCTTAATTAAATCATTAATTTTATCGCCCCTATAACCAAGGCCTCCACCAACAGTAAATGTTTTTTTAATTCCTTTCCTACCATATCCTTTTCTTGGTGGATGTAACCTAAAATATGATTTTGTTCTTGATTTGTCCTTAGGATTAGGTTCACCACGTTTTTCAATTAACTCTTTTAACAATGATTCATCAATCTCTCCCCATGTGATATAATCTTTTGCTTTTTTAATCATACCAACTAATGAAGGTGTTGATTTAAGGATCACACAAAAGTTTTTTCTATGAAGTTTTAACATTTCAAGAGTATCACGAGTACTACCAGTTATACCAATACAACCCCTTATTCTAATTACAGCTAATAAAACCTCTTTAGAATCTTTTGTAGATTGTGGTTTTTGTTTCTTGATTTCTTGTTTTTCAGTTTGATTAACTTGTTTTTCTTCCATTTTTATCAGCTTTATTATTTTAAGATTATTTATTTTTCAGACTTTTTTTCTGATTGTTTTGATTCTTCTGGTTGTTTTAATTTTTCTGAATCTTCTACATCCATTGAATCAATAAATTCAGCTTCATCTTGAGCTTGAACAGTAATTTTACCTTCAACAACACACATTTCTTTTTTCTGTGCTGAAGTTAATCTTGTTTTAATTAAACTATCTAATGCTTCTATACAAGCTTTGATTAAGTTTAATTTGGTTTTTGTTTTACCCTTAGTTCTTGACCAAACATCTTTAATTCCAGCTAATGCCAAAATTTTAGCACATTCTTTTTCTACACATAAACCAGTACCAATTGGAGCTGGCATTAAAGTTAATTCTACTGAACCACATTTACCATGAATTTTAAAAGGAATTGAATGAGGATTTCCACAATTACATTCCCATGAACCACATCCACGAGATATTTTTCTAATATTAAGTTTTGATTTTCTAAATGCTTTTTCTCTTGCTGGAACTGTTTCTTTAGCTTTACCAAAACCAACACCAAAATAACCATCATGATTCCCAATAACTGCTAATGTTGCAAACTTTGGTTTATTACCTTCCATTGTTTTCTTTTGTGTTTGTCTAAATACACGCCTTTGACCACCACCAAATTTACCCTTGGATTGACCAATTAGCAATAAATCAGTTTCACTTTTTTTTAATAATACATCTACAATTTCAGGTTCTAAAATCCTATACCCATTATCTAAAATATAATCAATATCAGTAATTTCGCCATCCTTTACTTTCAAACCTAATGAAGTCTTAGGTTTCCATGCTTCTTTATCAAATACAGCTCTTGCGTTTCTATCTCTTCTACCTTGTTGGGGTCTTCCTTTATTATCAGGTTTTGAAATAGGAACATTATCTCTCTCTTCCTTAGGGGCTTCTATTTTAGGAGCCTCTGTCTTAGTTTCCTCTACAGCTTTAACAATAGGCTTTTCAGTAGGAGTTTCTTTTGCATTTGTTTCAGTTTTTTCTTGCACTTGTTTTTTTGTCATACTAATTACCTTTAATTATTTTTTCTTTAATTGATATGAAATCTTTTGATAAATTTTCTACATTTTGCTTTTTTAATTTTGTATGATAATCAACAATATGTTTACCAGCAGTTCTTTCTTCACTAGGAAACATTTTTTCATCACATGGAACATTTAATCCAGCATCAATTGCTCCTTTAATAACTGCATAAATTTTTGAACCTTTAATGCTTGGTTGTAAACCAAGATCTAAAATAGCTTCATTAGTTTTTTTCCCCAAAGCAAGTTTACCAATCATTAATCCACCAAGATAAGCAGCAGATATGTTTTTATTAGAGTGTTTCCAACCTAATTTAGTTAATGACTTAGTATTGTATGCAACAATTATTTTGTCACCATTAGGAACATATTCAACTAATTGAATAATGATGTTTTTTAAGGTTTTTCTAATTACTAACCTTGGTTTTCCTGATTTTAAAAGAGACAATCTTCTATAGTAATCAGTTCTTCCTTCTGTTTTCCTTCTATATTGTACAATAATTCGTTTTTTCATGTTATTCACTTTTTCTTTGATACAAATAATTTATGTTCATCAATATAATTTTTCAAATGGTTTCTACTTCTAAAAAAACCACCTTTTGCTTTTAAATATAATATTCTGTAAACTTGAGTTGTAAGTAAAGTTTTTTCTTTTAATTCCTTAAGGAATGTTCTTTGAAGCCTGATCTTTCTCATCCACACTTCTTTTTTTGGTGCTCTTGCTTTAGCTGTTCCCTTTCTTTTTCCTGTTCCCCTTTGTCTACCTTTTGAACGTTGAATTTGTCTTTTCTTTGCTCTAACCCTTGAAACACCTTTTTTCTGTTGCTTTTTAACTGCACCTTCTTTAATTAATGAACGAATATCAGCTTTTGTAATTGCTTCCTTTACATCACTAAGTCTATCTGGATCTAATTTAACTCTTTTCCCAGAGCATTTCATAATGTCTGCTGCAATTCTTTTTTGAACAACTAATTTCATTTTAGTAACCTTCGTCTTTACTTATTAAGACCTTATCTTGTTTCTTTTTTTCTTCTTGCTTCTTTTCTTCTTCTGTTTTTTCTCCTTCTTGAGCAAGTTTATCAATTGACTTTTCTTCTTTCTTTGTTTTATCTTCAAGCTTCTTTTTCTTTTCCTGCTTTTCTTTTTGTTTTTCTTGTTTTAATTTTTTATTACTCATAAGTTCATCTTCCTTATCTTTAATTAATTTTGCAGGATCTTTAAGATTAGCAATTTTAATATTCATTTCAATTGCTTTTTTTACGATTGTTAATTTCTTTCTCAAACCAACTTTTGCGTTAATAACAGCAGTTTGTGTCTTATTATCAAAATTTTCTAAATCACCAAGGTTAGAAACATAAATAGGTGTTAAACCATTTTTTAACATGTTTTTAACTAAAGCAGGTGACTTATATCCTTTACTAACTGATTTAGCATTACCTTTTTTACAAAGCCTTAATTTACTATGAAGACCCCTAGGTTTAACCCATTTTCTTTTTAGACGTTTGATTAAAATATCTTGTCTAACAAAGTTAGGTTTTCTTTTCTTCAGCTTTGCTCTCATTTCCAACATACTTTTTAATTTTTCTGATTCCATGTTAATACCTTTTATGCCCTTTTAGGCTTTTCAATAATAAATATACCCTGTTGAAATATTCTTTTATCAAATCCAGTTCTTGAACTTAATTTCTCAATTGAACCTGCAGTTTGACCAGCTAGTTCAATATTATTTGATTCTATGGTTATAACTTCACCATCTATGTTAACTTTAACATCTGAATTAATCTTTAATACCCTAGGAACTTTTTCACCGATAAAGTTTTTAATTATAAATTCATCATTTTTTATACTAACATTCATTGGAAAGTGACCTGAACAAATTTTTAATTTATAAACAAACCCTTCCTTTACACCCCTAAATAAATTATTAAGGTGTGCAACATAAGTTCCAAGCAACATTTTCTCTCTTTTAGTTAATACTTTAACATCAAATAAAACATTATTATCTTTTATTTGAATTTTAATTCTAGGATCGAAAAAATCTCTCTTTAACTCTCCTTTCTTACCTTTAACCATTAAGATAGAGCCATCTAATTGAGCTTCAACTCCCTCTGGAATGTTAATTTCCTCAACATAATTTTTAACTTTCATTTTTATTTTGTTTTTTGTTTTTTTAATTCTAATTAATAGCAATAAGCAATTAATCTACCACCTAATGCTTTTTCTTTAGCTTGTCTATGGATCATTAATCCCTGTGAGGTTGATACAATTAAGATACCCATATTTCTTGAAGGTAAATATCTTTTTTCGAATTTATCAAAATCTTCTTTTTTAATTGAATAACGTGGTTTAATAACACCACATTTGTTAAGTGTACTAATTAAATTTATTTCTATAAAATTTCCTTTATTATCTTCAACTTCTTTAAACTCACCAATATATCCTTCTTGTTTTAAGATATTTAAATTAGCCTTAACCATTTTGGAGCTAGGTTTAATTATACAAAGCTTTCTTCCAAGCTTCTCACAATTAAGTAAATGTGAGTAAACATTTGCTAATACATCATTTAATACCATTTAACTTCACCTTTAATTATACTTCTTAAAGCCAATTTTTGTTGCGATTTGTCTGAAACATTGTCTACATAAGTTTAAACCATATTTATCAATATGACCACCTATTCTTAAACAACGTCTACATCTTTTCTTTGCTTTACCTGTTTTTCTTTGTTTAGGAGTATTATGTTTTAAATATTTCTTTAACTTAGGCGGTTTAACCTTAAGTTGTTTCAATGGTTTTTTAAAATGGCTATATGTCAATTTATTTTTCCTCCACTTTAACATTGAATTCTTTTTTCATGAATTCTATTGATTCTTCCTGAGTAATTTGATGAGTTTTTGGAATAGAACGTTTCATTATTTTTCTTTTCTTAATTCTATAACCATTTCTTTTCAAAGTAATACAGATTTGTAATCCAATTAATCCTAAATCAGGATTATATTCAACACCATCAATATCAATATACTCGTGTACACCAAAAGCAATATTACCGTGTTGATCAAAATTACTTTGCTTCAAAATATCTGCTTTAGCTTTAAGGAATCTTTTAACATAATCTGCTTTGGTTTTATCCCTAATTGTAAGTTTACATCCAATAGGTAGACCTGGTCTTAAACCCCAACCTGGAATTCTCTTTGTTGCTTTAGTCTTAATTGGTTTAATACCAGTAATATATTCAATTAACTTCATACCCTTTTCTAACATAGATTGATCTTTACCTGCACCAAAGTTTAAGGTGATTTTTTCAATTTGAATTTGTTTATTTACGTTCATTTTCCTTATGATTACCTAATTATTATTTATTACATTGATTTTTTATTCTTGATTTAAATTAATTACTGGTTTGTCTTTTCCAACAACAAATGCATATCTTAATGATGTTGTAAATACTTCGTTGTCGTCTGTTCTGAATACAATTTCATTATCTTTAATGCTTTCAAGTTTAACAACTCCTCCAACATACCTTCCACCAACAATGTAAATCAAACATCCTTTTTCTAATTTTAAAATTTGTTGAACTTTTTTCTTTACAAAATCAAATACAACAACATCATTAACTTTGAATTCATCTTTTTCAACCAATAGGTTACTACCATCAGTAAAATTAACTTGTAATTTACCACCTTTAAGCAAGGTTTTATTTTTTACTTTTAATAATAAAATATTTTTTTCTTTTTCATCAACTTTGATAGTAACTAATTTGTTTTTATGATTTATTATTAAACGATATGCCTCATTTAATATTTTAATATCGAGGACATCCATAAAACCCATAGCAAATTTAACATCATCCCTTTTCTTCCCATTAACTAAAACATCATTATTAAACAAAATGTGTTTAATTTCCTTTGTTGTCTTACCAATTTTTAACATGTCTCTTAAAATGACATTAATAGGCATACAATGATCAGTAACATGACCACAAGGCTTAGGCCTAGTTATGAAAACATTTGATTTTTTCTTAATTACCCATGAAGTTGGGACATTTAATCTTTTAAGATGATTTTTTACCATTGGAATTACCTTTTGTTATTTTTTGTTTAGTATCGACTACAGCATCTTTTTGAGATGGCTTTGATGTAGATGACTTTAGTTTTTTTGGAACATCTTTTGAAGCGTCCTTTGAAGTCTTTAACTTTTTAATTCTTTTTTTATCTGAAACATCAAGATCAACAATTTGTAAATTTGATGGTTCAAATGGTTTTAATGTTTTATTCCCATCTTTCTTAACTTGTTCAATTTTTTCAAGGAATACTTTAGTATTAGCAACACTAATTTTTTCAACTTTAGCAATCTGTTTTCTATGACTTCCACGTAAAACTTTGATTTTATCTCCTTTCCTTACCCTAATATTTCTAATCCCGTATTTTTCCCTTAAATCTTTTGATAAGTTAACGTTTAAAAACTTAGATCTAATATGAAAAGGAGCATTAAATCTATATTTCCTTTGTTTTCTTGTTTGCTTACTTGCAACCCATGTTTTTGAAAAATCTGATTTCATTTTGTTTTTTCCTTGATTATTTTTTGTTCTTTATTTTAATTGTTGATTATGATTATACAATAATATTTGCAACCTTTGCAATTCCAGGCCATCTTTCGCATGCCTCTTTAGCAATTGGACCTTTAAAAATTGTACCTTGAGGATTTCCTTTATCATCCTTTAATACTACAGCAGCATTATCTTCAAATTTAACTCTTAAACCATTTGGTCTTTTATATTCCTTTTTTTGTCTAACTATAACTGCTAGAACCATTTTCTTTCTCATGTCTGGCTTACCTTTTTGAACACTCGCCATAATAAGATCTCCAACACCGCCTGCAGGAATTCTGCCTTTCTTAGTTTTAATTTTTTTAACTGAAATTAATTTAACGATTTTGGCACCACTATTGTCGCATACTTCTAATATTGCGCCATGTGGTAATGGTCTAGTTATTTTTGCGTTTACTGCTAACATATTAATTCCTCATAGTTTTTGAACAATAACAAAGTTCTTTGTTTTACTTATTTTTTTTGTTTCCATTATTTTAACATTATCCCCTACCTTAACATCAAGGCATAAAGGATTATGAGCCCATAATTTAGATTTTCTTTTTTCATATCTTTCATATTTTGGAACATATCTTCTTCTTTCCCATTCAACTAATGCATTTTTTTGAAATGAAATTTTTGAAACAATGCCTACAAAAGATCGACCTCTAACTAAAATGTCGCCGTGGAACGGACATTTTTGATCTTCACAACTTTCTTTTGGTGTTGGTATTCCCAACCCAATATTTTTTGATTTTTTCATGAACTTCACCATGTGATTTTTTCAAATGTTTTTTAATGATTATTTGTTTTTATTTTGTTTTTATTCTATCTTCTGGTCTTTTCTCAAGCATTTTACCTTCAACAACAAATTGTTTGTTGTCCAAAGTTACTTGGAAAAAACAATGACTCTTCAACACTCTTTTTTTTGTATTCATATTTTGGAGTATGAATGCATGTTTTGTCTCGTCAACAACTTTGCCTTCAATACCATCCAAAGTTTTGTTTGTTGATTTGATTATTTTAACATTCAATCCAATCCATTCAGACCTTAGTAGATCTTTTGTCGTAGTCATGATCAGCATTATTTGATTTCAATTGTTTCTGGAGCAAAGTCCATTTTTACCAATGCTTCCCTAACATGTTGTTTGTGATTCCCTTGCAGTTCAATTTTCTCGTCCTTATATGTTCCACCACAAGCAAAGATTGATTTTAATTTTTTTGTTAAGTCTTTGATATCAATTTGTTTTGGATCAATTCCTTTAATCACAGTATATATTTTCCCAAACTTTTTCTTAATGGAAGATACTTGGATTTTTTGTTGTTCTTTTGCAATTGATTCACATACACACAAATCTTCTGGAAGACCGCATGTTGAACAAATTTCACTCATGCTTTTTTTCACCTTTTTTTGTTTTTTCTGATTCAAGCAAAGATAAAATCCTTGCAACATCTTTTCTGATTGTTTTGATTATTAATGGATTTTTTAATTGAGTTCCTGTAGCCCTCTGAGTATTTTGTTTCATTAATTCCTTTCTTAATTCTAACAATTTAGAGTTAAGATCTTCTTTACTCATTATTTTAAGCTCTTTGTATTTCATTTTTATTAGTTTTTATTTTTTATTTTCTTCTTTTATTTTGTCTTTTACTTTTTCTTCTGACTTTTCTTGTTTAGCATCAGATTTTTCTTTAATTTCCCCAGTTACTTCCTTTTCTTCTTTCCCTTCCTTTTTTGAGGATTTTTTAGTAGATTTTTTTGTTACAGATTTTTTTGGTTTCTTTGTTTTTGGTTTCTTTTCTTTTTCTGAATCTTTTTCTTGTGTTGATTCTTTTTCTGTATTTTTAATTTCTGCAACCTCTGATAATTCTGATCTTATAACAATTTTATCAGGTAAAACAGTATCAGGTGGCATGATTCTTACTTGAATACCAACAGTACCACTCTTAATTTGTGCAGATGTATAAGCTGTGTTTACACCAGTTAGTGCAATATCTCCACATTTTTTCAAATAACCTTGATAAAATCTCCATCTTTTAGCTCTGCTACTAGGTATTTTACCAGTAATTAATATTTCCACACCTAATGCACCAGATTGCATAACAGATTCCAATGCTTTGTGACCAATTGCTTTGAATCTTACTGGACCAAACTTTTCAAGTGAATTTGCAATTCTTTCTGCAACAATATTAGCATTTAAATTTAAATTTTCAATTTCGTTAATCTCAATTTGTGGATTTTCTAACCCAAATCTTTTCTTTAATGTGCTTGTTAATTTTCTAATATTCTGTCCTTTTCTACCAACAATTAATCCTGGACGTGATGCATAAATAATTATTTTTTCACCCAATGGCGTCATTTGTAATTTAATATGACTAAGTCCAACTCTCTTTAAACTGCCTTGAATAAATTCTCCAATCTCAAATTCTTTGAGTTTTTGATCAACAACTTTTCGTAGGATCATTTTTGTTTATCCTCTTGTGCTTCTTTTTTAGATTCTTCAACAGGTGTTTCTTCTTTAGGGGTCACTGCTTCAGTTTTAGGTTCTACCTTAACTTCTTCTTTTTTAGATTCTTCAACAGTTGATTCTTTTTTAGGAGCATTTACTTCAGTTTTAGGTTCTTCCTTAACTACTTTTGGTTTCTCTATTGTTTCTATTTTTGATTTTTCTACTTTTGATTGTGATACTTTTTGTGTTTCTTCTGTTTCTTTAACTTCTACTTTTTTTGGTTTTGTTTTCTTTGATTCTGATTTAGGATCTTGTTTTTTTGTTTCTTCTAAAACAATTTCAACATGTGTTTTTTTCATCTTAACTCCTCTTTGCCTTCCATGATGCCATGGAGTAGAGGCTTTATGTGCACAAATATGTTTAATAACCATATTACTTGTATTAAGTCCCTTAAACTGAGCATTTGCTTCAGCAGCCTTAATAAGTGATAATATTGCTTCACTTGCTTTTTTTGGATATCTTCCAGGTCCAATCCCTGGTTTGTGACCAACGTCACTATTAAATCTTTTGAATGGAATAGCTTCTTTTTCATTAATGACATTTTCTAATATTTTTTTAGCTCTTACAACAGGTTTACGTCTAACAAAATTACAGATTTCTATGCTTTGTTTTGTAGATATACCTAATGAATTACCTACAGCTCTAGACATAAGCTCCTTGTTGTAACCTTCGAATGCGTATTTGTATGTCATTTTTATTTGTTTTATTTTGTTTAATTTATTTGATTATTATTATTTTTGAATTTTATTATTTAATCTACCTTACTGAAACACCAGCACTTGATCGTGTTGCTCCAACACCAGGTGCGCTATGGCTAACTCTGTTTCTTGATAAAACAAATTCACCAAGACAATGACCTAACATTTCAGGTACAATTATTATTGGAACAAACTGTTTTCCACTATAAAGTAAAATTGTTTTATCCAACATTTGAGGAATTATAACAATAGCACGACAATGAGTTTTAACATTTTTCTTGCTTTTATCAAGTTTTGCTAAAAATCTTTTTTGTGCATCTGTAAATCCACGTGATAATGATCTTCTTTGTCTAGTAGGAAGTAGTTTTGCAAACTCTTTTATATCTAATTGTTTGATTTCTTCTACTGATTTTCCTCTAAACTTGAATTCTCGAATTGCAGCCATTTCATTACACCTTTAACGTTTTCTCCTACCTGTTCTCTTTGCTCTAACCATACCAACCTTCCTACCTGGAGGGGCATTTCTTGGAGCAACTCTTGCAGTGGATTTTCTTGAACTTCTTTTATTACCGAATGGATGGTCAACAGCATTCATTGAACCACCACTTACTTTTGGATAAAGTCTGTTTTTAGCTTTCATTTTATGGAATCTTGTTCCTGCTTTTAGGAATGGTTTTTCAGGTCTTCCTCCACCTGCAACAACACCAATAGATGCCATACATTTTGAATTGAATACTTTTTGTTTCTTTGAAGGTAATATTAAAGTTGTTTTATTATTTAAATGAGTCATAACTCTTGCAAATGTACCTGAACTTCTTACAAATTTACCACCATCTCCAGGAACTGCTTCAATATTATAAATTAATGTACCTTCAGGAATTTCTTTTAATTGTAATATGTTACCTACTTCAACATTTTTACCTAATACTTCAATTGTTTGATCAACACAAATATTTTCAGGAGCAATCATTAAGGAAGTATCTCCATTTTCATATTTAACTTTAGCTAATGGTGCACTATGAGCTGGACAATGAATTAAATCAATGATCTTCCCTTTAATTAACTGAGGTTCATTACCCAAACGAGGATGTTTTGCAGTACCTTTAAATTTAAAAGAGTGACCCCTATAAGTTGTGCTTCCTTTTCCACGTCTTTGTGCAATGATTCTTTTTCCCATTTTGTATTCCTTATTATTAAATTTTTATAATGTTTTTTTAATTATAATCACTTTAATTACATGATACCTAATTGTGTTGCGATGTCAATAGCTGGTTGATCAAGAGGTAATCTAAAAATTGCCTTTTTCTTACCTTTTGGTGTAATCAAAGTATTAACTTTTATTGGTTTGATTTTAAACATTTGTTCAAATGCTTTTAATAATAATATTTTAGTTGCTTTTCTTTCTACCATAAACACGAGTTTGTTTTCAGCTTCCATCATCCTAATTGCTTTTTCTGTTGACAACGGATGTTTTAGTATTGTATAGGCTTCCATGATTATCACATAAATAAATTTTCTTTCTCTATTTTATCAATTGCTGCTTCAGTAAACAGTGTTAATCTTCCTGCCTGTGTTCCAGGTGCTAACAATTCAGCATTTACTTTATTAATCACAACAACATCAACACCAGGTATATTTGATGCTGACTTTAATAATTTACAATCTTCAGATACCACTAACAAAGGCCCTTTTCTCTTTTTATATTTTCTTCCCCTCATTTTACCCTTGCCTGCCCTAATTTTTTTAACAGAAGATCTTTTTAATTCATCTTCAAAACCCAATTTTTCTAAGGTTTTTTTAACATCTGATGTTTTATCAAGACTTTCAAATTTGTTTTCTATAAAAAAAGGATATTCTTTAGGAATTTTATGACCTCTTTCTTCAACTAATTGAGGAACTAAAGTTGCAGCTAAAGCACTTCTTATTGCTTTTCTTCTTTCTTTTTTGTTAATTTTTTCATCCCATATTTTATCTGCTTTTGGAGGATGTGCTCTCCTACCACCAACTGTTCCTGGAGCAAATGCACCAACCCAATTAAATCTTTCTCCCCTATGAGATAATATTTTTCTAGGAACTCTTGAGATTCCATGACCATAACTTGTTTTATAATTGTTTCTTCTTCTGCTAATATTTGTTGAATGACGTTTACCAGCTTCAGGACTAGCACCATAAGGTTGACGTTTATGACTTCTTATAGCAAAAACAGCTTTTTTAATAATGTCAGGCCTAATTAATTCTGAAAACTGTTCAGGAACTTTTTTCCTGTTTGTTTCTGTTTTTGTTAAGTTATAAATTGCTAAATCCATCTTTAGTTACCTTGTTGAGATTCTTGACTAATATGTTCTATTGAAGGAGCTTCCTTTGGTATTTTTTTACTTCCCCTAATAGTATAATTAAACCTAACTAATCTTTTCTTAGGACCACCAACTGATCCCTTAATTAAAATATAATCATTCTTCACTAAACCATATCTAATAAACCCACCTTTAGGATTTACTTCTTCTGGTTTGTCTGAAACATTTAATAACCATTTATTATAATCTGTTCTTGTGTGATAACCCATTTGACCAGCATGTGAAACTCTATACATCATATGCCCTTGACCACACCAACTACCTAAACTTCCAGGTCCCCTTCTAACTTTTTCGGATTTATGACTTGTTAAACCAATACCAAATCTTTTAACTGGACCTTGATAACCTTTTCCTGTTGTAATTGTATGAAAATCAAGAACATTGCCAGGTTTGAAAACATCAGAAATTCTTATTTCCTTACCAATATTTTGTTTAATATATTCAATTTTATCTTCTTTATTACCACCTAAGCAAATTTCAAATACTTCTGGCTTTTTTTTCCCAATACCTGTTAGTTTAGGTTGAGTATATACTTTAATTCTTACATCATCATAATCTTCTAATTTAATATTATCTAATGATGCCTTATTATCCTTAGGTAACTTTAATTTTCTTGCAAGTTCTTTATCTGCTTTGAATGAAATTTCTTTTTTTAGAAGCCATTTGTTAACATCATATTTATAAAATAAAGCAGAAAAAATTTTGATAGGTGGACATTCAATAACTGTTACTGGAATTGACATATCCCCTCCTTTAGATTTTGAGTTTTTTCTATTATCAGCAACTATGATATGTGTCATTCCTGCCTTATAACCAGCAAAACCCAGAGGCAATGCATCTTTAATATCTGCCCAAGCCCTAACCCTAGCATAACTTCGTTTAGCCCTTTTTCTAGGCCAATATTGCATACTTCCTGATCTTGATTTATGTGCTTTAGGCATTTTTAATATCCAATGATTATTCTTATATCTAGGCCTTATTATCCTTCAATAGCAAAAATTGCCTATTGGTTGCGTTTTTTTAGAATTGAAGGCACAATTGTGCTCTTTAAAGCTAAAAACGCTTTTTCAGGCCGTAATATTGTTTATTAAGAGCATTTACGTTTATTTCTTCGTTTTCAAATGCTCATTTGATGTTTACGTAGTGTTGGGTAAAAGACCCAGGTTACTTATAAAGGTTATTGTTTTCAACAGATAAAAATAAGATATTGTGCACATATTACAAAAATAAGACAAATTAGACTATTTTGGTATACAAACATTAATATATTACTACATTGTTCAAAAGATCATATTCAAACTTAAATGCATACTAGATTCAAATACCAATAATTACATCAAATTGCACCACACATATCTAAATTATAAAAAACCCAAATAGTGAATAATTTTAATAATTAATAACCAAAATACAACAAATAATAGTAGATAATGTTAATAGTAAATAAATGGTGTTACCTAAATGGTTGAAATTGTGCAAAAACTGCCTTATGGAATCGAAAATGGGAAGGCAGAAGAGTACTTTGAGGTCAAATGCAATGCATGTGGACTAATAAATGATATTGAGCTATGGATGGTTGAATGTTTTCTAGAAATGAACTGTGGACAATGTGGATTCTCTCTAAAACTTGAAAAATTAAGAAAATAATAAATAATAATAAAAAATTATGGTAATAAACTTTATAAAGCACTGCTGTAATCTAATGACTGAATGGGCCTGTAGCATAGTCTGGTTATTTTGGATTAATCTGAAATAAGACAAATAATGCGACGGCCTTCTAATATGCAATGCATATGAAGGCAGCCGTAGACCGTGGGTTCGAATATGTTTTGCAAAAAATTAGTATGCAAAGTATCGACATTCCCTCCAGGCCCGTTTTTATTTAATTCTTCATCTAATCCATTAATATTTACATATAATTTACTAATAATTTGGCAAAAATATATATATCACTTAATTTAGTACTATGTTTATATATGTATAATTGTGTATTCCATAATATTATAATAATGAGGTGATTTTTGTTGATATCTAGAAAAAAAGCTCAAAGTGCTGCAGGTGCAGCAGGATTAATTGCATTAATAGCAGTTTTTATTGTTTTATACTTATTATTACTTCCACCACATGAAAGAGCAAATTTATTAGGAGATTCTCCTACAAGTTCTAGTGGATCAGGAAATAGTAATTCATATGATGGCGCACCATTTACAATTAATAAAACATCATTATCAACTTCACCAGGAAGAATTGATTACTTAAAATTTAATTCATATGAACATCCTTTACCGTCTGTTAATTTATACACAACAACAAGTGCAAGTGTATTAACACAAGAAGAATCATTATATGTAAAAAATGGAGTATTTGATGTTCTTACAAGAAATGTTACATTTAAGATACAAGATGTTGAATATATAGATAATGTTTTATTGTCTGCAACAACAAAAAAAGGACAAGGTATGTTAAGAGTATCTTTGAATGGGAATATGATATATGAAGGTATGGCAAACCCTTTCCCTGTAATAAATATTGATAAAACATCACTACAACCAGTTAATATAATTTCATTAGAAGTAAGCCCAGTTGGTTGGAGATTTTGGACAACAAATGAATATTTATTAGATAATGTACAAATTACAGGAGACATAACAGATGTAAGTGAACAAGCAAGTAAAATGTCATTTATTGTGACTGATACTGAAAAGTTTAATCTTGAAAAAGCAAGCTTACGATTTTTCCCAGATTGTGATCCAACATCTGTTGGTAAATTAAGAGTTTATATTAACAATCAAAATATTTATTCTGGAATCCCAGATTGCACACAACTTAACAGAGTTGATTTATCAACAGATATGATATCTGCTGGAACTAATTTTATTACATTTAAAACAGATAAAGGATATTATTCAATATTCCAAATAAAGGTAGATACTGAACTAGAAAAACAGACATACCCACTATATTATTTTGAAATTGATAATAGATTGTTTGTTGGAGAAGAGGAAGATAAAGAAGAATCATGTGGAGAAGTGGATGGTATCTGTCCTGCTAATTGTGATGAAGACCTTGATAGAGATTGTTGTTTTGAAACTGGAAATATGTATTGGTGTGATGTTGTTCCAAATGAAGATGGAGACAGATGTGTTGCAGTTGTAACCACAGACATATGTAATAGATGTGTAACAGGTTATGAAGACAAATCAAATGATGCAGCTGAAGCATGTGAAGGTTTATGTGGCGATGACAAAGATAATATTTGCCCAGAAGGATGTAGCAAATATTATGATGAAGACTGCTGTTTTGATGAAAGTGAAGACAATTATTGGTGTAATGATGTACCTATATATGGCATAAGTGATGTTTGTAAACATTCGTTAACAACCTCACAATGTGATGATTGCCCAAGTAATTATAAAACAAAAACTGGAAGCTCTTATAAATGTAATTCTGACAATGAATTAGATATTAAAGCATTGAGAAATGATTTTAAAGCAGAATTAGTAATGAGATTTATAGACGACAGTGAAAAAAAGGCAGCACATGTTTATGTTAATGGACATAAGTTTTATGTTAATACTTACAAAAATAAGTATAGTAAAGACATTAGTGGCTTTGTAGAACCAGGTAGTAATGCTGTTAAGATTGAACCAGATATAACTAGTATAGATATAATTGAACTTAAAATAGAAGTTAGTCCAAAATAAGTAATAATTAACTTATTTATAGTTCAAAAACCAAAAAGTTAATTAATGCTTTTTCTTTTTTATTCTTTTATGGTTTTAACAATTAAGGTTCCAGTTAAAGAAGCGAATAAAATTAAGAATGAATTAATGAAGGATAATAATCTTAGTGACAAGTATAAAGTAAGATTAGAAAATGGATTTGTATTTTTTCCAATTAATAATAAGCCAAAAAAAAGTTATAATAAATATAAATTAGTAAACAAAAAGATTGAAACAATCAAAAAAGAAGCCACGTCATTGAAAGAGGCATTATCTAAAGTATTAACAAAAAAAGAATTAACAAGAGTAAAAACAGCATATGATTTAATAGGAGATGTTGCAATACTAGAGATTGACGAAGAACTAAGAAATAAAGAAAAAAAGATTGGAAAAGTTTTATTAGACATTAGAAAAGATGTTGAAACAGTATTAAGAAAAGATAGTAGTCATGAAGGTGTTTTCAGAACACAAAAAATGAAATATTTAGTAGGAGAAAAAAAGAAAGTTGCATTCCATAAAGAAAATAATATTAGATTAAAATTAAATGTAGAAAAAGTATATTTTTCTCCACGATTGTCTACAGAAAGAAAAAGAATTGTTGAATTAATTAAAAATGATTTTAAAGAACTTGAAAATAACACCAAGAAAAAAACAAAAGAAAACATATTAGTAATGTTTAGTGGTTGTGCACCATATTGCTGTGTTATTGCAAATAATGCAAAAGACATGGTAAATAAGGTTATAGGGATAGAAATTAATCCAGAAGGACATAAATATGGATTAGAAAACATAAAATTAAACAAATTAATTAATATTGGCCTAATTAATGGGGATGTTAAGAAGATTGCACCTAAATTATCTAAATTAGGAACAAAATTTGATAGAATTCTAATGCCTCTACCAAAACATGCAGAAGATTTTCTAGAAGATGCATTAATGCTAAGTAAAAAAGGCACAGATATGCATTTTTATAACTTTTTACATGAAAAAGAGTTTGATAATGCAAAAAAAACAATTAAAAAAGCTTGCATTAAAGCAAAGAAAAAATGTAAGATATTGAATTTAATCAAATGTGGTCAACAATCACCAGGTGTTTATAGAATATGTATTGATTTTAAAGTAATGTAGTTAGCTAATTAAGGGATTAAATACAATACAATTATAGATTAACTTGTTAATTCTAAGAAAAGTTTTTAAACTTGAAGTGATTATTATACCTTGCGTGCTGTGAGATCGTGAACACCATGGGAGCTAACGCTGTGACCGACGGAAGTAACTATCGAGCACGCAACTTTTTCAAGAGGTGAAATATGTATCCATGGTCACATTTTATTTTTGCATATTTAATTGGTTTAATCTTTACTAAATTTGGGCTAATTGGTGGTAAGCATGCATTAATAATAGGAATTCTTGCTGTTTTGGTTGATATAGATCATTATATTGGTTTTATTATTGACAATAAATTTAAAGATTTTAAAATTAAAGATGCATGGAATAATTCATCACATTACCACAGGTTAAGTGAAAGAACATTTATACACCACAAAATAGGTATGATAATAGTAACCATTTTAGTAATGATTTTTTTGCTATTAGGATTAACAAAACTATTTTTAATAATAAGTATTTCATATTATACACATATATTATTAGATTACATCCATATTAGAATTATTGACACAAAAAAATTATGGAAAATAAAAGAAAAAGGTTTTATTATAAATATTACATATAATGAGGTGATATTTGATATTATTTCTTTAGCCACCATTATGGTTTTAATAAGATAGATTAGAAAAATTCAATTATTTAATCAATAAAGCCAAGTTTAACCAAACATCTTTAGATAAGATTCATCTTGTTTTTCTTTTTGTTTTACTTTTTCAACAGCTAATAATAAATCACTTTCAATAATTTTAGTTCTTTTATTTCTTATAGCAAAATAACCAGATTCAGTACAAACAGCCCTAATTTCTGCACCAGAAAAATGTTCTAATTTCTTAAGAACCCTATCCAATTTAATATTTTTATCAAGGGTCATATTTCTTGAATGAATAGTGAAGATTTGTTTTACACCTTCTTTTCCAGGTAGAGGAACTTCAATTAAACGATCTAATCTCCCTGGCCTAAGAATTGCAGGATCTAAAATATCTTTTCTATTAGTACAGCCAATAATTTTAACATTACCTAAATTTTTAAAGCCATCTAATTCTGCTAAGAATTGCATAAAAGTTCTTTGAACTTCTCTTTCTCCAGAAGTACCAACTTCAATTCTCTTTGCAGCCAGTGCATCAAGCTCGTCAATAAAAACAACAGAAGGTGCTTTTTTTCTTGCTAACTCAAAGATTTCTTTAACCATTTTTGCACCTTCACCAATAAATTTTTGAACTAATTCAGATGCAACAATTTCTATAAATGTGCTTTTTGTTGCCTTAGCAACTGCTTTAGCTAACAAAGTTTTTCCAGTACCTGGTGGACCATATAATAAAATACCTTTTGGTGGAACAATACCCACTTTTTTAAATATCTCAGGGTTTAATAAAGGCATTTCAACAACTTCTTGTATCTCTTCAATTTGATCTTTTAAACCACCAACATCTTTCCAAGAAACTTTTGGTTTTTCCATAATTACAAATTGTTCAACATTAAACTTTTTTGAAACTGAAACTTTTTTTATAATATTTAGATTCTTTTGTTCAGCCAATACAGTATCACCTGATCTTAAATCCTTAAGATCTCTAGAAACATTAACAAAAAATTGATTACCATTAGGTGTTCGAATAACTGCATTTTCGCCTGTAACATCAGAAACTTCACAAACCATTAATGCAGGTTCCCTTAATCTTTTTAATTCTCTCTGTAGTTGTGTTATTGTTTCTTTTAGAATTTTATTTTCTGTCTCTAGACGATGTGCATTAACAGTATAGTTATACATGACATTATCTAATGCTTCATTATTTTTTGCATCCATAACATAGAGTAAATCTTTTTTGTTTATAAAGTTTGTGTAGATTTTTCAAATTATTTTAATTTAAATGTTCAACACAATTTAATAAAAGAATTTTATTATTTTTGTCTTCATTAATTTCAAAGATAGTAAGTGAAGTTGGAGAAAAACTTGGTATTTTAGGTAAATCATTAGCTGGAAGATTATTGATAATAGTCATCAATGATTTATTAATACCATTATGGCCAACAAAAAGTATTGTATCATTCACGTGTTTCTTGTAAACAGATTCAAACAATTTGTTTACTCTTGATTGCATTTCATCAACTGATTCAGCATCATCTGGTTTACAATTCCAATCAATTTCAGATTCTTTTTTTCCAGTAAAACTACCACAATCACCCTCCCTTAATTCTTTTACATAATAGACAGGTATATTTTTATGAAATTCAATGATCATTTTTGCAGTATCACTAGCACGTTTAAGGTCACTAGAATAAATTGCATCTATTTTTTCATTTTTTAATCTTAAAGCTAGTTTTTTTGCTTGTTGTATTCCTTTTTCAGTTAATTTGCCAGGATTATGACCCTGCAAAATACCAGTTACATTACCTATTGTTTGGCCATGCCTTGTTAAGATTAATTTCATAAGATTAAAGAATTAAAGGAGATTAATAAAATTACCGATTTATTACAGCAAGATTTTTTGGTGCTTTAGTTAATTGTATAATAGATTTGTTTGTTAATAAATAATCGTCTTCTAGTCTGATTCCTAATTTATTTTTTATATATATACCCGGTTCAATTGTAAAAATCATATTTGGCTGGAATTTTTCTTTTGCTGTTACCTTTAAATTTGGTAATTCATGAATTTCTAGCCCAATCCCATGACCAAGACCATGTGTAAAATATTTATCGTATTCCCCCAGAAATTTCCGTGTTTTTTTTGAAATTGTTGCGGAAAATTGGTTTGGTTTGATTAATGAAGCAGCATAATTTTTAGTATCAAAAATAAGTTTATACAGATCTATTTCTTTTTGTGATGGTTTTCCAAGATAAATAGTTCTTGTTATATCAGTACAATAACCTTTATAATTTATTCCGAAATCAATAACACAAAATCCCTTACTTAGTTTCTTTTTTTGTGGAACATAATGCGGAATAGATGAATTTTTTCCAGACGCTACAATTGTTGGAAATGAAGAAGTTAAGTTTAAATTATTCATTTCTTTTTCCATGAATTCTTTCACTTGTATTTCAGTTATTGACCTCTTGGATTTTATGTACTTTAATGTTTTTTCCCAAATAATTTCAGTAATCTTTGTTGCTTTTTTATATAATTTAATCTCTTGTTTTGTTTTAATTGCTCTGGTTTTTCTTAATAGATTAGAAATATCAACAAACTTAATACCCTTAACTTGTTTTTGTATTCTTTTTTTAATCCCATTAAACTCATTTACAGTAATTGTTGATAGATTCATACCAATTTTCTTAATCCTGTATTTTCTTATTAAAGCAATCATCTTTTCAAATGTTTTTTTATCAAGATTATAAAATGCTTTTATTTTTGATTTAGATTTAAGTTGGGCAGATTCTAGAGGAGAACAGTATATTTTAGTTGAGAATTTAGAAGATATTAACATGAATGCATTTTCTGGAGTTACATTAGTTAAATAATAAAAATTAGGATCTTGTAAAGTTGAGTTTATAATTAAGGCAAGATGAATTTTCTGTTTTCTTAGTTCTTGTTTAAAAGATTTCATGAATAAGATTATAAAAAAAGAAGTATATAAAGTTATTTATTATCTAAATTACCTTGTAACTTTAAATTCTTTAATCTGTTCTGCTAATTTAATTGCTTTTTTGTTTTTCTCAAGTTTTTTCCTAACAGGTTCAAGAAGTTTATTAAGATAAATAGCAACTGCTTGTTTAAGATCTGCAGGATGTAATTCATTAGCAGCAAATGCTTTTTCTAATTCGGCATAAGTTTTAAATTCAAGATTACCACCCCATTTTTCAGGTCTTTCAATAATTAATGAACCAGATTTTTCAAATTTGGGGAAGATGATATATTTACAATATTCTAAGATAGGATTTTCCTGAACTTGAGCTTCTGGACAATATGCTTTTTTAACCTTACGATTAATATCTGCTTCAATATCATTCATAAAAATAGCAGAATCAGGTTTTGATTTTGACATTTTCATTGCCATCATTCGTTCTTCATGACTCGCATCTTTACCTGGTGGTTGTGATAACCCTTGTAACATATGATGACTAACAACAACAGGCTTGTAATAACCAAGCTTTGGACCTACTTCTCTTGCCAATACATTTACTTTTCTCTGATCCATGCCTAATTGTGTGATATCAGCACCAATTTCAAAGATATCAGCACATTGCATACAAGGATAAAGTATCTGAGAAGATTGTAATGAGTCATTCTCTCCCCTACCCATGATTTGAGAACATCTTGTTATTCTTTTAACAGTATTATTTCTTGCTACTTGCATTACTGTTTTCCAGTATGTGCCATTATTAATTAAATCTGTACTTCTGATAAATTTAACATTATCAAGGTCCATATCACATGCTTTCCATACCTCAATTAAGTAATCACCAACAATATTAATTTTTTCTAAATCACCATCTAACTTATTATTTGCCCAACCATGCCAATCAGCAGCTAACATAGTGAATTTTACCCCTGCTTTAGTCATCTTATTGATGTTTATAGCCCTTAATAACCCCTGAGCAATATGTACGCTTGTGCCAGAAGGCTCAAAACCATCATATGCAATTGGATGCTTTTTTGTCTCAAATAGTGTTTTCAGCTCTTCTTCTGTAAGAACTTCTTCCCCTACTTCCATTATTAGTTTGATTTTTTCTTCTATTTTCATGTTTATCATCCCTTATTTTTGTGTTAAGTTGATTTTATATAAATATTTTTAGTAAAGTAGTGTGAGATTTCTTAATTTTCATATCCCATAGGTAGTTTTGCAATATCCCATAACATTTTAAAGTATTGTTTTTGAGCATTGAATAAAGATTTATTCCTAATAACAATTGAAATTGGTTCTTTTTCAAATATACTAATGACTACTGCTTCTTTAAATATTGATAAATGTGTTGGTATATTTATTTCAGTAGGCAAAACACGTGGAGAAAATAATTTTCTTTTTTTTCTTAATCCTACCCTATGTTTTTGATTCCAATTATCAAATGAGTATATAAGATGTTGACCAATGCCTTTTTTTTGTCTTAATTCATTATATTTAATCCAAAATGCAGCATAAGTCTTACCAAAAGTATAATCAGCTATTGAATAGTATGTATCGCCATTTTGCATTTTTTTAAGTTCTTTTTCATGTATAGAGATAAATCCACTTTTACCCTCTAATACTTCAACAATAGTCTCTGGTTTTTCTTTAAGAGATGCAATTAAAGAAGGCATTAAATCCCCTATTTTTTCCCTCCTTTTTTGTATCTCTTTCTCCTGATTATCAATATAATCAAATAGTCTTGAAGGATCTTGTGGTTGAAATATTTTTGTTTTATTCCTAATAATGGAACTTACTAATCCTTTTTGAATTAATTTATTTAATATTACATAAACCTTAGAACCAGAAACCTTACTCAGGGTTATTATGGGCCCAACACTAGTAGATCCAAGATGAACTAATGCAAGATAAACCCTTGCCTCGCCTTTTGTTAAACCTATTCCCTCTAATGTACTTGAATCAATCATATGCTAATAAAATACAAGATGATATATAAAACTTACCATCCTAACCCACCAAGGGGGAAATAAGATTTAAATAGTACAAGGTATGGAGTTAGTACTATCAAGTGATACAAATACAAACAATTAAATAATTATTAAATTAACCATAGAAAAGGTGAAGAAAATGAAAGAAATCATTGAATTTACATGTACTGGAAACCAAGGAAGATCACCAATTGCAGAACTAATTGCTAGAGATCACCTTCATAAAATAGATGCAGTTGAAAGATATGAAGCAGCATCCAGTGGATCATTAGCTGAAAAAATCAGATTAGATAATGTACCAATTGGATTTAGATTAAAGGTAATTGCTGTTGCAAAAGAAAGAGGAGTATATACACCAATAGAACTCCAAGATATAAATAAGGCAATAAAAGAAGGTAATGATACAGCCATAGTACATTATTTTAAAAAAGCAGAATATCAATTTATTCAAGAAGAAATGAAGGATAGAGTAGATGTTTTACCAATGTTTGGTATTGAAGGAATCATTAAAGAAAAAAAAGAACAAACAATTGCAAAACCTGATACAATTGCTGTATTGTCTATGGCAAATACCAATAATAATCAAGTACAAGAGATATATGCCTCTTCCCAATATAATCCATTGATTGATGTACTTAGTAGATATGTTACAGGAGATAATAAAGCAGAAATACCTAATTCATTTGGTTTAGGAAGAAAAGCATATATTGCTGCTGTTGAAAAGTTAATGGATTATGTTCCTAAAGCAGTAGATAAACTTGTTAAGTAATGAATAATTATTTGAAATCAAATAAAAAAATTAAAAAAAGTGTGAAAAGGGTTAAATTTAGTTTATATTTGAGTCAAATTGAAAATTTGCTTAATGTTTGCCACAAGATATTTAATTAAATAAGACGTAAAAACAGATAAAGTAAGCCTAATTAAGTAGTTTAAGTATAAAATAGTTTATTGTTCTCACCTTATACGTTCAAAACATACAAGGCCATTTTCTATCGAAAGATTTAAATACAATAGTATCTCACATATCATTAATAATTAGGTTTATTAATATTAAATGAAATAATCATTACTGAGGGGAAATAAAATGGGTGAAGAAGAAAAAAAGTTTTCAAAACAGTTATTAGGAAAAGTAGTAGTATCAAAATCTGCAAAAAAGTTTGGAGATGTAGGCGATTTAGTATTTGAAACTAGATCTGGAGAACTAATCCATATAGTACTTGTTAACCCAACAACCTATACAGAAAAGTTAGAGTTAGAAAAAGACAAACAAGGCAATATATTAATACCATTTAGTGCAGTTATTGCTATGGGTGACTATTTAGTTATTGCAGAAGAAGATATTATTTAATTTTTTTATTTATTTAATTCTAAGATTTTACAAACAATAAATATTTAAAGCTACAAAAATTCTAAATTTTATAATGAATCCACCAAACAAGCAAAATACAGCAATATGGATTGAAAAGTATAGACCTAGTACATTTGATGAGATTAAAGGCCAGGAAGATATTAAAAGAAAGATTAAGGCATTTATTAAAAAAGGAAATATGCCTCATTTAATGTTTTCAGGACCTGCTGGAACAGGAAAATCAACATTAGCAATTGTTGTAGCTAAACAAATGTTTGGAGAGAACTGGAAACAAAACTTTCTTGAATTAAATGCATCAGATGAAAGAGGTATTGATGTTGTTAGAAATAAAGTAAAGGACTTTGCAAGAACTAGAGCCCTTGGTAATGTACCATTTAAAGTTATTTTCTTAGATGAAAGTGATGCTTTAACAAAAGAAGCACAACAAGCATTAAGAAGAACTATGGAGAATTATACACAAACATGTAGATTTATTCTATCTAATAATTATTCCTCAAAAATTATTGATCCTATTCAGAGTAGATGTACTTTATTTAGATTTAAACCATTAGCAAAAGAAGATATTTTTGTATTAATTGAAAGTATTGCAAAAGCAGAAGATCTAGATATGGAAGAAAATGCAAAACAAGCTCTATTTGAGATAAGTGGAGGAGATTGTAGAAGGATGGAAAACATTTTACAAAGTTGTGCTGCACTTGACTCAAAAATAACAGAAGAATTAGTGTTTTCAATGGCATCTGTTGCTAAACCAAAAGAAGTTGAAGAAATATTGCAATTAGCAATTAATAATAAATTTATTGATGCCAGAAATAAATTGTTAGATGCAATGTTAAGATATGGACTTAGTGGACAAGATATAATTAAACAAATACAGAGACAAGTTTTAGAATTAGATATAGATGATAGAATGAAAGTTAAGTTAATTGATAAATGTGGAGAAATAGAGTTTAGAATGACTGAAGGTAGTGATGAATATCTACAATTAGAGGCATTGTTGGCTAATTTTACTTTGTGTAGTTTGAAATAATTTATTCTTTGATTAGTTAATTATTTATAATAGCACCACTAGATTAATAGAAAATGAAATCATTTAAGTTTATGTGGGGGCAGAAACAATCTGCGATGATTACTGAAGTTATGCTTTTTCAGATACTTCTAGCGACTAATAATGAAGGAAAAGTAACCAAATCAAATATAAGTGAGTCCATGTTTATCTTATCAGATGGTGTATTTGAACACTATATGCCTGAAGAAGCCATAAAAGAGTTCAGAAATAATGGTAAAAAGTATTTTAATAAAGAGTATACAAAAAAATTGTTTAATGATATAGATAAACACATCAAATCTTTTTTTAAATTCAGTGAGGATATAAAAAAGATAGATTTCACTAATCTTTCAAACCAGAAACTTAAAAAAATATTAACAGATTATTTTAGTTATATTAAAAAAACATTCATATATTTTGGAACTTCCACACCAGAGAGCACTTATTTTTTGGAGAAAAAGGTTAAAGAAATAATAAGAAAAAAAGTTCATAATGATGAAATTTTTAAGGATTATTTTATTAGTTTATGTACACCAGAAGAGATGGATGTTACAATGGAAGAAAGAATCTATTTTTTTAATCTGATGAAAAAAAAGAAAGTATCAGAAAAAGAAATTGAAGTTTATTCTAGAAAATTCCCTGCATTGTTCTTTAATACATATTCTAAAAAAGAAGTGATTGATTATTTGTATGAGAAACTTAAAGAAAAAAAGACTGAAAAAGAGATCAATTTAGAAATAAAGAACATAAAGGACAATTTGATAAAAGTATCAAAAAAGCATGAAGAGATATATTCTATCATTAATGATAAAAAGTTAAAGGAGTATAGCACAATATTACAAAAAAGTGGGATATTTAGATATAGATTAAAACATTGTTGGAGTGGAGCAGAATATCTCTGTTTAGACCTATTAAAAGAAGTTCAAAAAAGAATTGGTGGAGAATTTAATGATTTTATTAAAACATATACTTTTAAAGACATTTTTTATTTTTTAGAAACTGGAAAATCTTTGAACATAAACAAAATTAAAGAAAGGAAAAAAAGTATTATATTACACCATGTTAATAATAATACAAACACATATTTTGGAGCTAATGGGGTTAAACATAAAAATGAGTTTATTGAGAAAGAAGATAAAAAAATTAAATCTAAAACAATAAAAGGGATGCCTGCCAATAGAGGAATAATTACTGCTAAAGCAAGGATAGTTAATGTAAAAGATCTAAAACAATTTAGTAAAGATTGTAAACAATTTCAAAAAGGAGAAATTATCGTAACTACAATGACTTCCCCGATTATGGTCCAGATTATTCAGAAGTCATCAGGAATTATTACTGATGAAGGTGGTATTTGTTCACATGCTGCAGTAATAAGTAGAGAATTTGGAATTCCATGTATAGTTGGAACATTGGGTGCATCATTTATAATTAAAACTGGAGACCTAATTGAACTTGATGCAAATAAAGGCACTATAGAAATAATTAAAAAAAAGAAAGATAAATAAAAAAAATTAATTTAATTCTGGGTTTTCCCTGATCCTAACTGTTTGCGATACAAAGTCCCAATAGATGTAATAAACTTTTAAATCAAATGCACTTGTATAAACATCTGTTTCTGGGATTGGTGCACCATAAAAACCATATTTACATCTGATAACAGTTTCACCATTTCTATTAACTCTAACTGTATCGCCGCCACCTTTTGCTGAGCATTCCCAACCATCTGGAACTTCCATAATTAGCTCATCATATAAAGGAGAGAAGTCTTCAAACATGCTATCTTCTTTCTTAGCTTTTCCACCACCTACATTTCTAATAGGGATTTCAAGACTAATTCTACCTTTACCAGCAGGTCTTTGAACTACTGAACCCATTTGAAATGGTCCGCCAGAGATATAGGCTTGTTTAGATTCATCAACTTCACAAATAGTTTCATCATAAGGATCTCCTTTAAAACAAACTTTAGGAACAATAACAGTTTGTTCATATGGATAAGTATATTCAATAAAAACATTAGCATCATAAAATGTGCCTTTAACACCCTTAACATAATACGCCTCACCAAAGTCAACTAATTCATCGCCACCTTCTGTAAGATACTCAGAAACTTTTTCAATTTCATTAAGATTTGTCTTCATTGCCTCTGCACCTTGAAAATCTTCAGGAATTTTAATTCCTTTAATTTTAAACTGAACTGAATTTGAAGGAAGAGTATATTCACCTCTATTAAAAATTCTTACTTGAATAGGGATACCTTGGTCTTCCCAAATCTCAGGATAACCAGATTGACTTAATAAAGAACCTATATCTTCAAATTCCCCAATTAAACCTTCACTCCCACCATAGAATGGAGCTGCAACACCTGATTCTCTTCTATTGCCTGTACAACTAACAAACAATAAAGACATTAAAACTAAAATTAGTAATAAATATTTTATTATTTTCATATATATCCTCCTCTTTTTTCTTTTTTAATTATTTTTTAGTTATGTTATTTTAAATAATATCACTATTATACTTTTATTATATTTATGTTATCTTATATGTGAGTATATAAATATTATGTTAAACTATATATATAGTTTTTGGTTAATTATTGATTAATTTTAGTTATATTAGGCAATTTTGATTATTTTACTGGATTTTCTTGGTTTTCAATCATTCATATTTCTCCTTACCAGTATAAAATGGATCTACTATGTTAATACTTTCTTTTATTGAAGAAGTATATGCATAATTTAATAAGATACCCATTTGAGTTTCATAGCTAACATCACCTGTACCTTTCTTAATTCTACAAATTGTTGCACCGTTACCATCATATAACTTGATTAGATTATTATTTGTACATGTTGCTGTTCCTAAAGCTGAGATTTGTACATCAATTCTGACTTCATCAATATCTGAAGGACCGATTTCAGATGGGCAATTACTTAACATATCCTCTTTAATAATTACCCCATCTCCAACATTAGAAACATGAATAATATATTGTAATTCATCTGCCCCAACACTTGGTTCAATATATGTAACAGCTACTGGTGCACCCTGAGAAGATAAGCTTTTTGCTCCAGTCTTACATACAGGTGAACCTTCTGCATATTCTTTAAGTGTAGGAATACATACAGTAACAATTGCATTTGTTTGATAATTATAACAAGCAGAAATTAATAAATTTGATTGATGAGATGAACCATAAGGAACATTTAATGGGGCAGTTTCTTCAAATTTTAAAATAAATGAATCCCCTTCTGGTATATATGGTTTTTTACCAACTAGGGATGGAAGATCTTTCTTTGTTTCTTTAAAAGAAATGGCATTTGAATCATGGCCAATTATTTTAATAAACCCGGTAGGGTTATCATAAACTCCTTTGTTCATAACCTCAATAAATAAGTTCATAAACTCACCATGTACAAACTGGTGATTTGGTTTGAAATATTTCACTTCTAATTCAATACCTTTACTACCATGCATAAGGTCACCTTGTTTAGGAGAGCCACTACATGAAATAATTAAAATTGAAACTAATAAAAGTAATAACAATAATAATTTATTGTATCTTTTAATTGTGGAATTGATATTATTTGACTTCATTTTTATTATGTTTTTTCGAATTGCTTGAATTTTAATTTGGTATATTTAATTAATATAAACGTTTTATTACAACTGATTTTGATTTTGAATAAGTATACCCATAATCAAATATCATTTTTAATTGTGTTGAAAAAGTACCACTATCTTTATTGATTGGTTTTATTGCAGTGCATTTTATTTTTGCCTTACCTTGATTAAGTTTTGTTTCACTTTTCTTATTTAAAAAATTACATTTAAGATTTGAATTTTCATTGTTTATGTCGTGTTTATAGAGAGTATTACCAACCATAAATTCTAGCTCACGAAGATGAACAACATTAAAAGCATTTGGTCCAAGAGGATCTGCTGTACACACTTTGTTAACCATTTCCTTATTAATTATTTCTCCATCTCCTGTTTTAGAAACATGGATAATAAACATTGGCCTTACACTATCTTTCCCATCAGATAACATTTTGTTTTCAATTTTTGTAACAACTAATGGGGCACCTTGTCCTGAAAAAGTTAAGTCCTTAACAACACATGGTTTTTCTATTGTTGATTGCTCATAAAAATAAGGATCAATACAAATATCTGTAATTAAATCTGTTTGATATTGGTAACATAAACTTATACCAACATTACTTGTATGTTGAAAACTTTGTTTATCAATATCTTTAACATGAACATAATATTCAAGAATCTCAAAATCACCAGATGGATTAAAAATAGATTTCCCTTTAAGGTATCCTAATGGTTTAATAGCAGCACCTGCATTTTGTGTGGTTAAACAATTCTGGCCATCAGAAAGACACATATAATCTTCTTCAAGATTTAAATTAACATAACCACCATTTGCTTCAGGAAGATCATAAGCACCATTATTAAAAACATTAATTATAATTTTAAATGCAGTATCTTCGTAAATCTCACCCATGACTCCTAAAACATCAAACTCAACACCTTTTGTACCCTTATGAAAATCTAAATCAATTGTGTGTGTTTCTCCACCATCACCACATGATGTAATGAATAATAAAATAAAGACTAGTAAGAGTTGTGAAACTCCAATTATAATTGCTTTTTTGTTTGATTTATTTTTTTCCATCTTATTTATCTTCTTTATTATTTACTTGAATTTTAATTATTATTCTTTTTGAGGATTAAACTCAACATAACCTTCAAACCAGTCATCATTAACATCATTAAGTTGATATACTTTTATTTCTGGTAAATTTGCACATGTTTTTGAAGTTGTCAATTTGATTGTGCAAAGTTGATTATTTCCATTATCGTAAAATACCAAAGTATTTGTAGGTTTATTAAATAGAGCCCTTACAATTGTTTCTTCAGTTGAACTATCAACCCATACATCTTTCTTGAGAGATGTTGGATTGTAAGGTATTTCAACTTTTTTTATAGTAAATTCAAAATCTTGAACATCTATAACAACATCACCTGTTTCAAAATTTACAGATTTTAATCTTGCCCTAATAAAAGGATATTTATCACCATAATACCAAGCAGTATCTGCAGAATTTTCTTGATTAAGATTAAAAGATTTAGAGAATTTTTCTTTATTATCTTTTATTAATTTTACCCCAACTTGAATCTTTTTCTTATCTTCGCTAAATGTTTTTGTAACTTTGACTTCATAATCTTCATCTAAACTTGGGTTTACATCTTTTGTTTCTTTTGTAACCTTAATTGACTTAAATGGAGACCAAAAATTAGGATTTTCTTCCTTAATTAAATCAAAATCTTTTACCTTCTCTAATAATGCTTGTGTTCCAGGTTTTTTACAATAATCTTTTAAAGATTCAATTGTTAATTCATAACCATGATATTTAGAATAAAAGGGATCTTCTTTACAAAGATATGCTTTTTCTTGATTGCATGATTCCTTTACACTTGGTTTAATTGAATCATATTTAACTTGATCATTTGTAACTGCTTCCTTAAAGAGAATCATCAACTCATTTTCATTTGCAGGAATAATTGTATTGTCCGCACCTAAATAATTTACACTTCCTGTTTTTAAATCATTTAATAATTCCATACCATACTTAATATTTGTATCAATATCCATTAAGTTTTGGCTTGTATCACCTAATTTTTCTGCTATTTTTTTAGTTAGTTTAGGACTTAAAGTAAATAATCCTTGTTGACCATTTTTATTATAATATTCTTGGCCACCACTTGCCTCAATTAGTAATGCAATAGCTAAACAAGGTTCAACAGCAGCTACATGCGGATTATTATTAATAGATTTCCATGTTTTTTGACCAACTGTTTCATATATTTTTTGCGGATCACTATACAAAGATTGTGAATGGTCCATAATACCTGAACCATATTTATTATAGTCTTTTTTTATTCTAACACTTGTGGACTTTTCAATTTCATAATCATATCTAACCTTAGCCCTTAAATACCTTACAGAAACAGGTGCTGTCCCTAATAAATCTTGTTCTGTACCTGGTCTTACTTTAAAGTTACAACTAAAGGTTTTATAATTTTCAATATCTTCTAAACCTTTACTAGAAAAGGCAGTATTTAATGCATAGCCAATATAACCCTCATACTCTTTTGTACAAACTTTCCTAACACAAGTCTTAACATTATTATTAATCTTTGCTTGTGCTAAATGTTCTTTATCATATTTATCAAAGTAATCTCCTCCTTCCTGCCATACCTTGTCTGCACATTCAATAAATGGTCTGCTGTTATAATCAATATAATCTTTAACACAGGAGTCTAGGTTTGTAGAGTCAGCATATTTATTAAATACGTGACTACAAGCAGAATTAACAATTTCTAATTCTTCTGGAACAACCATTATTACTTGATTAATTTTTTTAATCTTACCTTTCCAACCATAATTATTATCAACTGTTACTCCAACCCTTAACAAATTATCTGAAGAACCACTAAGACCTGCAATTGCAACACCATAAGGTGGTTTTTTTGTACCAATACCAAGCATTACAGGCCCATTAGTAAATACCGCAGTAGGATTATTATCTTTAATACCAAATTCATTTAATGGATCAAGACCTTGTCTTTGTAAACTTCTTAATCTATCTTGATACATGAAATAAGTTTTAAGATATGCCATTGTTTCAAAATTAAATTCTGCAGTTAATGTAACTGTTTTAGATTTTTCTAATATGGCCTTAACTTCTGCTGTTGGAGGTAAAATACAATCCATATCTTGTTCATCCATATCAAATACTAAATAATCGTTAGAAGGACCAACATTTACATTCCCTTCAATATATTTTTCTTCATAATCTCTTTTATAACCTAAAAAACAACCAGGTTTTATTCTAATACCATCATCTAATGTATGTGCCTTGATAGTACCATAAACAACTATTTTTTCATCAGTCTCAAATTCATAATCAGCTGTTTTAACATTTTCTATTGTTACACCCAATGGTTCATCTTCTGCTTGTTCAACCCTTCCTGTATAATAATCTCCACCTGTGGCTATATCAATACGTTTATACCAAAATAGTTTAAATCCCTTGAATGATTTAACAATATTATCCCAAATATATTTCCAGAAATCAGCAGCTCTGCTTAAAAAATCATTAAAATTCTCAATATGTGTCCTATCAAGACTAAACCCCTTTTCTGACAATTGACTTTGTAAGGGTGTACCAGCAAGAGAAGTACCAACACCTAACCCTGCTGTAATATAAAGAACAAGAACAACAATAGTAGGTATATCACCTAACCATGCTCTGCCCTGAACTCTAACAAAGAGTGCATAAAAAAGCCACCATGGTGTCAATAAAGGATTTAATAACCAACCATGAATAAATGCACCAATTGAAGCAGGTGCTATTCCAACTAACATAACTCCTAATACTTCAACTGAATAATAAAGTATGAAAATAACTACTAAAAATTCCCATATGCGATTACTTGTTCTTTCTTCTTGTGGAACAGCCCAGAAATATGTGATTAACGCAAAAACAATATTTAACATAGCTTTTCCAAATGGTGGGATTTCTAGTTGTATTAAGAGACCATAATGCCAAACAATACATAAAATAATATAAGAAAAAAATCTCCATTTCCAAACTTTGTCAGTATCATGAAATTTCTTAGGTTCAGAATTTCGCTTAAACTTACTACCCAACCAAGCACCTATTCCTAGAGTGGCTGCTTTGGTAGCTGTGCCCCCTTTTCCTGACAGATTTTTTAGAAATGCTCGTTTTGGCTGTAATTTGTCTAAATCTTCTTGATGTTGTTGTAGTAATTGTCTTCTTTCGTTTTCATCCATCCTTGCAACTTTGACTCCATCCATATCAGCCTTAATCTTAGCAGCACTTGCTTTATTTGCATTTTTTGCTTGCTTTTTTTCTGCCCTATAATTAGAAAAACCTTGTTTAAAAGTCTGCCATCTTCCTGATTGAGGGTCTTCAGCCATAATCACCACTTTTTTTATGTTTTTAATGTATTTTTAATTTAAATTATATATTATCTTTTATATATAGTTTTAGCTATATAAATAGATTCATTTATTTACTATTATATATAGGTTTTGATATGGTTTATTCAATAATATAATAAAAAGGAGTCATTCCGACATGTTTGTTTAGAAAAAGTCACCCAAGCCTTTTTGTTTAATATCTTTTGAATTAGCAATTTTATTTAAGGTTTTTTCTACTCTTTCTTTCTCAAAACCATGTTTTTCACATAAAAATTCAGTAATCTTATTAAAATCTGGAGAAGTAAATTTAATATCAAAGTTTTTTTCAATTGGAATATTTTTGATTAAATAAAAAACATCTTCCCAATCATAATCAAAATAATCATTCCATTTAACTGATTTAAACATTTCATTGTAATCTTTATTATGTTGTTTGACAAGTGTAATTGCTTTTTTAGGACCAATACCTTTTATACCACCAATATTATAATCTGTTCCAATTAACATTGATAATGCAATTAGTTGGTCTTGATCAACACCTAAGTGATTAAGATTATCAGAAAGATTAATTAATTCAGGTTTAACAGTAATATAACCAAGCTTATTTGTTCTTTTTCGTTTTCCTGCAATTGATAGATTCCTAACAAGATAATCAGAACCATGTAACAATGTATCAAAATCTTGACTGATAGTTGCAAAGGCATGTTTTTGTTTAACTAAATAAGCTGCTTGTGCTTCCCCTTCTGATTTTGCTTGAATAATTGGTAGACCAAGATAAGAAATTAATTCTTTTGCATCGCTAACCATGTCTTTTGTTAATTTTGTTGTCCTTGATGCATATTTACGCATCCCATCAATATCTTCTCGCTGTTTTGCAATTTCATACTCTTTTTTTGCTTCTTTTTTTAGTTCTGCCCTTCTTTGTTGTTCATGTCTTTTTAATTGTGGAGGCGTACCATCAAAAACAAAAGCTAACTTTAAACCTTGTTCCATCATATTTGTTACCCTAGAAAACAACCCAATAAGATGTGAAGTAACATCACCATTTTGATTTGTTAATAAACTACCATCTCTCGCCCTAATTGTAGTTAGAAATTGATATAACATATTAAATGAATCAACTGCAAGAGTTTTATTTCTAAGATCAGGAATGGAAATCTCTTTTGAAATTAAAATATCTTTTATTGCTATGCCCATTTTAATACCACGCTTATTTTAAAATTTTAAAAAATAATTAAAAATAATTAAATTAATCATTAGATACCCTTATAACAAAATCAGTATAATGATGGTCGTCAGTAAATACACCATCAATAGTTTCTGAGGTAACCCTGAAGTCATATGTACCATCAACTGTTTTTTTACCATCTTTATTCATCTTGTCTCCAATTACTACAATAAGAGGGACATAAACAATCTCATTTTTCCCTAAAGTATATGTTGCATCTAAATCAGTATTTGGTAAAAACCAATCAAGAACAGTATCATCTGCACCAGCATTACTTAAAGATTCAGTTTTAGAATCAATAAGTTTTATTGAATAAAAAAACTCTTTTGATAGTACTGTTGGATTCTTTATACCATATGCAAAAGTATATGTGCCACCAATAGGAAGTTGATCATTAACACCCAACATAGGCGGGTAAATAATTGACTTTTTATTATTTAATAATTCATTTAATTTATCTTTTTGTGTTTGAGTTAATGATAGTTGTGGAATACCAATTGTTTTTGTTATTGGTTCTTCTACAAGAGAATCAGTTAATTGATTACCATTATTTGTTTCTGAAATAGTTGTTTCAGCTGGTGTTGTTGATTGTTCTTGTTGTTGTGTAGTTGATTCAGACGAAGTTTCATCAAGTTCCCCATTGATATTACAAGTTGTAATATCCTCTACAACATCCCCATTAGGACATTCATATTGTTTGGTTGCACAACCAATAAATAATAACATAATAACAACAATAATGACAATTAAATATTTCATATTTTTTTTATTCATTAATATCACCTCAGATTTATGATTTTCATATTTTTAAATTTTGTTTTTAACATTTCTTGTGCTTTTTTTGTAACTTCACCAGTTGTTATGAACAAAGCAGGTAAATTTTTCATCTGTGCGTTAACGTAAGCAGTTGCAAGATCACCATCATTACATTTTTTCTTTGATTTAATTTTGCAATAATATTCAACAACACCAACTGGAGATGGAATCTCAACAATACAATCCATATCCTTATCTTTACGTATAACTTCTATATTATTTAACTTAATGTTGTTTCTATTAAAATATTTTTTTGTTTTCTTATATAACTCACCAGTTGGTTCCTCAAAAAGTGTTTTTTGATGAGAATCTGTTGTTTCTGGCTGATTAGAATCTTTTGTTTCTGACTTTACTTTTTTAATTTGAGGTGGCTTTGTTTCACGCTTGGGTTTTTTTATTTCTTGTTTAGGTTTAATGACTTCTTTGGTTTCTTTTTTTTGTTTTGTCATATCATCAAAAACTGCTTTTATTTTCTCCTTAATAGTTGGTTTTATTTCAGATTGTTCTTTGGTTTCTAGATGCCCTTTAGTTCCTGATTGTATATTTGGTTGTTGTTGAGTTAATAAAGGAGAAGATGTTGCTTGTTGTTTGATTGGTTGGTGTTTGGTTAGTGGTTGGTTAATCTGTGTTTGGTGTATTGAATTTTTTTGGGTTGGAGGGGTTTGAACATTTGAAGTTGTTTGAAAAGTTGAAGATGTTAAATTAGTTGAAGGAGTTTGAGAAATTTGGGAGGTTGGGGGAGTTGAAGTAGTGTGTGGAGTATGTTGTAAAGAGGTTGTTTTAACAGGAATTTGTTGTGGAGTTGATTGTAATGGCACTATTGGCTGCTTTTGTTCTTGAAAATAATTTTCTTTAATTAAGTCTATACATTCTTGATGAGTTAATAAATACCATCTCCAGAATATTTCAGTTGATTCTTGTGTTTTTACTTCAATAGGTTGAGCAAAATCTTTAATAGCTCTCATTGATACCCTCTGTATAGGGGTTAATTCAGAATCTTTTAGTACTTTCTTCTCTTTTAATAGATTAAATGCCCTCTGATCTTTTTCATTTAGATATTTATTTAATTCCTGTAGTTTAGCGATTTGATTTGGAAGATAATAAAAAGGACTACCACCTATTTTTACAGTTGTTAATTTAAGCTTACCATCCCTTACTAATTCAGATAAAGTTGCCCCAATAATAAATGTATCTGCATTAAACTCACTCATTAAATCCTTAGGAATAACTAACCCCTTTAGACCTATTAATTGAATAATTTTAGCTTTATCTAACATAAAAAAATAAATCCCATTAGGATATATATATTTATTCAATTTCTATTATGTATATCCATAGACGTATTAATATGAGATTATGATGGCCCATGAGTGTTTAGAATAGTATATGAGAGTTTATGGGTGATTATAATAATTTGTTAGAGTTTATTGATTAAAATAATATTGGTGTAATAAATACCTCAATAACTGCAGAAATAGCTATAAGTGCAATGGAAATGATTAATAACTCTGAAACATCAAAAATAATTCGTTCAAATTTCTTAGATCCGAAAACATGCCTAATTACTGCAACAGAGATTATACCACCAGCCAAAGCAGCAACAAAATAGGCCATTATTTCAAAAACACCATGTACCATATATTTTAATATTCCTAAAGAAAATAGATGAAAATACTTGGCTACTGAAATTGCCCCAATACTTGAACCTAAAGTAGATAAGTTTTCCCTAATAAAAATTCCTGCTGCAGTTGCAATAACTGTTGCATTCCATGTTAAAATAAATAATGCACCAACACCATACAAAAAAGAAAATAAGATACAAATAGATAATACTCTTAAATTATTTGTTAATATTGTTAAAAATGCAGAGTTACTAATAGCATTACCTAAATAAACAGTATTAATTGTATTAATTGTGTCTGCTTGTACACCAAAAACTTGGGCTGTATAACCTGCTGGCAAAAATACAAACCAGATTGTACAAGATACCAAAATACCAACAAAAAGAAACATAAATACCTCTAATGCTCGGGCATGTTCTTTTAATAAAAAAGTTTCTGAATGATCTTGCTCATCTTTGTATTCTTCTAATTTAATTGTTTTGTAAATGATTGGAAAACTTGCTAAAACTGTAAGAAAAACCATCACTAAAGAACTATGTTTAGAAAAAATAATAATACTAAGTATGATTGCTAATGATGAGAATAAAATTCCCAAAAAAAACATCTGCCAAGGTCTTTTCTCAGCCTGTACTGGGTTTATTAACATATCTAGTACCATATACTTGTATTACCAAGAAGCTATTTTATAAATCTTTTGAAAAGATTTATAAAGCAACCTTTGCACCTTAGTATAAAATGAGTTCAAACAATTATGAAGATATGTTAGAAGGCGCATATAAAAAATTGCCAGAAATAAGGGATATTAAAACTAGATTTGAAGTTCCAAAAGTAAGAGGACACATACAAGGAAATACAACAATCATTAGTAATTTCCATCAAATTGCTCAAACATTCAATAGGCCAGTAGAACATATGTTTAAATTTATTCTAAAAGAACTTGCAACACCAGGAGATTTGAAAAAAAATGGAATTATTTTTGGTGCTAAAGTTCCAGCAAGTAGAATTAATGAAAAAATAGAAAAATATGCAGTAGAATATGTATTTTGTGAAGAATGTGGAAAACCAGAGACTAAATTAATAAGAGAAGGCACCTATTTATTCAAAAAATGCTTAGCATGTGGTGTAAAACTTTGCATAAATGCAAAAAGATAATCAAAATTTGCCAGTTTAAAATTGTCTAGTCAACTATTCAAGGCAATTATTGAAGCTGAAAAATCTGTAATCTGAGTCATTAATACCTGCAAATGATTTAATATTTCATCTTTTTTCTGAATATTTTTAATCTTTTCTTTGATGAGATTTTGTTTTTGATTAATTTTATTTAACTTTGTTAATTCAAATTCATAAAATAAGTTGTAATAATCATTTAAATATTCATTAATTAATTCAAATACCTCTAATATATTTGGTTCAATTAGATCTTCAATTGTATTGATAGTATCAAAAATATATTTATAGTTATCACATACTTTTTCTAAATTCCAAATAATTGCATAAAGAAAGGTAGCTTTATTGCCACCATAATTATGTTTATTTATTAATCTTTGACAAAAATTAGTTAATTGGTTATTAATTAATTCTTTTTCTTTAATATGTTCATTAATTTCTCTTTTTTTAAAACAATCAAGTAATTCATTACCCATTAACAAAGTGATTCTAAATGCTCTTCTCAAAGCAGCATCAAATTCCTGCTTATCTTCTTTAGCAATTGATCTTAATATTAAACAATTAGCTGTTTCAGAAAGAATGTTAAAACCAGTAAACAAATTCTTCATTAATTCATATATGAGTTTTTCCTGATCTTTGTTAGCATATAAAATTTCAATATGGTCATAACCTGATTTATGCAATGCTGATAATTGCCACCTAATCACACGTTCTGTTAAATTAGAGATATCAATCTTAATATTCTTTTTTAATGGTATTGAGTCAACACTAACCAATAAATCATCATTAATTTGACTTAAATCAATATAATCACCTTTTTTAATATCATATTTTCTTATCCAGTCTAATGGTAAGGTTATAACAAATGTAGTATCAGAAAGTGTGATTACTTTTCTTTTCATCCAATAAGGGAAATAGAGGTAGTATTTAAAATTAAAGTAACAAATAATTAAAATTTATTGAAAATTGTTAAAAAAGAATTAAATAAAATAGAATAAAAGAAAAAAACAATCAAGAATATTCATCTATTTCTGAATAATCCACAGGAATACAACATTTTACATCTGGAACTTTCTTTCCATCATCTAAACATTTACCTGTTGGATGTGCCACAAAACCATCACCACATTCAAAAATACATTGTGCATTTTTAATTGAATTACAATCAGATATCCCAACATTAAACATTGCTAATCTACCTGTAAATACAGCTGCAATAATAACTAACACCAATAATGCAATTATTGCAATAATAATCATATTAAGTGATATATCTCCTTTTTTAAACATTTTTTCACCTCATTTGTTATGTTTATTTATGTTTATTAAATATTATAATAATCCATGTTATATCCTTATTATTACCATCCTTATATATAAATATTATGTATACTTTAACTTAAATAACCATTTTAATTAAAACAAGTCTTAATTAAAACAAATATTAAATATTTGGACATTCACCACCTATACACAACCAAATTTCTAAAACATCGATACTAGGATAAAGAGGTAATGAATATGGAGTAACATCAACACTTGTTGCCCTTGAAAATTCTTCTTCTAAATATTTACTTGGTGGAAAAGGAATAAGACCATCTGTTTCTAGAAATTTATTATCATTACTTTTGACCTTAAAATGATATGGCCGATTAATGTCTATTTGTAAAGTATACAAGATTTGAGAAACACCACACTCTAGAGCACCTCGGCTCATAATAATATCTTGACAAAATTCATTATCTGGATATCTTGCACTTAAAACATTAGTTAATTCAGAAGTACATTGAATTGTACCAAGTGGAGTTTTAGTAATGTCTATAAACAAATCTTCTAGTGTGGTATCTTTTGTACATCCTGAATCTGTTTTTAACATAGCACTGATTATACCTGTTGAAAGATCTTTCTGGATAAAGCTGTTTAAAGGATCGTCTACTGGTTTAAAATAAACAACAGAAATAACAAACAAAATAATTAATGTAATAATAACTACAATAATCATTAACCCCATGATTTCTGTTTGTGCTTTTGTTGTTGTATTCATTTTTAATTTTCTTGTTTAATATATTAAGTTTGGTATATTATTGATTAGGAGATTAATATTAACTATAAGTATCAAGTACAATAAATCCAAAGCTGTTTGAATCCCTAATTGGATCAAAAATAGTTACAGGTATGGACATTTTTATTACACCTGATGCATTTACCTCATCAACATATGTATTATCAAATAACATTATTTCTCCACCTTCAATACCTTCTCCAAATGGAACAAAAGATTGTTTGATAGTAATTTTTGCATTGGGAAACATCCTTGCATAATATCTTCTATAACTTTGTTTTTCAGTGTTTAGCATAATTGCTTTAAAAGCATTTATTTTTAATAAATCAATACAATCAAATTGTTCTGTTGATTGTACAGTACATTGTAGTTCAGGCATAAACTTAACTGATAATGCCATATCAATTGTTCTTTTTGCATTAAATTCCTCTGCATCCTTAATCGCAATATGACTTTGAACTTTAGCATAAAAAACTAAACCAACCATTAAAATAATGAAAAAAATAATTAAAACCATTATTGATTCGCCTATTTTTAATTGTGATTTTGTTTTTTTCATTTTTCTTGTATTATTTTCTTGAGTGATATAATTTAATTAGTTAATAAAGTCTAGGACATGAGTTAAATATTGCATTTTTGTTTGCTTTTTCTGCTGATGATGACATAGATTTTAATAAACTAGATATTTTCTCATAATCACCTTCTTCAAAACTACTTGGATATTGAAAATTTTCAGGAAGAGGAAAGGCAGCAAAATTTTCATAAATGCCACCGCATGCACCTGCTTGAGTCTTTAAGTAAAGGGCTTTTATCTTATAAATCCCAAATATTCTTTCTAAACTATTAAATGCCTTATGCATATTACAAACGAAAAAATCTTGATTTTCTGAAAAAATTGCACCGACCATTGATTCTTTTCCAAAATAACCAACAGAATCATCAAAATCACCTGTTTCTGCAGCCATATCTTCACTTAAAAACAATACATGACCATTAAAGTTTGGATTAGGATCACTAAAAATAACTAAATCAAAATCAGATTTGCCAATATCTAAGTCAAGATCATCTTCAAATGTATAAAAGAAAACAAATCTTACATGTTTATGATTAGTGGCTTCAAAGTCATCCATTAATTCTTCTTCGCTGTATAAATCAACAGTAATAAATTCATTATCTAAAAATAAGTTATATATTTTTTCAGCCATGGTTTTAGACATAGAATAATCCTCATTATAAACAAATACATACCTTATTGATGGACTTGTTAAATAAAGAAAATTTCCAACTCTAAATGGTGATGTCCAATCTAAGGTCCATGTATATAAAAAATCACTCTTGATTTCACTTGGGGCAAAAATAATATCATGAGGAGTTGGTTTATTTACTCCCGTGTTTCCAATAGCAAACCCAGAATCACAACCTTCTTCACTACATTCAGGATAACAAGTAAATCCCAACTCCAATTTTGGTATTTCTAATTCAGATGATGATTTTGAAGATGAACTTGCACCTTTCATAATTGAATCTATTTCAAATAGGATTTTACCTGATAGTTTCATATTGGAACTTTCCATGTATGATTTACCAATAAACACAAAAAACAATAAAATAACAGAGCCAACTACAAAGATAAATATCCAATTGAATTGCATTTCAATTACCGCTTTTTTAGAATGCTTCATTTTGTATTTAGTTTTTCTAGTCTTAATAATATTAATAACAATACATAATTAAATTGTGCATGACAAAAATAGAGATAATTAAATTAAGCACAATTAAATTACATATAATAAGGTTATGGCACTGATATTAAAACACCATTACCTTTACCTGTCATCCTAATTGTAATTTTTCTGTCAATAGCATCAAAACACAAATAATCTTTTGTACTATCAACAGTCATCTTTGTAAGGTTTATTGAAGTATCTGACCAAGGAATAGTCATGACATTTTGTGTCCCGTCGTTCCATGCATCGCACATGATAAAATCTAAATCTCCAACACAGGGGTGTTGATCTTCATTAATCGTGAAAAAACATACTTTTTTAACACCTTCTGGAACAGTATATGACTTTTTCTGCCAACTACCATATTTAGATAACATAACATCGGAATCATCAATTAAGCTAGTCTTAAATTCTACTAAATCAATTGTTTCTATTTGTTCTACTATTTTTCCAACATACTTAATCCCCAATAATAAAATCATTCCAATTACAAATAATGCCAAAATATAAAAAAACATTTGTTGAACTTGTGATTTCATGTTTTACACCTTCTATATATTTTAATTATTTTTTCTTAGTCTTTGGTGACTTATCATCCAGATCTTTTAATTTTAATTTGATTTTGCTTTCATTCTTTTTAGGTTTTTCATCAAATGCTTTTAAAATTGCATTTCTTTTGTTTTGTTTTTGTTGTCTTCTTTTACTATAACTTGGTTTAGAAAAAGTATTAGATGTAGCCCCTAAACTTTGTGAGATTGATTGTAGAGTTGATTTAGTTGGTGAAATAGAGGAAGTTACTCTTTGTCTTTGAGATTTTTTTGTAGAACCCCATACTTGTTGTGGTTGTTGAGTTCTTTGAGATTGTTGAATTTGTTGTGCTCTTGTTTGCGTCTTATTCAATGGTGTGTGTTTTAGGAAAACACTTTGATAATAATAATACCCTCCACCTGCAAGACCTGTAATAATTAATAATAAAATTAACCATACCCACCAGAATGATGAATCATCCTTAGGTTCAACTGGTTCTGGTGCTTCTTCACAATTACTACAAGCACCACCACAATCAATTCCTTCTTCATCTTGATTTTTTATACCATCATAACAATCTTCATCTACTTCCCCACCAACTGGAATATCACATTCACCTAAACAACTTCCACCACAATCAACACCAATTTCAACCCCATTCTTAATACCATCATCACAAGTTGGTTGTTGACAAGTCCCCACATTACAATATCCAGAGCTACAATCACTATTAACATCGCAATCCATACCATTATCACAACTAATACATGGACCACCACAATCAATATCTGCTTCTTGTTGATTTAATATACCATCATCACATGAAGATCCGACACAAATCCCACTAATACATTGGCTGCTAACACAATCATTATTGACTTCACAATTTTTACCATTACTACAACTACCACAATTCCCACCACAATCAAGATCGCTTTCTCCTAAGTCTTTAATACTATTAGCGCAAACTGCTACATTATCTTCAAAAGTTTCATAACCAGGATTATAGGTGGAATCAACATAAGTACCATTACTACTTACAATATCACTCCATAATCCAACAGAATTCATTGCAATTACATTCCAATAATAAGTTGTTTCGTTTGAAAGATTAAGATTGTTTTCTTTTTCATTTAAATCAGCAGTATTATCCCACTCATAAATATTTGCCAGACCTGGTTCAGTACCAATTGAATAATTATATTCTTCAACTTCACTATATTCTTCTTCACCTTCCCAACTCGCAGATAATGTAGATAATGAAGAAGTATAAGGATCTGTTTTAATAGCAAGTGATGGTGGAGTTACATCAATTGAAAATTTGTAATTATCCATTACATGGCCTTCTGATAAAGTTAGACATTTAAAATAAAAGGTGTGTTCGCCTTCTAATAATGAGATTGGACCACCATAATGGACTTTAAATGCATCCACACCAGATGCAACAGTTTCCATTAAGTAAAGATCTACTGTTTCTTCTTCTGGACCAAAAGTACAATCACTTGCTTGTTTTGTAGTATGTAATTCAAAGTCTATTGAAGTGTCGCTAGTGAATTTTTCAGGAGTAATTAATTCAAAGCCAGTAAATTGAGTTGTATCAACCATAAATGTTAATACTGATTCTTCAGAAATATGAGTTGAAGCTGGTTCTGTTGGACCATTATCACACCTGACATAATAAGTATATTGTTGACCATCAATTAGATTAGTTAGTTTATGTTCATTTACATAACTAAGATTTTTTGTTTCATAATCATCAAACGGGGTCATTGAAAAATAATCAGTCCCAGGTGTTTTTGAATATTTACATCTTGTTTTATCGTCTGTAACAACTGTTAAGTTTGTTACAAAAGGAGGTTCAACAACAGCTGGTGGTTCCTTCCCATCACTTGGATTAATAAAGAATTTTGCAATAGCAGGTGCACTATTATCCCAAATTATATCAACAAAAGTTTCATCAGATATACCACCAGGGAAATCACATCTGATAAAAGTAGTATAATAAATACCACTAATCATTCCTGATAAATTAAAATGGTTCTTAAATTTCCTTGGTTCAATTTGTTCCATTTCATAATTATAACCTATATTTTTATTCTGTGATAACATACATTTTTCTGGTGGTGGCAGATCATCTGATGTTTTTACAATTAAATCAAATTCTTTTTCTTTGGAAACACCCTTAGGTGGTTCAAGAATTTCTAATAACTCACCATTAAATGGACTAACCATAATATAATATTCTTTACTTGTCCATTCACCAGATCTATCAACTGCTTCTAATAAAATTTTATTCAGACCAGGCATTAAATTAATTTCCTGAGAAAATGCATTGTTTGAAGGGATATCTTCAAATAATTCTGATGCACCAAGATCACCAATTTCAAATTCTTGGTTTTCTTCTAATAGTGCAATTTCTTCAGTTAAGGCAGTTAATAATGCAACACCAACTAAATAATCTTCAGATAAAGGATAAACTTGAATATTTAATTTATTATCTGGAGGAGATGTTGCTGCATCACCATCAATTACTTCCCCTTCTAATAAAAATGCAACAGTTATACCTTGTTCAAGCACAGGAGAACCATAAAAGAAAGGATTAGTTAAATCAGTATATTGTTTTAATAATGGTACATTAATATCAGGACCTTGTGAAGAATCCATTAATAATTTAACACAAGTTTTGTCTTCTATTAAACCACCCATATTATTATCAGTTAATTCTCCAGAATGATAACATAACCATTGTTCATCAGGAATATTAGGAATATTAACTGGAGTATATAATGGATAACTAGTATCTTTTTCTTGACCAGGGAATTCTAATCTTGTTGGACATTTCAATGATCCTTTTTGTAAACAATAGTGTGTTTGTAATTCATCACAACCAAAACCAAACTCAGGTTCATCTACACATTGTAAATAAGCCATATCTCCGCTATGTTCTCCAGAATACCATTGAGATGTATTAAAATCATTACCTTTTGGATCTGTTAATCTAGTTGTAGGAGGAGTTGTGTCTAGAACAAATTGGATTTCATCTTCTCTTTCTCCAGACAACCCTGGAAATTGACACATAACTCTATATTTCTGTAACCCTTGTTCCTCTAATGAAAGTTGATGAGTGTATTTGTATAAACTAGGACCTGTACTAATTTGTTCTGGTTCGCCAAATGAAGTTAGTAAAGCAAATGTTGATGATTGGCCAAACCTACAATCACCTTGTTTTAATGTGATAATTTCTAAGTTTACAGGACTATAATCTAATACCCCTGTTGGCTGAGGTGATTGAATTTCCTGATCAGCATCAATTTTTACAGTAATAGATTTATTAATTGTATTGTCTAAGAAATCTGTACAAACAACAGTGTATAAATAACTTGCATCTTTTAGTCCTGTATATTTAGCTTGGAAATATTGACCACCTTCATAATTAATTTCTTTAACACCAACATAATCTTCAAAGATATCATAACATTCTTTTGCTGATTCATCTAATTCAACTGAAAATAAAATTTGTGTATCATCATAAGGGGCTGATAAATCATTAGTAACATAAGGAGTGATAGTTATTTCAGGTGGTTTAATATCAACATTAAATAAAAATGATTTAACTTCTTCAATATTCTTTGCTTCATCAATTGAATAGTAAAATACTTTGTGATAACCATTACCATTTGGAATTAATGGGTCTTCATCTGGTTTGTATAAGTTATTAGGATAACATTCACCTAATTCTTTTTCAGTTAAAAATCCATCGCCATCATAATTATAACTTTCAAAATCTGAATACCCAGGTAAATTACCTTCCATAAGTCCATCTTGTATAACTTCAGGAATATGATTATCACTAGGGAAACAATAATATGTTTTAATATCCTCAGGGTCAGAATGATATCTCCCATCCACAATAGGATCATTAATTGCAAATTTTAATTCAATCTTATCTGAATTAGCAGGTGCAATAACTTCTGTTACAGGTGGAGTAATATCTGATCCTTTTTTTCCTTTTGGATCTGTTTTATTATCATCATTACCATCTTTAAAACATTTTTGTTGGCTTTCATCAAAATCACAAACACCAAAACCAAGAAGATCATTTCCTTTAACTTTTACTGCATTTGTTCCCCAAATTGGTTTATCATTCTGATCATGGATTATATCTAAGACTAGTGGTTGTTCATATTCACCTAAACAATCAGTTCTAATTTTATTAAAATTGCCTGGATAACCTTGATTATAATTTGTACAGGTTAAATGATTAGAAGAATCACATTCCATTGTAGAATTAAAGTAACAATCTGTGTCATCTGTAGTAAACCCACGACACATATCAATACTGCAATACGCAAATACTTCATTATTTGATAATTTATTACATAGTTGACAGTTTTTAACATTTTCATCTGGATCATGACAATAGCCAACATTAATATCTAATCCACTTAAAGCATCATCAAGATCATCAATAAGATCCATCTTAGTGGCATTCCATGTACATGAATGAGTTAAACATTTATTATTTTGTTCGCCTGCATAACCCTGACATGCATCTTCTGACCTATAATCATAACAATTATCTACTCTTGAACAATCTTCATAAGCATCCTTTATTGTATCTGTATAATCATAATAACATAATTCTGAGATAGTACAATCAGGATTAAAATCTTCTTTATTTAATTCCATAAAACCATCAGGGAATGTGGTAAGATCAATCATTGCATTATCTATAAAACCATATGTGTTAAATGGCGAACCACAGAATATACAAGGCATTTTTGTTTGACAAGTTGTTTCTTTACCACTTGAACCAGTTAAATATTCAACACAAACTTCATTATCATTACAAATATATTCATCATCTGCATCTTGGCCACCATGTAAATCATTATTATCATCACAATAATACCTATATTTTGCAGAATCTTCATGAAAATCTTCATCTCGAATACAAAAATGTCCAGTATTATCAAAACAAATTTGATTATTCCCTGTTTCTATATGTACAGGATCTGAAAAACTTACAATACCATCTGGATAAATTGATTTCATAATATAAGTATAATGTTTTTTTGTTTGTATATTATTATCAAAGAGCCCAACAAAATCAGTTAATAATCCAGGTTGTAATAAACCATCTTCAGTTAGACAATTTTCTTGGTCTTCTTGAACAATTCCATTATCAAGAAGATCGCATGTTAACCCATCACTAATATCTGTAAATAAATTACTATTTTCTAATTGGACTTCACCATTAACAACACCACATTGTGCTGGAATATTATCACACCTCATTAGTTTAAGTCTAATATCTTCATGTTGACATGCAAAGAAATAACTAATGTTTAATTGTTGCTTGCCAAGAACATGATCAACTGTTAATTGTTGTGCTTCTTTATGTGAATTTAAACATGCACATTCCCCACAAGTATCAGGAACACTATCATCATTACAATCCTTAACTCTTGATTTTTTATTTGAGTCAGGGAAACAACACACCCATGTTTCTATGTTAGCATCATAATATGCAATTGGTTCTTCCTTAGCTGTGATTGGATTAAAATAATCAGGATATTTGTTTTTATCAAATGAACAAGTTTTCGGAGGAATAACTAAACCACCAGGAAATTTGTTTTCTACATTTAAAGGTTCATTACTGCATGACACACCAAAACAATCAGTATCTAAACAATTTGGTTTATTATCCTCGTCTTCATCCATACCATAACCATCAAAACCTAAAGAATCAATACAATATTCAGGAAACCCTAACTTTGTAATAACAGGTTCACCATATGCGCAAACACCATCACTATCACATTCACAAGTATATGTTTCTAAACCTTCTGCTGTTTTTTTAAATGTTTCTTGGCCTTCTATACAATCTCCACAAGGTGTAAAACTACATTGACCATTACAACAATATGAACCAGTTACATATTTACTATATGGATCTAGATCTTTTTTATTTTCATAATCATAATCTTCATTACCCTCTATTTGCCATGGGAAACCACAAACATTCCCACCACAAGTACATAATTCAGTATTATTACCAACATCACATTCAGGAAAATCACAAAGTTCAGAAACACCAAACTCTTTTGTACAACATGGATCAGGTAAAATTCCAGCATCCAAATAATCAGAATAGCTACCACCGTCTTCATATAATCCAAAATAATCTAATAACCCATCACCATCTTCATCAACTGTGTTGCTACATTCAGTATCTTCTGCAGAAGGATGTTCAGATGTATCTTCTTTGCTTAAACAATCTATATCAGCCATATCAATTAAACCATCTTCATCATTATCAATACTATCCATACATGCTGGTAAGCCACCCTCTGCTTGTAAAATATCAGTTAGCTCTTGACATTGTTGTTCACATAACGTAACCCATGGAATATCCTTAAAAAATAAATTATTAGAAATTTCAGTACAGGTTTCTTTAAAATATCCTGTAGAAGCAGTATAACTATCATCTAATTGATGAAATTCACAACAACAACCAGTATCACATTCATCAACTGCAATTTTTCCTTCAGCACCACCATCTTCAACAGTATTTTCACACATTTCAAGAGTAAAATCTTCATCAATTGTTTCACAAGTCTTAGCACTAGGAATATAACATTGTTCAGCCAAAGAAAAAGGAATTAAAATAGCTAAAACTAATACTATTAATATCAACCCTTTTTTAAATTTCATAGTAATAATAGTATATTTATTAAATTGATTTATATATTTTACTAACTATTATATCTATTTAATAGTGGTTATTAAAAATAATTAGATTAATTCATACACCCATTTGATGTGCATTCTGAACAAGAATCTTCTTTCATTGATGCAGGTTCTATGCTATGCCCATCACCTTCTTCATTAATATTTATACTAAAACCATAATAACAACCATTACTTTTTAAACAATAGTTTTTATAATAAGATCCATGTTGTGAGCATTCATTATTATTAAAATGATAAATGCAAATATTATTTTTACAACCACTACCAGTACCAAAGATTGCCATTTTTACTGGAAGAGCATCAGCTTTCCCATCATCGTCTCCAATCATTTTTCTTATAGGATCATCCATTGGAACTTTATTTTGTAAGTTGATATCATCATAATTAGGAGTAACTAAATAAATTTGAGGATATTCAGGATTATTATTTTCAATAAAATATATTTCATGTTCACCATGATTTACATTTCCGTCAACAACTACAACCAATGGTTTGTCTTGTAATGGTTGTGTTGTTTCTTGTTCTTCTTCTTCTATTAATTCAATTGCTTCTTGTTGTTGATAAACATTAACACCTGGTTTTAATGCTTCTGCTAGATTATAATAACTTATTTCTTCATCTGTTTGTTCAGTAACTGGTGGAAACAAGATAGGTTCATCATCATCGATAGAATAAGCAATTGGTTGACCATTTTCATCATAATAAATTATAACTCCTGTGTCAGGATTTGTAATTATAGTTGTAAAGCTTTTTCCATCAACATCTCCAAGCTGTTGCTTAATTTGGTATTGTTGATTAGCATATTCTAACAAATCTGTTACAGGAGAAGGATTGTTAAGTACAATAGGGCCACTAGTTGGAACATAAGAAACAGGAATTGCATTATTAATACCTAAAGTAATTGTATCTCCAGGGTCTGTTTCATAGATAAAACTACCAGCAAGTTTGTGTGAATTATATAAATATTTACTTGGCATAATCCCTGGTTGTGGAACCCCATCAAAAATCAGTAAAGGAACAACTAAAATTTTTAATTCTTGTTCATCACATTGATTTAACATATCACAAATTTTCACATTAATTATATGTTCACCTGCATCTTTTTTTCCCAAGACCCATTCAACTTTTTTACCTGTTGTAAATGGGGGAGAGGATGGTTTCCTGCAAGAATTTGAATTTAGTTTACTTACTAATACGTTTAAATTTGCATTTCCAGATAAGCATGCAGAATTAACACCAGGTGAATACTCTGTATACCCACCAACAAATTCATAAGTATAACCTTCACCCATGTATCCTTCAGCCACATGAAAATCTTCATCAGGATCATAACCATAAGGATCTAAAATTAAAGTCATGCCTTGTACTGCAACAGCATCATAATCTTGAAGTTGAGATTTTAGTTTAACATTATCTAGAGTAATATAATCTAATGCTGGATATCTGTTTTCAAAAACAACTTGGTAAGTAAATTCTTTCCCATCTAACAAAGATTCTGTGTCTGTTATTTTTATAATCCAATCATCCCCTTGACTAACTTGTTCTTTTTCAATAACCATGTTTGCTTTTAAGCAAGGACCTTGTGAAGAAACACCACAAATATCCGTGCCTTTAATGTCATAGAAAATATTTCTAGAATCTTCAAGAATTATATCTTGTAATATTTGAAACATCTCTAATAATCTTACATTCTTCTCAATAGTAATATCACTTATTTCTATTTTAGGTAGAGTTTGATTATCTGTAATAGAAAGATTCATACTTAATTTTGAAGTTATTGTAGATGCAGCCATTGTAACTTTTACATCAATATTTTCTTTTTCAATATCAAAACCTTGTAATTCGGGAAGAGCTTCTAATTTAATACATTCATCTGTTTTTTGTGTAATGTAATATTGTAAATATTCTTGAACACTATTATGGTCTGTTAATAAAGTGCTGTCATACCTATAAGGACCAGTACCACATTCAATATTTTCACCATCTAAAGAATTAGGACCATGATAATCACATAAAGAAATTAAAGGATTTGGAAAATTTTCAAAAAATGGGGTTGAATCACCATAAACACTTGAATCTGGACTAAGAAATGGTTCTGAAGGAAGAGTATTTGTAAATGGATACTTTAACATTTTATTTTCTGTTTTTGTTGGTATTGGAGGTGCAGTTAAACCATAATAGATTCTTAACCCATCATCTGTTTCATGATAATCAATAGCCTTTGTTCCTCCTGGAATTGGTGTTGCATCGTCGAAGTTAGAATCAGAATAAATTGCACCACCTTGTTGTCCAACTAAGTATAATGCATTTTTTGTTGCTTGATCTAAACAACTTTGAATATAAGTTGTATACTTCCCCTTGCCAATAAATAATTCTTCCATTTGTTTTTGTTTTGTTGATAAATGCCCAGAATCAGCATTGCTTGCACCATACATTGCTAATCCAATTAACATAACAATTGTTATACCTAGAATCATGAAAATAGCCATTTGTGATTTCTTAGTTTTCATTTTATTACTCTTAACTTTGCAGTTAAATCAAACCAGAACTCTGATATGTATGGATTACCATTATTGTCTGAATAATAATTTTCCATTGGTGGAGAGATTAAGAAATAATTATTTGGGAACAATAAAGCATCTTCTCTGAAACAACCAATGTCTTTAAATGGTGCATATTCATCTTTTACAATAGAACATTTTTTCTCACCTAAAGTTGTATCATAATTATAGAATAGATTATCAAATCCTTCATATTTAATTGCATAAAAATATTCAAGTTTATTTGCATAATCATTACTTGATGGACTAAGTAATGGGTTTGATTTTCTTTCTAACATACCAAATATTTTTCTACTAGCGTCTTGATAATAATAGATCCTATCAAAGTCACTAATAGATTTCATTAAATCAATATTTTCTCCCCAATCTTGAATTTCTACTGCATTATCCACTACAAATTGTTTAAATTCATCTGCATAAGTTGTTAATTTTGAATTATGAACTTGTTGGTAAGTTAAGGTTATTGGATTAACTATGCCAGCCTTTTTTGTAAAGATTATTGCTTTTGCCACGTCATTATAGGCAATATTAGTTTCATCACATTGTTTAAACATTAAAAAATCAGTATTAGATGCGAAATTAGTTAGTTCTGCTGTTTCATCACAAAAGTCTGGATCTGCCCCTTGGTCTTGATTAAATAAATAAGGACTATTAACTAAACCTTTTTTATCATCTTCACCATACAAAATCTGAGTCATGTATTCAGTAACATTTAACATTTCCATAAAATCAGGACCCTTTGGAATACAAACACCAAATGTATCTGGATCATTAATATCATCAGCCTCCCAAGTATGTTCACCCATATTTAAGCCACCATAATAATCATCACATGCTTCCTGACTTCCAGGTTTTAGTTTACATTGTCCTGCACTACTAACTAATGGCCTGTAACAAACAAATGTTGGACCTGCATCCACATCGCCAAATGTTGCAGTACAATAATCTTCTTCACCATTATCATCAAAACATTCTGTATCTATGTTTTCTTCTGATTCATCACTATAAAGACTTTGAGTTACTGAACTATAATCCAATAAAGGATTAAGAGTTGTTCCAACATAAACTTCTTCATTATCTCCAGGATTAATTAATAAAACACAGAAATTATTCATAATATCATAATTATAATTTTCTGAAAACATCCCATCTTTAATATATTCATCCCAATACTTGCTAGCTTGTGGATAAAAATTAAATATATTTCCAGGATCATCACAATGTAAAACATAGTTATCAGTTGTAGGAATATCTAACATTGCAGTTGCTAAATATTTTGTTCTTGTAGTCCATGCTGCCTCTTCATAAGTGTCAGCATCAACTATATTTGTTTGATCTGTTACTTCACAGAATCTATCTCCAACATATGTCCAAGGGAATCTTGTACACCATTTACCTGGAGTTGTATATTTTTCACATTCATCAATTGTCCAGCCATCTTCTTCTGATGTTATGGCAGAATATTTATCATCCTTAGGACATGCACAACTCCACTTATCTGTACAATATTGAACACCTATAGCAACACTAGTGTCTCCATCAAATTGTTCATCATACCAATTATAAGAAGGATCCCCTACACCCCAATCACCATAACTACATGTGTGTGTTACATCCACGTCTTCAAAAATATAACCATTTGGAACACATTTTTTTCCTGTCCAACATTCATTTTCAAAACAACAACCTGAAGATTTAGCATGAGCAAAACCAATCTCTTTGGGTTCATCTACCTCATATAATTTATCTCCTTCTTGAGGTATTCTTCCTAGCATACCAAAAGGTGTTGGTGCTGAACTAGTTCCTTTACTTAATTGTTGGTCTGAAATAGGTATTGATAACCAGGAATTATTTGTATGACAATAATAGAATACGTCGTTGTCTTCATAATCATCTTCTAGCATGTGATAATCTTTTGTTAGATATGTTGATTCACATTTGTTATAAACATTATCATTTATTCCATTGTCACCAATATTTAATTTTAATGCTAAAGGATGTGGTGCATCATTAACAGAACCAAATAATAAATAATCAGTAGAAACTTGGAGAGCATCATATGTATATTTTAAACCAATATGATCTAAATCAATAGTTTTACCGAGAATTAATTCTTCCTTCCTTCTTTCTTCATCAACACAATATTTTAATGTACCTTTTTCATTTAACAAAGATGCAACATGCCCACAATCATAAAGATCCCAGTCAAAACCATTCTTTTCTGTGGTACCAACTTGTTTTGGGTTTAACTTAAAATTAGGATATTTAATATTACAACAAGTTTTAACATCTAAATTAAGATCACCCAAAGAAACACCATTAAAAATACCCATTAAAATATCACCTTCATTCAAATAACCACAATTAAAATTACCTAAATTATCAGATTTAAAATAGATAGGATCATAAGGATCATTAACAATCTCACCACCACTAGCTGTCTCACCTTTGTAACATGCTTTATTTGGTTTAAGATTATCTTCTTTTATTTCAAATTCATATTCTTGAAGATCTGATTTATCCAGGAAATAATGTTTACCATTTTCATAAGGATCATTAAAACTTTCTTGTTTATTTTCACCAGCATCAAACTTATTTCCACAACAATGATGGCCAGTCCATTCACCATCTAAAAATAAATTACAAATATTAAGATCATCTGAATCAATACCATCACCATCAGAATCATACTCATTAAGTTTAGGAAAATGATCAGTTTTAGTCATGACATCATAGATATAATCTGGTGCTTTTGGATTTAAAACAAATTTCTTATCATTGTCAACTTTCTTGGGAATGTTTGATGATGAGATACCATCATTGTTTGAATCATCCTTAACATCAAAATAATGGATCTCTCCAGCTTGTTTAGAGTTTGTCCATTCAAAAATATCTCCTGTTCCTTCTAAAAAATAATGATGACAATAACGAGGGTTTAGATTTGGTTCTTCCCATAATCCAACATCTGTTGTTGTTCCAGGATCATCATAATAATACCTAAATAATCTGTCCTCTTCAGCATCAGAATCTGGAGAATAAAGTAATAATTTAGAATCATATGCATAATGAATCTCTTGTATATCACCAGCGGCAGCAATAGATCTTAGAGGAGTACAATAAACTCCATTCCGATATGGATGTGGACCAACTGCTGCATCTTCAAAACCAAACTGATCTTCATGAAAGTCAAACAATGCTTCTTCATCTTCATCAATGTAACTATATAAACACCAATCATCAATATTCTTGTCTACTGTCTCATCTATGTTATGTACACTATTCATTATCCACATATAATCGTCACCACAACAAGAATTACCATTAGAAGTACCTTTTAAATTATTACAATCACTTGGAACATTATCCCAATCAACTGAATAAAGATATTGATTTTTTAAACTTAATGCTCTTGAAACAGGTTCACCAAAACCATATTGTTCTTCTGGCCATGGAAAAGTATCTTTTGGTTGAGGTTGTGAACAAAAAAAAGTTTTATCTTCTTTTATAATTTCTTCATGAAAAACAACCTCATCATTGCAATAATCATGTTTATAATAAGCAAATAATCTACAAGCACCATTAAAGGTTGTTCCATCAGGTAACACCTTACTATATGCCTCATACATTCTTGCTTTTCTTATATTACTAGGGTTGTCATAATATGGTATAGATAATGTTGGTTCTTTGGCAAAAGTATTGGGATAATTTGCCCATATCCCTGTTAAGGGGGGTAATGGTTTTTTTCCTTCAATAACATTTCCTGTACCCAAATCAGTAAAAAATTCTGAATTATAAAAAGGAATTCCCAAAACATAACCTTCTTCATTATCATATCTTATACAACCAACAAACATCTCTAAAAATAACCTGTTGGTACCCTTACATTCTTCTGTTAATTCATTAAAAATTCCAAGAGCAGGAGAACTAGATTGAACCAACTTAGTACCAAAAGAAATTGAACTACTAAATAACAAAATTAATACTATTACACCTAATTGGAATAACCTCTTTTTTCCCATAATATTTCCCTTTTATATATAGATGTATTTAATTCTTACAAATGATATATATAAAGCTTTCTGATTTCCCAATAAAAGTTATTACATCACACTAATAAAAACAGAGAAATTTAGTAAATTATTAATACCGGTAGTTACAAAAGACATAATTAATGACAAATTTAGATGAATATATTAAAAAAGAGTTGAAAAAAGGTTTTTCCAAAGAAGAGATAAAAGAAACATTGACTAAAGCAGGTTGGAATGAAAATGATGTTGTAAAAGCCCTAGAAAAAGATTATAAAGAAGAGTTTTCTCAATACAAAGTTAAAACAAAAAAGTTTTGGCTAATACTTGCAACAATAGTTATTATTATTTTATTGGCTGGAGCAATAATCTATACGTTCCCTTATTTAGAGGAACAAAAAATTGAAAGTTGTAGAAATCAACCAACACAGATTAAAAAATATAATTGCATCATAAAAAATAAATTATATACACTTCCTGAAGAAAACAATAATGAACAAAAGCTAGAGGATAAAAATGAACCATAAAAAAATAATCTTTGGAATAATTATGGTCGTTATTTCACTTTTGATACTAATATTTGCAATTGCAGATGATGATCCACTTATGTCCTTTGCTTTTAATCAAAATGCATATAAATTCTCATTTGATAGTTGTGTTGGTGGAGTAAGTTCAGGTGGAGAAGTGTATTCAAAAACAGAGCATGTCCTCCAAATACCAAATGAAGGAGTAAATTGGCGATTAACATATAATGGAGAGATGGAAGATGGATGCCAGTTAGGTGTTGATGACCAAGAACACTATGATTTATATGATACTGGACAATTTACAGTAAAAGGAAGTATAGAGGGTACTGAAACTAATAAACCAGTTCAATTCACAAAAGATGATGTTGAGGGGACAGACCCATATTATTATTTCCCTAAAACTGCACTATTTAAAGTTAAAGAAAACAAAATTGATATATGTAACACAGCAGATGAAATCCAACTTAAATATATATTCACAGATACTGGTTGGACAAGTGCAAGTATATTGGGTGCATATGGTCTTTGTTTTGATAAAAAAGGTCTTGATGATAAAAAAGATTATGGTGGAGCAATTATTTTTATTTCTGAAGGATGTGGTGGAGAATACATTTGTAAAGGAATTCTTGCAGGTAATCAAAATATGCACACATATATGAAAGGTGCAATGAACACACAATCAATAGGACCCCAACCATCAGCAATAGATGTTTGTAGAGATGTGAATGGTGTAATGAATGTGGCGTGGTCTAAAAAAATAATAGATTTTAGCGAGGACTAAATCAAACCAAAAACATATCTTTCTTCCCTTTCATCTTATAAGAATTATTAGCAAAGCTAGCAATGATAATGTTAACCTTGTACTTCTTGCATAACTTAATGTTGAACTTTATTCTAGAGAATAACTTAACTCTATCGCCTTTAATTAAATCATTAAAGTTAACTGCATAACTTACTTTT
>JABHXF010000022.1 GCA_018657385.1 Candidatus Woesearchaeota archaeon | reverse complement strand
TTATCAATATCAATTTCATCAACTTCACATTCACCTAAACTAACATAACCACAACCATCTTCTGTTACACAACATCCTTGATTACTTTGTCTTTCCATTTCATAACATTCAGTTTCAGAATTAACATCATAATAATCAATATCACCCCCATACTGATCATAAAGATTTTCACAATAACTTTCTGTATTGTAAGTATAAGAATCACCATAAACACAACAAACTTTTTCACAAGAATCTAAAGAATCACAACTTCCTCCACTCCATTCACCATCAACAACATCACAAGAATATTCACCCGCACCTTCAGAACACAAACCATCAGGTTTTTCACAACAACCAACACCACAAAAACTAGTATCTTCACATTGTGCATTTTCATTAAAGTATGATGGAGTATCACAACTATCTTCAGAAGTATAAACACAAGTGTTCCCAGAAACAGTTTCTCCACAACATCCATTAGCTGCAAAAACAAAAGGTACTATAAGAAATAAAACTACAAAAATCAACAACCCTCTTTTTATTATCATTATTAACTAAACAAATATGTAATATTATTTTTAAACCTTTTGTTATTATAAATAACTTTATTAAGGAAAAAGACTAAAAATAAAACATGTTCAAAAAGATTTATCACTTTGTAGAAAAGTTAACTGACAAACTTGTATGGTTTGCAATCATAGCTTTACTAGCAATAATTATCATAGAATTATTTTTTCATGACCTAGCAGAAACATATCATACAGCTATCCTAATCCTAGATTATATTGTTATTGGAATCTTTATTGCAGATTTAGTTTTCAAATATTTAAGAATAAGAAACATAAGAAAATTCTTAAGATCTTCATGGTTAGACATAATTGCAATCTTCCCATTTTTCATATTTTTCAGAATATTAGAACCTTTTATCTTTTTAACAGGAATTTCTGGAGAAATAAAAGAGATACAATTAATCTTTCATGAAAGTTTAGAGATTTCAAAAGAGACTTCAAAGATTGTAAAAGAGATTGAAGCAACAGGAAAATTAAGTAGAACAAGATATTTAACAGGTTTCTTCAGAGCAATTGGAAGATCTCCTCGATTCTTAAAGGCAGTAGCATTTTATGAACAACCAACTGGTAAACATCATTTAAAAAAAGTTCCTGGAAAAGAAGATTACACAGGCATCAAAAAATATATATTCAAGTTCAAAGACAAAATTTTCAAAAAGAAATAAATTTATAAACTGAAATCTCTTTTTATTCTTCCATGCGAATAATTTCAATATTATTAATCCTGCTTTTACTTTCAGGTTTTGCTACTGCAGAATGTTTTGATTCAGACAATGGAAAAAACAAATATGAGTTTGGTGGTGTAACTTCTGATGGTGAAACTTATCAAGATACATGTGAAGGTGAAAACATACAAGAATATTACTGTAGTGTTGACGAAGTTGCTTCATATACAATATTACCTTGTGTAAATGGTTGTGAAGAAGGAATTTGTCAAATAGCAAATGAAGCTCCAAAATCTTATGCTGCTGAAGGTGAAGAAGAAACAAATAACACAAGATTATACTTATACATATTCTTCATAGTTATAATTATAGGACTTTACTTATACTACTTCAAGTGGAAAAGAAGAAAATAATTAAAGATCTTTAAAACTTATTTTTTTAACATTATATTTTTTTAACAATTCTTTTGCTTCTAATGAAATCAAAGCATTCAATTCTTTATGTTTAGACTCAACTAAAAAATCTCCTTTCAAAGGGCTTTCTTTAGAATAAAAACCTGGATGCACCATTATTTCCCCATTCTTTTTTAATTTCTTCAAAAAGCTTTCCAAATAATTCACATTAAAACTTCCAGTACTTAATATTCCAAAGAACTGTTCAGGATATATTAATTCATTCTTATCATACAATCTTTTAGTTTGAGGAATAAAAGTATCAATTAACTTCTTTTTCCAAAGCTGAGAGAAATCATCTAAAGAGAAAGCATTTTCTTTTGGCAACCTTATTTTTTTTATTTTATACT
>JABHXF010000021.1 GCA_018657385.1 Candidatus Woesearchaeota archaeon | reverse complement strand
TGATATATTTCTTAATTTTATTACTTTTACCTTTCATAATAAAAGAAAAAGCTCTGCAAAGTTCACCTAATCTTGAATTAAATAATGCTTCTTGAGCAGTATCCACTTCCATAGAAAGCAAATCAGGATAATTTTCCTTAAACTTATCAATAAAATCAGGCAAAAACCAATCAGAAACACAACCAACTGTTGCCAACCATAAATCTTGCTCTACAACTTTATAACACCAATAACTAGTTGGTCTATTATCTTTATCATCACCAAGACGAGGATTAAAATACTTAATTCCGTCATCATTCTCAATAGGTTCATGATGATCAATCATAATTATTGGAACATTACAACCATCAATAAACTCTTGACTAATCTTAGGTTTATCTAATACAAATATCTTGTCTGGTCCATATTCATCAACATATCGAAGATACATTTCTTTAACTTCTGGAGTACTATTAACCATTACTCTCTTACCCTCTCTACAATACCGATAAAGTAGAAGAAAAGAAACCAATCCATCAGGATCATCATCATGCAAAAACAAAGGTCTTTTCGCAGTATCTAACTCATCTCGAATAAAAGCCAATTGTTTTTCTGTTATTGCCATTAAGTTAAAAAACTCCACCTCATTTATATATGTTTGTATGGTGCTGATAAATCAACTATATCTTGTTAAAAGTTTAAGCAAATTCCAGATTGGATGTAAAAAGAACCGATTATAATTTTTCATAAGTGTTTTAGAGTCTTCATGTGTTTCTCTATTTGCTAAATCAAAAGCATATTTCTTATTAATTTTTGACCATGCTATTGCCATTTCAGTTTTATTAGTTGGTCCAAGAAATTCTTTTTTATCATAGTGTCTAAAGATATCATGATTTATTGTCATCCAAAGAGAGATAATTCTTGCACCCATAAAATTATCACTCTTGGCATTAATAATTGAAGGTATCAATAATTTAGGGAGAATTATATCTACATTTTTCAAATTACCTAATACAAAAGCCATGTTCCATGTTAGATATAAACTAATCCAATTCTGATTAAATTTGATAACTGGAAATAAATTTTCTTTTTTAGTAATAGATGCATAAAAAGGATCAGTATTCTTTTCAGGAATTACACTTTTTCTTTTAAATATTGTACTTGGTGGGTTATTCTTTATATCTTCTGACAATTCATATGCACTAATTGCATTTATCTTTAAATTATTTTTATATTCCGTGATTCCTGCTTCATAAATATTTAGCCTAATTAACTCATTAATATGTTCAAGACCATTTTTATGTATTGGTGATAATACTTTATATTCTATATAATTTATGTCATTATTCTTATATAATTCGTCTAACTCTTTTTTAGTTAAATGCGATTTACTTAAACCCCGTTGGATTCTAAAATAAATCATCAGAGGATCAAGTGTATATGCCTTAGCGATTATAAAAAGATTACGAGAAATTTCTAATGCATGTACCAATGTCCTAAATATGTGTCTTGTATTCAAACCAAGTTTCTCCTCGTTATTTTTATAATGATCTTGAACCTCAATAAAGAAATCATGATTATTACACATAGTAGCAGTTAAAACCTCTAAAATATACATCACATGTACCGATCTGATAATATGATCTGATGGTTTAAACCAATTTTCTTTTAATGCTAAGTCTGCGAATTCAATAATAGCAGGATGTTTTAATAGTAGGCCTTTTTTTATATTATCGAACATAGGTTGCAATTTCTGAGGTTTAGAAATAATATCTTTGAAGAGTTTGTTCATTAGCTTATTCTTGGTTCTAAAATCATCTAATTTTAGTTCCTCGATAACACTTTTCATTATTTGGGGATCAGTTTTCATATTTTGTGGCAAACCAAATGCAGCTATTGATTTCTCAATAATTATCTTAGCTTGCTCTTTAGTTTTACTTGTTTTCATTAGAATATATAATTAACAAGTTTATTTAAAAATTCTTCTTTTTGTGAAGCATTAGCTAAATTTAACAAACTTTTTATTATCCAACCAACACCAAATATCTATGCATATACCATACTGGATAAAAGACAAAGGCAGAGAAAGACCTTACTTAAACCCAATCACAGTCAAACTATCTTCTCAAAAGGTTTTCAATGAAAAAGCAAAACAAGACTATTTTGGTCAAGCACCAAACATCTTTGTAGGTAGATTTGGTTATCCAAACATTAATGTAGGGATCTTAAGCTCAGAAGAATATAATAATAACGACAACATTCCATTATGGGCAAAAGAAAAATACTCAATCTCAAAAATCATAGACTTAAGAACAAACTTAATCAATTCAAGTTTTAAAACACAAATAAAACATTCAAAAAACAAATGGCTAGAAATAAGCCAAGAAATAGCAATGGCATCTAAACCAACAGATGTTGAAATCAATCTAACAAAAAAACCATCTTTCTCATTAACATCACATCAAACAGAAACACCACATGGTCCAAACACACAATTAAAAAAAGCACAACTAACAGAAAATCCTAAGATTCCAACAAAAATAGATAAAATTGTTTCAGATATTGACTTAAAAGCAGGAAAAGCAATAGAAACTTTATCAGAAAAAGGTTTTGATAGTCACTATCTAACAAAACTTCTAACAGCTGGAACTTTAGGTGTAAAATTACAAAGAACTTTAGTACCAACAAGATGGGGAATTACCAGCGTTCATAGCATAATTGCCAATAAATTAGTCAGAGAAATAAAAGACTTTTCAATTGGAGAGTATCAATCTTATTTTGGAGGATACCTTGGAAATTATTATTTAATTTTAATGTTTCCTGATGTTTGGCAATACGAATTATTTGAAACAAT
>JABHXF010000020.1 GCA_018657385.1 Candidatus Woesearchaeota archaeon | reverse complement strand
GTTACGATGATGGTCTAGGTTATGATGATGGTTTAGGTTATGATGATGGTTTAGGTTATGATGATGGTTTAGGTTATGATGATGGTCTAGGTTATGATGATGGTTTAGGTTATGATGATGGTCTAGGTTATGATGATGGTTTAGGTTATGAAGATAATAGTTTTGAAAATTATGAAGAAGAAAGTTTTGATCAAGAATCTAGTATTTCTTTAGGAGAATCTGGTTGTAGTTCAACTACTGATTGTATTGACTCTGTTTGTAATATTGATACAAGTGAATGTATTGGATGTTATCAAGATGAACATTGTGCAGTAACTGATTATTGTGATTTAATGTCTTATGGATGTAAAGAAGGATGTAGGTCTAATTATGATTGTTTAAGTGAGGAAAAATGTGTTAGTGGTGGCTGTGTTATAGATCAAAATAAAATATCTAATAAAGAAGCAATTGTTGGAGAAGCAACTACTTTACCTACTAAACCTAAATCAGTTGGTAAAACAAGTACTAAAGAACAAAATGCAATAGGTACAATTAAAGATGCACAAAATTCAGATGATAATTCAGGATTTGGAAAACTTTGGTGGAGTGTTATAATATTTGTTACTGTTGGAATGTTTACTGGTATGGTTGTTGTGATGCATAGTCATGAAAAAAAACATGCTGATAATAATCCACCAATACCTCAACAACCTGCTCAACAACAACCTACTCAACAACAACCTGCTCAACAACAACCTGCTCAACAACAACCTGCTCAACAACAATCTATGGGGCCACAACAACAATCTGTGCAGTTTCAAGCACCTGATGTAATACAACAGCCTCAACAACCTGCTCAACAACAATATACTACACCACAACAAATGCAAAAAAATATAGATCCAAATATAGATCAAAAATTCTTAAGTTATGCAAGACCTTTATTAGATCAAGGTATGAATAAAGACGAAGTAGTAATGCAACTTATTAATTCAGGCTGGGATAAAAATTTATTAGAACAATTATTTAATAAACATACATCTTTACTTATAACAGTTGCAGAAAGACAGCAAATAGAGAATTATATTAGATATTATGTGAAAAATGGATTACAAAAAGAATCTATTAAACAAGGATTATTAAATGCTGGCTGGAATAGTAGTGTTATTGATGATATTATGTTAGAATTCTGATAAAATCCATTTTTTTTGTTTTTTTCTCAAAATTTACCTTAATTTGTCTTATTTCATCATTTTTTGTTATTTTCAGTTCATTTATAAATGAAATATGTGTTTCTAATAGGGATTTAGGGAAATCTTTATAAAGCAAATATAATCTCTCAAACAATAAGCTTTATATATGATTTATTGGGCCTGTAGCTTAGGCTGGTTGGAGCGCTGCTCTTATATGTGCGCGTTTCATGCAATTTACTAGGTAAAGCAGAGGTCGCGAGTTCAAATCTCGCCAGGCCCATATATTACATTGTGGCTTAAATCAATGTGCCCCGATGGTGTAGTCCGGCCCATCATCTCGGATTTTCGTGATGGCAAAGCTTCATTTTATGAAGTTTCCTGTCGAAAACATCCGAGGACACGGGTTCGAATCCCGTTCGGGGCATTTTTAACCACAAGCTTTATAAAACAAATGTGGTTTTTTGCTTAAAGATTAAACATAAAGGTAATAAAAATGACAAAACGAATTGGTGGCGGAAGAAGAAAAACAAGAGCTAAATTTAGAAAGAACATTAGACAAAAAGGTAAAATGAGTCTAACAAAGTACTTTCAAAAATTTGAAGAAGGGGATAGAATTAAATTAATTGCTGAATCTGCAATTCAAAAAGGAATTTATCATAGACGATTTCATGGGAAATCTGGAATTGTTACAGGTAAAAGGGGACATTGTTACAAAATTGATATTAAAGATGGTAATAAACCTAAAGAAGTTATTGTGCATCCAGTTCACTTAGCAAGATTATAAGGAGATTAATATGACAAAACCAAATATAATTGAAGAAAAACCAATTAGTATGTTTGATTTAAAAGAAGAGCTTGATAAAAATAAAAAAGATATGGGTGAACTTAATTTTAGAGCAGAAAGAACCTCTGAATATCTTGATGAATTCTTAAAAATTAAATCTAAACAAGGTAAAGAATTAATTGAAAAATTAAAAGAATTAAACATTCCTAGGCTAAGAGATCAGCATCTGTTTAAACTTGCAGATATTATGCCTCATAAACCTGAATTAGTTAAATTATTATTTCAAGGAACTCCATTAACAATTACTGATGAGAGTTGTAAAAAGATAGTTAAAATTATTGAAGAATACAGAAAGTGATACAATGAAAAGAAGCTCAAGACGTTGGAAAAAGAAAGGACAGATGCGTTGGAAGTGGCAACGTAAAAGAATGAAGAAAGAAAAAAGGAAAAGGTTGAAGAAGTAATTTTATTTTTCTTATTTACTATTTATTATTTTCTGTTTGTTGCGTTCTTGTTTTATATCTATATTATTTTTATTAAATTAGAATTACTTTCTCAATAAACTCTTAATCTTACCAAATTCATATGTTTTATCACCAACTATAAAGACTTCAAAATCTTTTAATGCAGATCTTTTAGTTTCTTTCAAAAATGGACTAAGTAATTCTTCCTTAAGAATATCTGTTCCTTCAATTAATGGATTAAATGAAGGCAATACTATTAAATTTAATGTCCTACTTTTTATAATTATTTTCTTTTTCCCATCTTTAGTTGTTTTTTCATTAGTTTTCCATTTACCTTTTAGAAAACATTTATATTTCTCTACTCTAGGACCTTCTCTCAAAGAAACAGCAGTATGTTCGTGGCCAATGATTATTGTTTTTATTTTTGGTGGAACAACTATTGGTAATTCATGGCCATGTACTAATAACATATCTTCAATTTCATAAGCTTCAATAACTTGTAAATTTCTTTTATTAGCAATTGGTCCAAGGATTTTATCATGATTGCCTTTTAATAATACAATATTTTTACAATACTTATGTAAATAATCTAAGAATTTAAGAGTTTGTCTCCATTCTGTTTCTGAAATTTTACCAAATTCATGCTTTAAATCACCTATTATTACAATTTGTTTTATTTCTTTGAATTTGTTTATTGTTTCCTTTATAATTGATTCAATCTTTTTCATGATTTCTTGAAACTGAGTTCTAGGAATAAGAATACCTTGTTTGTTAAGTGCTTCTTCATAACCAATATGCACATCAGGAATTATTAAAGTTTTAGATTTAGTCAAGAATAAACAAACATCTATTATTTCTATGTCTTTTTGTATTTTCATTTTATTTGTGGTTTTAATATGTATATGTAAAAAACAACAACAAAGGCACAGACGGACTAAAGTCCTACTCACCTTCGGCTCGCCTGGCCATTGTTGTTTTTTATATTATTATTAATTATTCTTCTATTCCAAAATAGTCATGGCAGATTAATTTTGCTCCCCACATTAATTTTAATTTCTTTAGTTCTTTTTTTGAAAACCAGTTAAATTCAGTTGCTTCTTTAGGTTCTAGCTTGATTTCTTTGTTAATCTCCTCAATTGTGTTATTTTCCTCTCCAACTATTCCAATAAATGCCTTAAAAAAGTAATGTTCATTTAATTCAGGATAATAATGGTCATAATCTTTAACAAATTTTATATTTTTAAATTTTAATCCTATCTCTTCTATAACTTCCCTTACAACTGCTTCTTCTGCTGTCTCTCCTTGTTCTATTTTACCACCTGGAAGCTGCCAGTTACCTCTAAATGGTTCTTTTGCTCTCTTAATTAGTAAAACCTTCTTTATTCCTTCTTCTTCTTTTATAATTATTGGAGAAGCTAAGTATATTCTTTCCATAAACTATAGAAATATTCTTTTGTTATATATGTTTTGTTGATTATTATATTTCTGCTTACTTAATATTTTATCATATAGAAAACAATATAAATCATATCTATCTGTAATGTCACATGGATGTACTAACTCTTATTTTCGTATTCATAGTTGGATTCTTAGGTAGTTTTTTAGGGAATATGATAGGTGGTGGGGGCGGTTTGATAACTGTGCCTGGTATGATTATGTTAGGGATTCCACCTCAAGTAGTAGTTGCTACAAAAAAATTAGGGACGTTTGGTTCATCTCTGCCTTCAATATATCTATTTTCAAAAGCTAAAAAAATAGTGACAGAGCTTACTATTCCTCTTGCTATTGGTAGTTTGATTGGATCAGCTATAGGAGCGAAAATACTCATTGAGATTAATGAAGAACTATTTTCTAAATTGTTAGCTATTATGCTACTAATTGCATTGCCCTTTACTTTTCTTAAAAAAGATTTTGGACTTGTAAGGAAAGTGAAAAGTAAATTATCAAGGTTTATTGGATTTGTTACCTATTATTTTGTTGCTATCTTTAATGGATTTATGGGTGCAGGTGGTGGCTTAATACAAACCTATTCTTTAATAAACTTCAATGGTTTGACTTATATTGAGGCAAACGGAACTAAAAAAATACCATATCTCTTTGGGAGAATATTGAGTACAATTATTTTTGCAGCTGTTGGATTAATTGATTATGTGTTGGCATTGATATTGTTTGTTTCATGTTTCTTTGGTGCTTATTTGGGATCAAAAGTTGCCATTAATAAAGGAGATAGATTTATCAAGATTATATTCTCATTTGTTGTTTTTGTACTGGCCATTAAACTATTATTTTTTCCTTAAATTTATTTCTTTTTCAAGCCTATCTTAGCCTTAACCATTTGATGCATTCTTTTTAAGAACTCTACTTTTTCTTCAATCTTTAAAACATCAACATAACCAGCTAATGCTAAGTTAAATGCAAAAGGAGTTGGTATTTTTGTATGGATTTCTTTAACAACTATTTTTTTTTCTTCAATTTCTTTTAATATCTGCTTAGCATTATCAATATCCATTAAATCTTCAAGTACTTCTCTTCGTGCTTCTTTTAATATGGAAAAATTATCATTTATTCTTCTTACTGCAGAAATTAATAACATTGAACTAACTTGTTGCCTTCCAACACGTTTTGTTCTTCCTTTGTAATTTCTAAGAATCATTAATGCACGAGCTGCACAATGTCTAAATCTTCGTTTTAATACTTCTGATTTGTCAATTGCATTTTTCATGACTAATTCAATTTTTTCACTCTTCAACATCTCAAATGCTTTTTTAGGATAAATTGCTTTTTCTGCTGATAAATAAAAACCATTATCACTAATACCAACTTCTACATCTCTATGTTGTGTTTTGGAAATAGCAAATGCTAATGCTCTACTAAGAACATCATTAACTCTTCTTCCAAATAATGAATGGAAAATAATCTTTTTTCCATATTGATCTTCATAATGTTCAATTAGTATTTTTTTGTTGGTTGGAATCTCTTTTACATAATTATATTGATCTTTAAAATATTCATAAATAGCATTTCCACTGTTTTTGTCAACGTATAAATATGAATTAATGAATTTGATGATTTCTTTTTTATTTTCTTTTTTTCTAAATCTTTCTTCCATTCGTTTTCTAAATTTTCCTATTTCAACTGCTAAATCAAAACTTAATGGTAACATTTCAGAGAACCATGCAGGTATATTTGGTGGTCTTTGGTGAGCAGCTCTTACTTGAGCAACCATACCACGGGCAAATAAAAATTCATATTGGTTGCCTCCTAATACAAATACATCTCCTCGTTTTAGTTTTTCTAAAAAACCTTCATCTAATTTTCCAACAATTGCATCGCCTGCTTTTACTATGATAAAACTTTCATCAGGGATTGTGCCAATATTTGTCATGTAAATAACTCTACTCATAAACCCTTTTTTCCCAATCTCTCTTGTTTCTTCATTATACCATATTTTGGCATATACATATCTGTCTTCTAGGCTGGCAAATTTTCCACTAAGAAATTCAATAACTTCAATAAAATCTTTTTTTGAAAGATCTTTATAACAATAACTTTTTTTTATTACTTTAAATAATTCATCAATATTCCATTTATCTTCAATAGCAAATCCATTGATTTGTTGTGCTAGAACATCTAACGCATTTGTTGGAATATGTATTCTATCTATTTTCTTTTCAATTGCAGATTTCAAAAGAACAGCACACTCAACTAAATCATCTCTATCAAGCACAATAATTCTTCCTTTAGTTGTTTCATGTAGTTTATGGCCTGACCTTCCTATACGTTGTAATGCTCTTGCAACTGATTTTGGTGATCCTAGACAAATTACTAAATCAATATAACCAATATCTATTCCAAGTTCTAATGAGGTTGAACTTACACAGACTTTTAACTTTCCTTCTCTTAGATCTTTTTCTATTTTTCTTCTATGTTCTGCACTTAAACTACCATGATGTGCACCGATATTTTCAATATAATTTTTTGGGAATCTATCTTTTAAATGATCAACAACTCTTTCAGTTGCAGCTCTTGTATTTGTAAATATTAATGTTGATTTATGTTGTTGAACAAGCTTGTTAATTAATTTATACATGGCATTATGCATTAGACCATGTTTAACATCAATTAAATCTGGAACAGGCGAAATAACTTTTAAATCCATGTCTTTAATAAATTGCACATCTATTATTTTACATTCTCTTTTTGATTCTTCTGATCCTATTAAAAAACCTGCAATTTCTTCTAATGGTGCAATGGTTGCTGATAAACCAATTCTTGTTAAATGTGTTGAAATGTTTTCAAGACGTTCCATTGATAATGATAAATGAACTCCTCTTTTGTTATCTGCTAATGCATGTATTTCATCAATAATCATCCATTCAACATTTTTCAGATGATTTCTAAATTTTGGGGCAGTTAACATCAATGCTAAACTTTCTGGAGTTGTAATAAGAATATGTGGGGGATTCTTTAGCATCTTTTGTTTTTCATACGCTGTTGTATCTCCTGTTCTAACAGCAACTCTTATGCCAAGGCCTTTATGTTCTATTCCTTTTTTTTTAGCAATTTCTTTAGCAATTTTTTCTATTTCTTCTAATGGTTCAACAAGATTTTTTTGAATGTCATTGTTAAGTGCTTTAAGAGGAGAAACATATACACAATATACTCTATCTTCTAAAATACCTTTTTCGGATGAATCAATAAGTTCATTTAATATAGATAAGAAGCCTGTTAATGTTTTTGTAGCACCAGTTGGAGCTGAAACTAATATGTTCTGTCTGGAATGGATTTCCATAACTCCAAATTTCTGTGGTAATGAAAAAGATTTAAATCTACTATAAAACCATTTTTTGACTAAAGGATGTAAAATATGGTCAATTTCCTTTGCATTATTTGGCTTTTTCTTGTATGTGATTAAAGGTTTTTGTTGTTTTGACATGATTAGTTAAAGAATGCCAGGTTGGTTTAAAAATATTAAGGTTTTTGATAATTTAACTGGTAAATTAAGCAAAAAACAACAACAACCAAGGCACGGACGGACTTTTGCAAGCAAAAATCCTACTCGCCTGTCGGCTCGCCCGGCCATGTTGTTGTTTTTTGTATCTAAGTTAATTTATTAATATCTCCATTAAAATGATTCTAATTTACAATCACATAAAACTCATTCTAACTCTACCTGATTCATAATGGACATTTCCTTTTTGTTCAAATATCATATTTGGTTTATGCATATAAAAGCTAGAAGGAGTAAAACTACCTTCTGAACTAGCTCTTGCTCTATAACTATTTATTTGATAATACATTTTTTTCACCTCATAATTAGTTTTTAATATTGAAAAGTTCAATAAGCTTTAGCTTGCTGAACAATTTGTTTTATCATGCTCAACTTTGCATGTTTTGCCATCCCAATCTTCTATTCCTCCTTCATAATCTACTACATTTTTAAAACCTAATTGTTCCATTCTTTTTGCAGCTCTTGGAGATGCACTACATTGTTTGTTTGCACAATATACAACTACTTTTTTATTTCTATTATGCAATTTTTTCAAAATCTTTTTGTCAAACCCCTTATCATGTACTGGAATATTGATTGATCCTTTAATATGACCCATATCAAAATAATTTTTATCTAATACATTGACAAGTACAAAATCTTCATTGTTTTTCATTAGTTGTTTTAATTCATCTTTTTGGATAACATTCATTTACACCACCTCTGGTATTATTCAAATTGCTTTTAATTTGTTTTAAATGCAATTTTGGTTTGTTCTCTATCTATCTCTTGTTTAATACATCATAAGAACAAGAGACCTTAACTAAAAAATAATAAGTTTAAAATTAAAAAATTTCAAACTAAAAAAGAAAAAAATAATAATAAATTGATCCATAATTTAACAATTTCCGCATCCTGGTCCCATATTATCGCCTCCATTTAATTTTTATTATGTTTTGTGGTGGGTGTGTTAAGTTAAGATTTTCATATATTACATTTTGATTTTCACATACTATATTTTAATAAATCAAATTCTATTTTTGATTTAATATCTCTACCACTAAATACATTATATAATTGTGCATCTACTTGTTCATAATCATAACATTTTCCAGATTTACAAATTATTTCCATCATAATATCACCCCCATGATTTTGGGCTATTATTAATTTCATATAATAGTCTGTTTAAATTAACACTATCATAATTTGCTGCTTTTTCTAATGTATTTTTGTTAACAAGATGACATGCAAAGCAATTAATTCCATTATCCATCATAATGCTGATTGATTCTGGATTATATTTCATTACATTACCTAATAACATACTCCTTGTTATGTTTAATTTGTCTTTTTTCTTTAATTTGCTATTCATATTATTCATATTTTCCACCTCATTTGTTTTAATTTTGTTTTTCATGTTATCTATTAGGCATAATACTAATATAAATCTAACTACTTTGAAATATAAGTATTTGTGTGTTAAACTTATGGTCTAAAAACAAAACATTTATATATTGCGTAACTATTATTTATAAAATAAGTTTGTTAAAACTAATAAACTAAAGCTAAATCATTAAAACATGGTTAAATTAAAGCTAAAAGATATAATTATGGGGTGAAATACATGAAAAAAAACAATAATTTTACAAAATTAGATGAATACAAGAAAAAAACACATTTTAATGAAAAATTAGGGTTAGATGATAGAGATAATGTTATATTGGGAATGCTGCAAAAGAATCCTGCTGTTTCTCAAGATGAAATTGCTAAAAGAATTAAATTGTCTCAACCATCAGTTGGAGCCAGAATAAGAAAATTACAGGAAAAAGGTGTTCTACATAATATTAGTGGTGTTAATTTTAAAACTGTTAATTTACATTTAGCAAAGATTGATGTTAAGTCAACTGATACAAAAGCAATAATAGATGATTTCAAACATTGTCCTTTTTTTGTTAATGCTTTAGTAACTTCTGGGAAATATAATCTTTGCATGTTTTTCACTGCTACAAGTCTAAAACGATTAGAAGGAATTGTTAATCATCATCTAAGAGGAAATGAAAGAGTAAAAGATATGGAAGTTAACATTGTTGTAACAACTTCAAGAGATTTTGTATTACCAATGAACATGGCTTATGAAGAAAAAATGTGTAATCAAGATTGTATGGGATCAATAGATTAAATTATTTTTTTCTTTCTTATTTTAACCTTGGGATATAGACATTCTTAAATTAGAACTATTAATGGTATTGTATTCATGTAATTCTAACGCATATAATCTTAATTTATTACCATTAATTGGATTATCTGAATGCCATCCATGTTCTCTGTTAAATCTCATGTCTAATTGATTTTTAATAAAACCTTTATGTTGGAAAGTTTCTTCACCAACTATCTTAATATTGTATCTTCTGCTTGTTAAGTTGTGATTATATTCTGCATGTGTGTCTTCTGAAATAGCCATTAATATTTCATCTTCAGGAATTCCTGCCTCAATTCTTTCAATTCTTGATAATAACTTATTGATACTAGTTACTTTATCAATTAATACTCTTGATACTAATGTGTTTTCTCTTTCAGAATTATCACCAACTAAAGTTTCATATAATCTCTTACTTCCATCGTCAGTAAACCACCCATTATGATATGTTTTAAATAATCCTTCTTTTTCTATTATTCTACTCATATTTTGTAAAAATTCAGGTGATCTTACCAATGCTTTTTCTAAAGTTAAATAACCTTCTCTAATTCTTGAATAAGTTTCTTCAATTTTTTCAGGATCATAAAGTTTTACAAATTCATTAACTCTTTTCACACATGAATCTAATCCAACATTACCTGTAAATATAAAAAATTGTTTATCTCTTGTACTAAATGAAGCTGTTGTGTAAAGAGTAAATTCATCTCTTAATTCTTCTAACTTTGATAACATTTCTCTTGTACTTCTTTCAACACCTTTTTCTCTGATTTTGTTTTCAGCATCTTTAACAAAAACAGGGATTTTTAGTAATGCATCTGAAACTGTTTTAATAACAGCTATAGTATCAGTTTCAAAATAATCTTTAGCTAAATCTGGTAATTGTTTTATTTCTCTGATTAGAAAACTATATTCTTCACTAAGTTTTGTGATTAATCCTTTTGCTTGGCTAGTATCTCCTACACATTCTTCATAATTAGCAACAGTATTATACATTCTAGTTAATCTTTTTACATCATCTTGATGATACAAACCATGTTCTTCAACTTTCTTAATTCTTTCAAGATGGTCTTTTTTCATTCTGTGGAATAATTTATGTTTAGGAGAAACATCACTTTTTTCTATTTTTTCAATTACTTCTTTTAATGATAATATTTTAGTAATATCTGAATCATCTGTTTTAACTTCTTCTAGAGAAAAATTATCTGCTAACTTATATCTATTGCCTCTCAAAAAATCATGGGCATTAAGTTGTGATAACAATTCAGGAGTCACGTCATAAACATCTTCTATCTCTACTCCTTGTTCTTTTAAAATTGAAGACTGGTAGCTAAGTTTTCTTTTCATAATCTCTAAGTTTTCAGTAACTTCTCTAAACTCATTCATACTATAAGAAGCAAAAATGTTTTCACTAAATGTTCCTACACCTAATTTACCTCTTTTTAATAAATCTTTTATTAATTTATAATCATCTCTATTTAGTGTTTTACTATAAATTGTTGTTCCTGTTGCAAATTCTTCTCTCCATAATCCCTTTTCATTCATGAAAATCTTTTCAAGGGTAGACATAACATCTAAAACATTGTCATCATAATAATTTGCTTGTTCTCTATTAATGTCCTTTCTAATCTCAAGAATATTTGGTCTTATATCAAATACTTTTCTTACTTCTAATAATGTTACTTCTGTGTCTTCACCATCAAGAATATATCTTACACTATCTAAATTTACAGGCCCATATTTTTTAATTATTGGATTTTTAGGATCAAGTGATTCTAGTAATCTTAAATCATCCTCAATACTTCCAATGAATACACTTTTGGATTCTTTTCTATGCAAGGCAGAATACATGTACATGGCTGCCCATTCAGATTGACTAACAAATGTGAACTCTTTTTTTGATCTTCTATAAATATCCCATAAAAAATCAGGTAAATTATCTTTTCCTTGTTGTCCAAACCAACCTAAAAAATTTCCATTTTTTTCTGGTGTAATAAAATATGGTGTGAATTTTTTTTCTGAGAATGCATCAGGAGAAGCTATAGTAACAGCTTCCAATAAATCAAAATGTGGCCTTAGTTTATCATACAAATGTTGAAGCATATTAGCTAATTCTTTATCTGCTTTTGTTTTTGGCTTATTAATTGCATTATTAATTGCTTTAACTGGATCATTAGCAAAGTCTTCAAGTTGTCCTTGTCTTTCTTCTTTTATCTCTTTTTTCCTTTTTTCATCTGATCCTATTTTGTAATCAAAAAATTCAAATGTTTCATTTAAGTGAGTTTTACACTCTGAACCAGTTGACATAAATTGTCCGTTTTTTGTGTTTCTAAATGCAACTATTCTTCTACTAAGGTTACTACCACACAAATTACAACTTCCAAGAGCTTCTTTTTTATCTTTTTTCATCCAAGAAGGAGATATTACTTCATTATATAATTCCCATTCTTTAATTGCTTCGTATGGATCTCTATTAGATGATTTTTCTAATAATACTTTAACACTTGCAAAGAAATGAGTTTGACTATTTGCAATAGCTTCCAATGTTTTCTCTTCTAGAGCTTGTCTTCTATCTTGATCAGTAATATGTTCACTAATATATCCCAAAAACCAATGTTCTGCACCCTGATTCATACTCTTACTCATAATATAAGGTAATGAAATCGGATTTAAAAAGGTTTGTAGTGTTGGAGAAGACAATTGCTTTATATATGGTTAATTATTACTTAAAACTTTAAAAATAACATATTCTTTTTTTTAACTAGGGACGAAGTCCGTGTTTTTCATGAATTTTTCTTTTTTTATAATATTAAAAAAACAACAATAGACAAGGCACGGACGGATGTCAAAAGCCATAAAATGCTACGCATTTTAACGTCACAAGTCCTATTCGGCTTCGCCTCATCCGGCCATGTTGTTGTTTTTTCTTTATTAAATCAAATAATTCATATTAAAGACAAATTTTGGAGATCTTTCAACTTTCTAATTCTTCTTTATATACCCTTTTCGAGCTGACTCGGAAATCTTCCAATTCTCGACGAGAAAAGTTTATTAACATCAAAGTCTATTTAGGTAATTTATGTGTAAAGAAAAAGATGTATGTTTTTCAAAAGAACATTATACTAAAAAACAAGAGATTTCAATAATTCAATTAGTTAATCATATTGGTGAGAAATTCAAAGTAACTAAAAGAGTTCCTGAAATGAGTGTTTCTGAAACTAAAGTGTTTAGATCAAAACAAGAAGCAATAAAACAATTTGAGGATTGGTTAAAATGAATCTTTCATCTTATCTTTTAGAACATTTACCAAATCAGGTTGATTAAAATGATAAACATCAGGGATATTAAGAGAAATAATTCGCTTTTGCATGTATTGTTTAGGAAAACGTTTTCCAATTTCAGCTCTTTGATCATCTTCCATTACAATTATAGTATCTGCCCAACTAAGTTGTTTTTGATTAAGAGGTTTTTCATTGTAAAGCCCAGCAGATTTAGTATTAAACCTACTTTTAAACAATTTCTCAGCTGTTTTACTCCTATTTTCATTTTGATTACATACAAAAAGTATATTCATGATAATAATATGAGGATTTTAGATAATATAAAGTTTACTGAAAAGTGGGTAAAATAAGATGAAAGAAAGTGTAATTTTAAAAACAGCATTTATCATCTCTGTATTAGGTATTATGTTATTATATGTATTCTCAGAAACATTAACATTAGAAGAAACTAAACTAAATGAAACAATTGAAAATGGAAAATTAATAAAAGTAAAAGGAATTGTTAAAAATATAAATGTAAAAAATAAATTAGATGAAAATAATAATAAAGAAAATAATACAAAAACATACACTATACTTACTATTGAACAAACAAATACAATTGCAGTGTATGCAGCTGATGAAATTAATGTAATTGAGGGTGCTAGGGTAGAAATATCTGGAAAAATTGAAGGAGATATGATGTTTGCAGATGAAATCAAAATTGATTAATTATATTACTATTCTTGACAACAATTAATCTTCTATATAAATTATATACACAATATTTAAATAATCTGTTGATTATATACTTAATTATGATTGAATTAGTTAAATGTAGAAATTGTGACAAAGATATGAATATGCAAGGTAAAATTGCTTTTGGTAGTACTTGGTATCATAAATTTGTGTGTCCTACATGTAATATTAATGAACATAGAATCGTAAAAAGTAATCCATTTGGTAATTAATTCTTAGTTTGGTTTTTGTTAATGTTTAATTGTTACATCTAAATATTTTAATTATTTAATGTATCTTTCCTAGCAAAAAACATCAACAACTATGGCACAGACGGACTTTATTCTAAAGTCCTACTCACCTTCGGTTCGCCTGGCCAATGTTATTGTTTTTTGCATTAAATATTATATTTTTATTACTTTAACAATAAATATGTAATTAGCGATAATTATATAAATAAATACATATAGAATAGGTATATTATGTTAAAAAAAAGAGGTGTAAGTAGAGGATCTTCTATAGGTAAATCTAAATCTAAGTCTTCAAACAAAATTTCTAAAAAATGGCATCATCATGTTAAACATCATATAACTCATCATGCTAATAAAGCACATGCCAAAGTATTACATCATTATCATAGAAGAAAACATATTGAATATGAGCAATTACCTCACTGGAAAAAAGGAATGCTTGAATTTAATCATAGATTTTTTGGTTGGCTTATTGAATTTATTGAAAAAGCAATCCCTTGGATGGTATTAATCTTATTACTTATCATAGTTGCTGAGTTAGGTCATGGTATAAATGGATTATTACATAATTGGTTTCATACAGAATGGCATTTCTTAGATGTGATGGCTGAGTTTGCTCACCATTATCATTACTATGTTCTATTAATTGATCAGACTATTATTTCTTTTTTTGTTTTAGATTTATATTTTAATTTTTTTAAAAAAGCAAATTTATGGAGATTTGTAAAAACATATTTTTTAGATATATTAGCAGTACTTCCACTTGGTTTTATTGCTGGAGCAGTTGCAAAGGAAGTTGGAACAGCTCAAACAGCCACACATATTGTAGTTGATACTGAAAGAATTGCAACAAGAGGTTTAGAAGTAGAGAAAATAGCAGCAAGATCTATTGAGGCAGAGAAAGTTGCTGCAGAGACATTCAAGTTTGAAAGAATTACTAAATATTTTAAAAGTCAAAGATTTATAAGATTATTCACTAGAATTCCAAGGCTTCTTCGATTGCATAGATTATTTCATTTTTTAGTTCCTAAGAAATCTAAAGCAAAAAATACATTAAAATCTAAAAAAAGAAAAAATTTAAAAAAGAAGAAATTAAAAAGTAAGTCTAAGAATAAGTCTAAAGTTAAAAAAAAGTTTGTAAAGAAGAAGAAAGTAATAAAGAAGAAAATAGTAAAAAAAACAAAGAAAGTCAAGAATAAGAATAAAAGAAAATCAAAAAAATAATTCAGTGAGATAAAATGGTAAGAAAAAAAAATAAAAATAAATTAGATGATTTAATTAATATTCTTATACCACCTTCATTAGTTGTACTTCTTGTTGTTACTATTATTGAACTATTTTATGGTGTTGGTAAAAGCATGTCAATTTTTATTGATGTTTTTGACATCTATGTTATTATTATTTTTGCAATTGATTTATATTTTAGATGGCAGGAAACACCTTATTTTATTCCATATATTAAAAAGCATTATTTAGATATTATTGCAACAATTCCATTTAACTTAATATTCTTGGGAATTGAAGGTCTTGTATTAATTAGATCTTTAAAAGGTATTAGAATAATTGCTAGGGTTGCAAAACTTGCTAGATTTGCAAGATATACAAAATTACTAAGATTGTTAAGGTTTGCTGCAAGAGCTCCAAGGTTTTTAAGATTTAGAAAACATGTTAAAAAAGCAAAAATAAGAAAAGTTCAGCCTCATGAAAAACAAATGAAAGGTGTTCTTAGTTTTAGAGTTATATTATTAATAACAATAAACTCAATTATGGGGACTGGTATTTGGTTCTTAACATCAGCTGGAGCAAAACATGCAGGACCAGCTTCTTTGGTATCATGGGGTGTTTTATCGCTAATTTCAGTTTATATTGCAATGTGCTTTGCTGAGCTAACATCAATGTTTCCTAAAGCTGGAGGAGTTTATGAATTTGCTAAACAAGCTTATGGTAGGTTCTGGTCATTTGTAATAGGCTGGACAACTTCAATTGCAGGAAGCGTTACAATTGCTATGCTTTTGTTAGGAGCTTTACAATATCTTATACCTTTCAAATATGCATTCACATATATTCCTATTGCTATTTTATTAATTGTTGTGTTTAGTGCTGTTGCATTTAAAGGAATGCAAACATCAACAGTTATGCTAGTTACCTTTGCTTTGATCACTCTTGTTGCTGTAATCTCAATAATTATTCCTGGTTTTGTTAATTTTGATCCTAGTAATTTCTCACCATTTTTTGTTCTTCCTACTATGAGTATTTTACTGGCAATATTTTTTATTGCTGAAACTTTTTTTGGATGGGAAAGTGCAATTTTTTTAGCAGCAGAAACTAAGAATCCAACGAAAATAATGCCTAAAGCATTAATTTATGGAACAATTGTTATTGCTGTTCTTGCTTTTTTGCTTGCTTTTACTGCAATGGGAACAATTCCGTGGGCAGAGTATGCAGAATCAGTTGCTCCATTAAGAGATTTAGGAGCTGCACACTTTGGATTTATTGGTGGGCTTATTTTTACTTTCTTAATTTTTATTTCTGTAATAGGGGCAACTGCTGGTTGGATTGTAACTTCTCCAAGATTGTTAATGTCAATTGCTGAAGATAAACTTTTCTTTACACAATTTGCTAAAATACATCCAAAACACAAAAGTCCTTATGTATCTATCTTTTTTCAAGCTTTAGTTGTTTCGATTTTAGTTATTGTTGGAGCAGGATCATATGAAACTTTATTGCATATTTTAATTCCTCTTATATTATTAGTATACTCTGCTGTTTTACTTAGTGTTATTATCTTAAGATTCAAAAAACCAGATCAACCAAGACCATATAAAGTTATATTTGGTAAAATTGGACCATTATTTACAATATTTTTCATGGTTTTCTTATTGGTAATGTTTATGAAAGAAACACATGGGGCAATGGAACTACTTAAAATCTCTATGTCTTTGATTATTTTTGGAATCCCAGCTTATTTTGCAATTGAATTATTTTATGATGCAAAGTATGTTCATCTAAGAAGAGAATTAATGGCAAAAATGCATCATCATTATCACAAGAAGAACCCAGCGAGTAATAGATTGTTTGATAAAATAATCTTACTTGTTGGTCCGTTTAATTCTAAGAAAAGATTAGTTGATTTTGATTGTAGGACAGGTGTTTTTATCAAAAGAATTGTTGAAAAAGGATTAGAATACAAGGAAATATCTGCAATTGACACATCAAAGAATGAATTAAACCATTTTAAGAAATATCTTAAATTAATGGATAGCAAACATAGAAAAAGAATCAAAGTTCATTTTAGAAAATCATGGAAGTTATCTTCCAAAGTGAAAAAAAGTGATGTGTTTGTTTCATTTAATACTTTAGGTTATATTGAAAATATCCCTCTTTTCCTAAAACATCTAAAACAAAGATTGAATAAAAATGCTAAATTTTGTTTTTATATCAAAAATAATATACTTAATGTTACACCAAATGCATTAATTACTGAAAATGAGAAAAAGGTTAAGAAATTATTTAAAGATGCTGGTCTAAAAGTAAATTATAAAAGAAAGAAAAAAATGTTTAAGGAAGAGATATTTATTTATGGGAGTAAAAAGTGAGATTGTATTTGATTTAACAATTAAATTCAAAAATCATATAAACAACCACTAGTTAACATGTGTAATATGGAACTAAAAAGAGAAATAAAACCAAGAGAAAACGAAATTAAGCCAATGGCTACAGAATTAAATATGGATATGCCATTTGTAGATGTACAAGGTAGTGTTGAGTTTCTAGATTCTATTATGCAAGCTAGGGATGAGCTATTTGATGTTCAGCTAAAAAATGGCCTTACTGCTCATAAGAAGTTAGCTGGGCTGTTAATGAAGTAGATTTTTCTGATTATTTTTATTGTTATCTTTTTCTATTATTCCATTTTCTTAAATCAAATGTTGTGCCCCAATCTGGATTTATCCATGTTATTGGTGGACCAGTTCTTCTTTTTCTAGCTGCTTTTTCAGGATCACCCATATAACCTTCTTTTCCAAAATTTATTGGTGAATCTTCTGTTATTAGTCCACAATTTTTACAATATATTTCAAATTTCCCTTCTTTTAGAATACCATTACATTCATTACACAAAACACTTTTTTTCATGTTTCCACCCATTATATATATGTCTTTATCTTATTTAAATCTTTTGTTTTTTTGGGAAGATTTATATACTAGTTTATCTTATCTATCTGATATATTTGTTAAAACAACTTAAATTTTGTTTTTAGGTGATTTTATGGACCAAGAAGATGAAAAAAAACTAAAACAAAAAATTACTGAGATTGAAACTAATTGTATTAATCAACAACTTGATTTAATTATGAGTTTTACTAAAACAACAAATAGAGATTTAGCATATAATTTATTGATGAAATATAGGGATATTTGGGAATTTACAAGTAATGTTTCAACATCTGGAGATAGTTTAGTTATTACTTTACCTAAAAAAGAAGCAAAACAAAAAGGTATTGAAAAAGGAACACCTATTTTTATAGCTTTAAAGAAGTTAAGATTTTTTTCTGCATCAACAGATAAAAAAGTTTTATGAATTAAGAAAAAATTATGAATTCTTAACTCTCAGCTCTTTTACCCCTTGAATATAGTTATCTTTATAAATGTATATTATTAAAGGCAAAGGTTTATATAGTAGGAGAGCTACCTAATCCCTACAATGGGACAACAAGAAGTATATAATTTCCTAAAGGCTAATAAAGGCAAATGGTTTACATCTAAGCAGATTTCTCAAAACATCAATGTAAGTATTGGATCTGTTACAATGAGCCTGAAAAAGCTAAGGAAGTCACAGCTTGTAAAGTATAGAAATACAGGCAAAAGAAACGAATTCCAATATATGTATAAAAGTTAAATTTTACAAATATGGGTGAATTTGGTGAGTTCTAATAATTTTGAAAAGTAATTAGTAATAACTGTTTATATGGGTTATATTTCTCAAATATCCCTAAATACAATAATATTTATAAAGAATTAATACATAATACAATTAAAATCAATATAGTATGAGTCTATACTTGGTTAATGTTTGTATAATTGAACAAGGTGAAATAAATGATTGAAATAACATTTCCTGATGGAAATAAGAAAAAATATGAAAAAGGTATTAGTGTTGCAGAAATTCTTAAAGAATTACCACAAAGATTACAACAAGATGCATTAGCAGCTAAAATTAATGATAAATTAGTTGATCTTAGTTTCAAGCCAACTATAAATTCTACATTTGAAATTGTTACATTTAGTAATTCAAAAGGTGAAGAAAATAAAGAAGGTGTTGATATATTTAGACATAGTACTGCTCATTTAATGGCAGAAGCAATTACAGAATTATATCCTTATGCTAAGTTAACAATAGGCCCTGTAGTTGAAGAAGGATTTTATTATGATATAGATCATGAACCATTTACTCCTGAAGATTTAGAAAAAATAGAAAAAAAGATGAAGGAGATTGTTGATAGAAAAACACCTATTGTTAGGGATGAGATTACAAAAAAAGAAGCATTAGAGTTATTCAAAGATAATCAATACAAATTAGAGATGATTAATGAGCTAGGAGATGCCGAAGAAACAATCTCAGTTTACAAACAAGGTAAATTTGTAGATTTATGTAGGGGTCCACATGTTTCACATACTGGAAAAATAAAATCTTTTAAATTAACAAAAATGGCAGGAGCATACTGGAGAGCAGATGCTAAAAATAAACAATTACAAAGAATTTATGGTATTAGTTTTCCAGATAAAAAAGATTTAAGAACATATTTACATAATTTAGAAGAAGCAAAGAAACGAGACCATAGAGAAATTGGAAAAAAACTAGATTTGTTTAGCTTTCATGATCATGGTAAGGGCTTGCCATTTTTCCATCCAAAAGGAATGGTTATATGGAATGAACTTCTTGATTTTTGGAGAGTAGAACATAAAAAAGCAGGTTATGTAGAAATTAAAACACCATTAATTCTTAATAAAACTCTTTGGGAAAAATCAGGGCATTGGGATCATTACAAAGATGACATGTATACTTTGAAAGTTGATGAAGATGATTATGCAATTAAACCAATGAATTGCCCTGGTGGAATGTTAGTGTATAAAGATAAATTGCATAGTTATAGGGAGCTTCCATTAAGAGCAGGTGAAGTTGGTCTTGTACATAGGCATGAACTAAGTGGAGTATTAACAGGATTGTTTAGAGTCAGAGCTTTTCATCAAGATGATGCTCATATATTTATGACAAAAGAACAAATTAAAGATGAAGTTTTAGGAGTACTAAAACTTGCAGAAAAATTCTATGAAAAATTTGGTCTTGATTTTAATCTTGAATTAAGTACTAGACCGGAAGGTTCAATTGGTACAGATGAACAATGGGAATTAACAACAAATGGTTTAAAACAAGCCTTAGAAGGTTATGGAAAAGAATTTAAAATTAATGAAGGGGATGGAGCTTTTTATGGTCCTAAAATTGATCTTCATATTAAAGATGCACTTGGAAGAACATGGCAATGTGGTACCATTCAATTAGACATGTCTTTGCCTGAAAGATTTGATTTAACTTATGAAGGTCAAGATGGACAAAAACATAGAGTTGTAATGATTCATAGGGTTATTTATGGTAGTATGGAAAGGTTCATGGGTGTCTTAGTTGAGCACTTTGCAGGTAAATTTCCTTTATGGTTAAGTCCTGTTCAAGCAAGAATAATGACTGTTTCAGAAAAATTCACTGAATATGCTGAAGTTGTAAAGAAAAAGTTTGAAGAAGCAGGCATTAGAGTAGAAATAGACAATAGAACAGAATCAGTTCCTAAAAAAGTAAGGGATGCTCAAATTCAATATATTCCTTTGATGTTAACAGTAGGAGAAAAAGAACAAGACAATAATACAATTGCTCTTAGAACACTAAAGGGAGAAGTTAAATTTGGTGTTAATGTTGATGAATTTATTAAGATTGTAAAAGAAAATATTAGTAAAAGAGAATTAGAGTTTAAACTTGAATAATTTTTCAAATAATTGATAAAAGAGGTAATTCAATGGATTATATTATATTTTTGGGTTTTGCTGCAGGTATATGTACAACTGGTGCTTTTGTTCCACAAGTAGTTAAAGTTCTAAAGACAAAATCAACAGAAGATCTTAGTTTGATTATGTATGTTGTTATGACTTTAGGGATTTTGTTGTGGTTGATATATGGTCTTTTAATTAAATCTTCTCCTGTTATAATTGCAAATGTTATTACTTTGGTTTTGTCAATGGTTGTGTTGGTTATGAAACTAAAATATAAGTGAACTAAATAGAATATAAATAAATAAAAATAAAATGATACCTAATCTTTTCTCAAAATATCCTCTGCCTGAAAAGCTGCCTAAAACAATCAATGAAGTAGTTAAACAATTAAAAAAATCAAAAAATAAAGAGCAATGCTTAAAAGAAGCATACCAAATTCTAATAAAAAAATATAGAGGATATAAAATATTAACATATTTGAAATTTCATCATGCTTTTATTACTAATTTAAACCAGTTATGGTTAAAATCTGGATTTTTGCATTGCACCCAAATGAATTATTTGTTAAGATTACTTCTTGTAAAAAGTAAGCATTTTAAAGAAAAAGATATTGTTCCTAAATATTCACTTACTTATTATACCTCTCCTCATCAATATTTGCAGGTTAGAATTGGAAAAATGAAGGAAATAGATTTAGAAAATGATAAATTTGTTAATGTTGATATTTGGGGGGCAGCTAATGGTATTAAGTTTGGTGATTATGCTAATGGTTTTTTTAAGAGCAAATGATGCTTTAGTTTGCTTAATTGTTTTATAATAACAAATTATTTATACATATATCTCAATTAGTTTTATAAAATGAAAAAAAAGAATTTATTAATACCTAAATCATTACAAACATGGTTTGCAATACATTTTGTTGTTGATATGATATTTGGAATTCCTTTGCTGTTTTTTCCTAGTTTGTTACTAGGGTTATTTGGGTTTTCTATTTCTACACCTGAACTAGTTATGGCAAGATTAGTTGGAGCTGCATTAATTGGAATTGGTGGTGCAAGTTTGTTTAATTATAATAAATCTAAAGAAAGCTATGACATAATGTTAACATTG
>JABHXF010000019.1 GCA_018657385.1 Candidatus Woesearchaeota archaeon | reverse complement strand
TAATTTTTGTTTTTTATTCTTTTTCTTGATTTTTATTTCACTTTTAGTATATAGATTTTACCCTTTATAATTCAAAAAATAAAAATAAAGGGTAAAGAATTAAATATTGAAATTATTCCAATAAGAGGCAATAATTTCCTCTGCTAAATAAATAATCAAATTATTATAAGATTTTGGACCAATATCATTTAAGTCTGATTTATCAGCTTTGTTTAATGCATTCAAATAATCTGATCTTCTTTTTTTAGAAACAATAAAAGGAGGATACTTATTTCTAATTAAGAAATAATTCATTAACATCCTTCCTGTTCTTCCGTTTCCATCTGCAAAAGGATGTATTCTCTCTAATTTATGATGTAATAAAACAGATAAAACAAAAGGATGTAATTTACTTTTATTCTTATCAAACCATTTCATTAATATCTTCATATCTGTTTGAATATATTTAGCAGGAGAAACATCAAATCTTGATCCAATTATTCTAATTTCTTGATTTCTATATCCTTTTCTAACATCAATCCCCCCTAAAAGCTCGTCGTGAATTTTGATAATTAGTTTTTCATTAATCACAGGCTTATTTTTCAAGAGCCAAAGAAACACTTTTTCAGTATTTTGCAAATCATAAACTTCCCTCAATGTTTTATTTTTTGGTAGTATTTCTTCTTTTAATAATCTGTTTGCTTCTTTTAAAGTTATAGTGTTACCTTCTATTGAAGTTGTATTAAAAGCAAAATCAATTAGAAAATGTTTATAAGTCTCATCAATTGTTAGTTTATCTAATTTTAAAAAAGATTGATTATAATGTAATTTAATTGCTTCAATTTGTTCTAATCTTTCTTTTTCAAGGTAATCATCTTTTTTTAATTTCTTTTTTTTGGCTTTTTCTAAATAATAATTTGAATTTAGAAATTTTTGAATAGTCTTATAGCCCTTCCTTATCTCTTTTTGATATTTCTTCAAATTATCTAGTTTTTTTTCAATTTCTGAAACTTTATTTCCTAAGTAAGCTATGTCTTTGACTAAAACTTTTCCATTCAAATTCTTGGAAATCCTCAAGTAATAGTAAGCTTTTCCATTTATTATCTTTTTGTAAATATATACCATAATCTAAGAATAAAGCATAAGTTATATATAAATTTTACCCTTTATATTTGATATTTGAAAAATAGAGGGTAAGAAATTAATGGAATGCCTGGAATGTAGCTATTTACCTTTTTTCTTATATATTTCATCACTCCTTAGTGATACACGTATCTTTCGTAATATATATAGATTCCGTAGACTATATAGGGTAGCCTTATATAGGCACCCCTAGCTATGTGTATATATGGAACTAAGAAACATACAGAGATCAGGTAGTACCCATTATGTATACTTACCAGCGCAGTGGTGCAAAGAGAACAGCATATCACTTGATTCTAAAGTGGAGCTAAATGTCTCACCAGATGGAAAATTAATGCTATCTGTGTTTGGCACTGAAAAACCAAAAGAATCTCTAATTATCAATGTCCCAGATGGGGATGCTAGATTTGTAAACAATTACATCAAAGCAGCTTTCTTAAATCCATTAAAATCATTCAAAATAAAATTAAACAAAGATATTAATCCTAGTGATATTTTACGTTTCAAAGAACATATGGGAGGTATTGATTTTGTTGAATTTAGTAACAAAGAAATCACTTGCGAAAGTCCAACATATTCTGAAGAACCTGATGTTTTATTATCAATGATTGTAAGAAAAATGCTAAGCATGATTAATTTAATAATTGAAAATCATAATAAAGAACTTGTTGAAAGATATGAAGAAGAAATAGACAAAAATAATATTTCAATTAGAAAATCAGCAATGGGAACACTAACTTTCAAAAGACCATCTAAATTAAAACATATTGAATTGTTTTATATTGTTGAAATTTCTGCTCAATTAGAAAAAATCGCAGACCATGTTGTAAAAGGAGATCTTTCAAAAGAAGAACTTAAACATTTATCAGAAATATTAAGATTAATTCAGAAAGTTATGAATAACTCAAATATTGAAGCGTGCAAAACATTCTTTAATTTAATACATGAAAAAGAAATGAAAAGAATTCACAATCACTTAAATACAATATCAGATGTTTTTATTGATTGGTCTATAACAAAGATGATTTTGTAGACTGTCGACGACAGAAGTATTAGTTAGTGGGTCATAAATTCTATTTAAAGTAGTTATAATAATCTAATTTAGTTTTAATAATAATCTTAACAATTAAAATTAAGTAAGTACATCTAAGCACTGTACGGAAACTTCCTAGACCACCTAGGTCAGACTTATATTAAACACAAACATTCTAATTACTATGGTATTCACAGTATTGCAATGG
>JABHXF010000018.1 GCA_018657385.1 Candidatus Woesearchaeota archaeon | reverse complement strand
TTTTCTATGAGAAGGAGTATTTAAATGTTTTTGATTTAAGAATAAAAGTTGCGGCAATTATATAATAATTAGGGAGCAAAAGTTTTATAATTCAAGGATGATTCCCTCATTTTATGGCAAAATTTATCTTTACACCAACACCAGACCAAGAATTACCATTAATAGATTATGAATCATTTCGAGCAAGAATGGACCATGATTTTGAAAGTAGTTTATATAATATTAGAACTGACTTAGGCGTTCTTTTAGATTTTGATTTAGAAAAAAAAGAAAGAACAAAATGTTTGCGGAGTTTAATGGTTTCTGCTAAGCATATTGATCTCATTTGTTCAGGTCTTAAACAACTGGCCGATGAACAAGATCCTAAAGAATTTGATTTAAGAGAATTAATTCTTGATTTGGACAATTATTTTTCTGCTAAACTTATGGATAGACCAGAAAGTCTGAAATCTAATCTTGATATTAATGCTGATAGCAAAATTGAAATATTTGGCTATGAAGAAGTTGTATATAGTTTAGTTTATAATTTCATTGCAAATGCCTGTGATAGTTATAAGACATCTGTACCCACAGGTTGTACAGAACCTCCTTTTCCAGTAGAAGTTTATGCAAAAGTTGTGAAACTAGATGATTTATCTTATTTAGGACATAATCAAGAATTTTATACTTCTGAAGATGATTTTATTGCTATTTCTGTAACTGATAAAGGTTGTGGAATTCCAGAAGAGAATCTTCCTAAATTATTCCAACAAGGATTTACAACAAAAGATGAAGATCAAAAGAAACATGGAATTGGAGTTTCAATTGCAGAAGCAGTTTGTTATCTTGTCAATGGTTTTATAAAAGTAGAAAGTGAACTTGGAAAAGGTTCTAGCTTTAGCTTATATCTCCCAAAAACAATTAATTATACACTTAGTAAATAATGAAAAATTACCCCTAATTTAATAATGATTCAGCATTTTTACAGTTAAAATAAAGTAACTTTTATAAACACTTAATCTATTCTTTCAATAATTACATCTGTTTTAATCAGAGATAAATAATAATTAATTTATAAGGTGAAGTAACATGGCAAAGAAAAATCAAGGAATTGAATATTTAGCAATTGGAAGATCAGCTGAAGAAGCAGTTAAAAGATTAAGAGAAATGGAAAAAGAAGGAGTTCAAGAGGATCCTTATAAAATAGAATATACTGTAAAACTTACTCCAATTGGAGCTGATACTCAACTTCCAACAATTACTGGAAATAAGAGTACCGAGAGTGGAAAAGCATATGATCAAGCAATGGCAAAATCAGGGTGTAAAACATTATTAGAACTAACTGATAAATATGATACAACTTTCAATGCAATTGGTACATGGTATAAACCAGGTCAAGAGCCAGTTAAAGCAAGAACAAGAGCATCTGGCAGTATGATGGATGATACAACCCAAAGAACACAAGATTTAACTCATAAATTATTTTAATTTATTTTATTATTTTAACTTTTACAAGAGATGTTTTGAGACTTCTTAATTAATTTAGGAATAAAATAGAGATTATGAAAATATTTAATACACAATAGAAACAAAAATGACATCGCCATTCCCAAAACAAACAGTAGAAGCAATTAGAAATAGAATAGATCGTACTAATCTTTTTTATGGTGAACCCAAAGTATATCAACGTGCACTTACTTGTGCTTATCATGCTAGAGACATTTTCTCATATGGTTTTCATGGTAGTTTGTATACTGGAAATTTTGCACCTTATCCACACGAAATGGAACGTGATGGATATACTGGTTTTAATTGTACAACTGTTATTCCACCATTACAAACCTATTGTGATAAACTTGGACTTGAGCCAAGAATTGTTCAGTTTGTTGGATTTAGAGATATAGAAAAAACAAAAAAAGCAAAAGAAAAAACAAACCCAATCTTAAGTTCACATTTTGGCTTATTTATTAAAGTTAAAGGACAAGATTATTTTCTTGATCCATATCATTCAAGGTTTGGAAGAGTTAAAGAAATAACTGATTCTTATATGGAAATTGGAAAAAGTAAAACAACAAAAGCAGCTAAAAGAGAATTTAAAGAATTAGTTCATTATACTCCTGAACAATTTGTAGAAATGATGGATCATTTCAGAACACCTGAAGGTTCATTAGAAATGTTAATTGCAGGGCAACGAATGATAGGAAAACGTTATTATGGTGGATTTAGAAATTGTGAAATAATGCTTCATTATTTTGATGATATAAATGAAGTTAGAGTTAGATTAGAAATACCACAACCAGATATACAGGACAAAGTTGTTTACAACCATATGTTTTTTGATGACGAAGGAGAAATAACAGGACAATCAACTGAATTACTTGTTACTGAATTAGCATATTGGGATGATTTAATAGATCCAACATCAATTGCAAAAGGAAATTTATCATCTTATAGATCAATTGATGATTTACTTAAAGATAAAGTAGATCTTAGAAAATCATCAAGATTAGGACCAGTTTTGTTGCAGCAGGAGAATCATGACATGCTTAGATACATTATTAATGAATTATTAACAGATTTTATTCAAAGAATACCAAAATCAGATGCACTAAAAAGAATGATACTTGCAAGAACATTATATGAAACAGAATCACCTGAGAAAGAATATTTATTTAATGAAGAAACAAGGACAGCAGATTTAAGTAAAAAACTTAGAAGATGGAGAGAGATGGCTAATAAATTTACATCTCATCCTGATGAAATAGAACGTTTAGAAAGAACAATGGGTTTAGTCCATGGAGATATAGAAAGGGGAAGAAGGATTAGGAGAATTACAAAAGCTAGGGTAAGAAGAAATAAAGAAATTGATTATTCTTTTGGTCCTGATGCTAATTTAAGAGCTGATCAAAGACAAAAACATGATAGAATTATGGACATGGTTCTTTATGCAAAACAATTAGGTAATATTTCTATTGATGAATTAGAAAAAAGAGTAAAACAACGAAATGTAAACCCAGATTTAGGTTATTTAGCAATAGTTTCTGATTTTATCCCTTCAATTTTAGATGCAAAAAGGTTCTTAACCTTAGAACCTTTCTTAGATGATATTAAAGCAAAAGTAAAAGCAAGAAGAGCTGCAATGAAGCAGAGTTAATATTTCTGTTAAAAGGTTTGAAGCTTGAAAGGTTTAAGGCAACTAATGTGCCTTACAATCCTTACTAGCCCTACAAGCTGTACAAGCCTTTTTACAATAGCAACACTTATAAACCCTAACACCATACTTTTTATCATGCGATACAATAAAATCTTAGACTTACTACATTCCAGAGGCGTACACACAGTTGACTTAGGATTAGAAAGAATTGAGAAATTATTAAAGAAATTAGGAAATCCACATAAAAAGCTAGATGTAATCCTAGTTGCTGGAACAAATGGAAAAGGAAGCACAGCAGCAATGATTAGTTCTATTTTACAAGAAGCAAATTTTAAAGTTGGTGTTTATTCATCTCCACATTTAGTTAGATTTACTGAAAGGTTTAAAATAAATAAAGAAGAGATTCTAAAAAAAGAAATTGAAGCACTATTTGAAAAAATAAAGCCTCATCTAAATGATAATGATGGTCTAACTTATTTTGAAATCATAACAGCAATGGCTTATTTATACTTTAAAGAACAAGGTGTTGATTATGCAGTTATGGAAGTTGGTATGGGTGGAAGATTAGACGCAACAAATGTTGTTGATCCAATAGTTTCAGTTATTACAAATGTATCATTAGAACATACACAGTATCTTGGAAAATGTGTTGAAGAGATTGCATATGAAAAAGCAGGAATTATTAGAGAACATGGTTATGTTGTAACAGCTGCAGAAGGCGAAGTATTAGAGGTATTAAGACAAATTGCAATGCAAAAGCAAGCAACATTATTAGTAGCAACACCTACTGGATTAGATTTAGGATTAAGAGGAGAATTTCAAAAAATAAATGCAGGATTAGCAATTAAGACCATTAAAACATTAAAATATTCAGGTGTTGAAATTCCAAAAATTGCATTAATGAATGGATTATCAAAAGCAACTCTTAATGGAAGATTCCAATTCTTCAAAAGAAATGTAATTATTGATTGTGCACACAATGTTGCAAGTGTTGAAGTTATAATGGATGAATTAACAACATTAAAAGAAGAATATGTAATTAATCCTAGTGAACATGAAGAAGATGAAAAAAAGTATGGTAAATTCCACTTAGTCTTTGGAGCAATGAAAGATAAAGATGTTAAACAAATGATTTCTTTGTTAGAACCATTTTTTGATACAATAACAATAACAAGACCACATGGAGACAGAGGAGAGATGAAAGAAAGATCAGAAGATCCAAAAGTCATTTCAAAATATATTAGTAGACATGAAAAAGTTAATGTTGTTGAAGAACCAAAACAAGCACTGAAAAAAGCACAATCATTAGCTAATGATGAAGATTTAATTCTTGTAACAGGAAGTTGTTATTTAATTGGCGATATAATCAGAGGATAATTCTTTATTTTTTAACTAAGTCCGAAGAATAAGTTTTTATTGAATTTCTAATATTAAATCCAACAACATGGCCGGATGAGGCGAAGCCGAATAGGACTTTAGAATAAAGTCCGTCCGTGACCATGATGTTGTTGGATTTATAAATAACATAGTAAAAAAGAAAAAATAAGAAAAATTAAATTAATAACAACAAAAAGAGACTGCCGGCAAGTTAAAATTAACTAAATTTTCTAACTTCTTCTCTAGTAGGCATTGCTATAGGTGATTTTAGTGGATCATAGACATGTATTAAACAAGGATCTTTTTGAAAGTTTCTTGGGGCATACTTCCTCATTTCTTCCATCACATCTTCAGAAGTAATTGTATCCATAATTAGACCACCATCAAGAATATCCTTCCCTAAAATTTTAGTCATGTAAGTATAATTCAATACACCATCATTCATCGGATCTTTAGATCTCGTAAATCCCACATGTGACATATATTTATTCACTTGTTTTAATCTATCAAGTGTATATTCATCCAATAAATTGTCCTGAAGATCGCCAATCAATTCTAAAAACCAAGATATACCTTGTTTTAATCTTTCAGCATGCACATGTGATGTTATTATAATATGTGCATCAAAATTAGTACTTGGATTTACTAGTGTATGCTCACAGCCTATACTATAAGCCATACCATATTTCCGTCTAAACTCCTTAAAAACAGGTAAATTAAAATCATAATCTGAGAATAAATATTTTACAAGACTATAAACCATACTTTGTTTTAGTGTTTTAGGAGTTACATTAAATCCAATCATGACCAAAGCGTTGCTTTGTTCAGGTAGAACATCATTTTTAAAACCAGGTGAAGGAAAATGATATAATGCTGATTCTGTTAATAATGGTATATGTATATCTTGTCTCTGTTTTTTTTCACCTCTTGGTAAATCACCAAACAAATCCTTAACTATTTCTTCTATATTTGGTGGCAAACCACCAGTTAATATCAATTCCATATTATCCGAGAAGTATGTTCTATGATGAAATTTTCTTAAAACATCTGGATTAATTTTTGAGATGTCGTGTTCAGATCCAATATTAAATCCCATGTATGGATGATTTTCAGGAAATAATTTTCTCATAAAGCTTATTTTAAGCCCTTCCTGCTCATATCTTTTATCTGAAATCTCCCTTAAAATAACATGTTTTTCTTTTTCAACTTCATCAGTATCAAAACTTGGATGAGATAGTGAAGCACTTAAAAATTTTAAATAATTAATAACATCATGACTAAATCCAGAACCACAATATAAAACTTTACAAAAATGAGTTGCCCCAGTCATAAATTTAGCATCTTTTCTTATCCTGCTATAATCATCTTGTCTAAGAGAGTTAGGAGTTACAGAAAAAAGCATATGCTCTAAAAAATGCGCTACCCCTTTTTCATCTTTTTTTTCTGAACTAAAACCAGCATTATTTACAATTAATTTCCCAGCAAATATAGGTTCATCTGTCTCATACAAAGCTACCTCTAAGCCATTGTCTAATGTAAATTCCCTAAATCTATTTTTATCCCACATATTTATCAATTGATTTATTTATTTAGAATCCTATTCTTTTAATTTTTCTAACTTTTTAACATATCCAGTATAAACACCTTTAAACAATGCACCAACTTTTGCAGGTGAATAATCTTGTACAGGTTGTTTCCCATCTTCTGCAAAACTTTCTGGAAAATGTTTAATCAAGAGTTTTCTTTTTTCAGTATAATGTGAATCGAACCTATTTACATCAATAGTTCCTACAGCAGCTATTAAAAATTTTTCAATATTATCAACATAAGCTGCATGTTGCATTTTTTCTTCTTTTTCTTTAAGAATAACCATTTCCCCTAATCCTTTATCATATAATAATGGGTTAGCAAGAAGGTCATAAGCAATCCCATGTTCAACACATAATCTTGCATATCTTAGGGCATCCCTATCCTCTAATGCATCCTTAATTTGACCATCAAAATCAGATTCTATACAAACCTCTAATGTTGTATTTGTTTGAAATAAGTCTTTTGTCATTTTTATATTCTCATTACTATTTTATGAGTTAAACTAAAGAAATTGAGCTTATTTTATAAATATTACTACAATTTTCTTATATTAAATCAAAAGAATATAGTTCTAATGAATTTAACATTAGTTTAACAGAAAATAACAACATGGCCAATCAAACTTTAAAATCCAACAACATGGCCTAGGAAATAACAACTTGGCCGGGCGAGCCGATAGGCGAGTAGGATTTTTGCTTGCAAAAGTCCGTCCGTGCCTTTGTTGTTATTGGATTTGGAATTAAGATATTAATAAAATTAAAATCACAACAAAAAGAGCCTACGGCCTGTTAAAATAAAAAAACAATAAGAAAAAAGTAAAATAAAAAATAAAGTTAATAATTTACAAGTATTTCAACATCTTTACCGAATAACTTCTTCATGTCTTCAAAGATTTTTTCTTTAATAAAGACTTTTGATGGAATCTCAATCTTAGCAAGATGTTTTTCTAGCTCTTCTAGATTACTTTTTTGAGTTGTTCCAATTCCGCCATCTTTATTGATCTTAGCGATGCTGATTTCTTTGTCCTTATGGTCAATGTCGTGGATAATAAATGCAGTATTATCTAATAATAATACTTCTCCATACCTATTGCCATGTTTAACTCTAATTTTGGTTCTTTCTAATTCTCTTCCTCTCTTTCTTTGCATGTACTCAACTAAGAACTTGATTAATTCACTAGAAACTTTTCTAGCTTGTTCAACTTCTGTTTTTCCTAGCTTGCCAGAGTCATAATCTTTCTTTGCTTTGATTATCTCATCTAACATTCTTAAGAATTTTTGAGGAATTAATCCTTTATGAACCATTTCTTCTTCAAAGATTTTTAAAATCTCAGAGTCTTTTACTTTTTCAACACCTTCTAATCTTAAAATATCTCTTGCAATTGTTACAACTGATTCATATACATGCACAATTGAATCTTTTTCTTTCATTAATTCAATTTGTGTGAACAGTTTTTTAATTCTCTTAAGGAATTTTTCAGCATCAACAAGCATTTTGTCAACTTCTTTTCCAGAGATCTTTTCCATTGTTCCATGTTCAAGTTCTTTTCTTACTTGGATGTTATGTTCAAGTATTTTAACATATTCTTCCTCTAGTAATTTCTCTTTCTTGACAAAAACTTCTCTTAAAAGTTTTGCAGTTTCTCTTGGAGCTGGTGGTGGAACACCATACAACATTAATGCTGCCTGAGATGGAGTTAAGATTGCATAATATGTATCTTCCATTCCAATTTCTTTGATTTTAAAATGGACACGTTTAAGCATCTGTTCTCCAGAGTTCATAAACATATCAATTGCTTCAATTGATGGCTTAATTTTACCCATACGCAAGAGCTGTTTCCAAGGCATAAAAATACCTCTATCGAAGAATGGAACACCATCTCTCAATAATGTAAAGATAATTGGGTTAGCTTCTTTTAATGAATCCCAGAAATCTGTCAAAATATAAACTTGAATGTTTAATTTATTTTTGATTCCTGTAATTTCTCCAGCTTCAATACCCATTCCAATAATAATTGCTCTTAGCTTGTCTTTAAGCTCTGCTCGAGTCATTCTTTTAACATCAGTATCATCAATTACAATGAATACGTCAATATCACTTGTTGCTGTAGCTTGTCCTCTTACTAAGCTTCCACTTAAAACATAAGTTACAATATACTTTTCAAACTTTTTAAGAATCATGTTTTTGTGAATCTCTGAAATTTTAATAGCTGACAACATACCAGTATCATAAACAGGAGCTGATAATGCAATCATTTGCAATAAATCATGTTTACCATCATAACAGCTTTGCCATAGTTCAGAAAAAATAACTGTTTGTGTAAACAAATTTTTATCAACTTCTTGAGCCATCTTATCAATGATGGTTCCTAGTTTTTGTTTTAGATCTTGTTTAGACATCTTTTGAGAATCTGTATCATCTACAAGAACAAGAACATTAATTTTGTTTAAATCTGATTTTTCTCCATCTTTTGGTTTTTCTGGAGGTAATAAAGCAATACCAGCAATATATTTATCAAATTTTTCAACAACTCTTTTTTGAAATTTTTCAATCTTTTTCTTAATTTCTCCTAATTTTGCTTCTGCATCTTTGCTTAATGGAGGCAATCCAGGAGGCATTTGACCTTGTGGAACTGGAGCAATAGCATTTTTTGGTGCTACTTTCTTAACTGGTTTTTTAATTGGTTTTTTAGCCATTTTTTCACCCATATTATTATTTTTAATTATTTTAACTAGATATAGAAATCTTGAGACATCCTATATACTATAACCTATAGTTTAATTAAGCAGTTTATAAAGAGTTGTTTGTTTTATTACATATATATGGGGCATTTAAGTCATAATTCAGCGTATTTATTTGTAACTTCAGAGTAGTCAAAAGAGAAAGATTTATATATGGTAAATATAATCTTATGTGTATTGTGATATCACGTAAGAAAAGACCAGACATAATCATAAAATAACGAATTATTGAGAGGGATATAACATGCCAACAACTAAATTTAAAAAACCTGAATCTTATATAAGAGGAAAAACTGCTGGAGCAAAAGCAGAAGAACCAGAATTAACACTTAATAAACCGTTTAGATTTAAAAGAGATAAAATAATTCCTTTTAGTGATGAAATTTATATGACCACTGAAGATTTAGGACAAGAACCAGTAATAGATTCACTTGAAGATGATTTTTCCAAATATTCTAATAGCATTATAGAACCTATTACTCATTTTAAAAATTTACTTGATAGAAAAAATAAAGAAATAAAACCAATTAAACCTATTTTAGAAAATCGTGAAATTAAACCAATAGAAAGATATAGAGGCTCAGAAAAGAATAGACCTAAAACAGAAGAACCACTAGTACCAAAAGTACATATTCCAGAAGATTTAAGTTTGTTTTTTAGATCATTAGTAGCAGATCCAAATTATAGAAGTGGTTATTTTGACGGCTTAGAAGCATTTTTAGCAGGAGAAAATCCAGCAGGACAAGAAATTGATGTTGCAGCTTTAAGTAGAGGAACATTATTTTCTCAAAATTCAGTAGAATCAATAATAGGAGCAGATATAGGTTTAGCTGATTATTTATTAGGATTAAGAAGAGTTGCACCTAGTCAAAAAAACATAGATATAGAATTAGGTATGATAATTTTTGCTTGTAATCAAGATAGATTTGATTTAAAAAGAGAAATACATCTTGATGATAGTAAAATAAGATTAGAAAAAAAGATTAAATTCAATTTCCCAAAATCAGAAAAAATTGAATTAAAAGAATTTTATCAAGCAGGTGATTATCACCAATTAATGACTCAATTTGGTCTAGATCGTGATACAAGTGTTGCTTATAAACTTGGTTTTGTTGTTGGTGTTGCTCGTGATTATGGTGTTGCTTTAGCAGCAAATGAAATACCTAGGAACGAAACAGCATATCATGTATTTAATAAAGGATTTAAAGGGACACAAAATCCATTTGCAAAAGATAGAACAGATGTTTTATTACCATCTATGTCACCTTATTTTGATAATGGTTCAATTCAAAGTATTCTTGAAAATGAAAATAGTCATAAAATTATTAGCGAAGATGAAAGACTTTATTGTGCAGGTTTAAGAGTTTATCTTCATTCACAAGATGCAGGAGATGTTCCTGTTGATGTTGTAAGAGCACCTATGGCATTAGAAACATTCAAGCAAGTTTATGTTGAGGGAAATGAAGAAGGTCTTGAACATATTGCAGCCATCACACCAGAAGAAAATAAAGATGTTGCAAGACTTGTAAAACTTGCAAATGATGTAGATCCAAATTCATTAGGAATTGCAGACAAAGTAATGTTGTTCAAAGAAATCGGACAACTTCCAGATTCAGAACATAGAGGCTATGTTGCAGCAAAGTATGCACAAAGACTTGCAGAACAATCAACACAAGAATAATTAATTTTATTATTATTTTTAATTTATAATTAATTGGGGGAGTATATAATGACAACACAAGAAGCAGTAATAAGAGAACAACCAATTCAAGGTTTAGGATCATTAGTAGGTAGACCTTATGGTGTAGTAGAAATAAATGATTTCTTAGCTACACAATTAAGAACTGAAGATAGATTTGCACTTAGAAAAGTAAGAAATAGATTTGGAGAACATGGTTTTGATGTATATGTAGTTGGTGATTCAAGAGTAGAAGATGAAAAAGAAGTAGGTTATGGGCATCTAACATTAAGATTAGTAGAAAAATTAGATGTTCTTGTTGATTTTGTTACAGAGTCAGGATTACAAAAAATAATGAAAAGAGTAGAAGATGCAATGTTCAATTTTGAAGTATTTGATAATGCAACAAAAAGAAATGATATTGAAATTGCAACACAAAATAATAATTCAAGAGAACAATGGTACAAATTAGATAATAGTACTGTTAGAATTGTTTATGATACTGTATTTAGAAAATTAGCAACTGCTTATGGTTCAACAGGTGGAAAATAATGGCAGCAGCAACACCAAGTGGAGATGCAGGAACAGCAACAACAATAGTTCCAGAAGAAGGTTTAATATCATTAATTCAAGATAATACAACAGAAATTGTTGATGAAAAATCAATAACAGAAGCAGGTATTGAAATAACTCCTGATCAACAAATAGCTTATGATGCATTAAGAGCTAAACTTGAAACAAGTGGTTTTGATTTATCAATAAGTGGTTATGAATCTGAAACACATTATGACCCTATGCATAAACCTTGTCAATTTATTCAAGATTTAATAGCAGCAGGAATTAGTCCTAAACCTAAATTAAAGGAACCAGAAGTTAGAGAATATTTAATTATTGAAGTTTCTCCTGGAGAAAGACTTAAAAGTGATAAAAGTTGTTTAGGACATGAATATTTTTTAAAAGCTAAATTTCATTCTGGATTACATAGATTTATGAGTGATGATAAAGCAAAAGGAGTAGACAAAGGATCAAAACTTCCAGGTCATGAAGATACAGAAATTTATAGATACAAAATGAGAGTTAATCCTGGTAAAGAAACATATCTAAAAATTGTATATCACAAATAATTTTTCTTTTTTATTTATTTTTTAACTGGCCGACAGGCTCTTTTTGTTCTGACTTTTATAATTTCTTATTCATTTTAATTATAATGAAAGAGAAAAAATAGAATTATATTAAATCCAACAACAACAACGGCACGGACGGACTAAAGTCCTACTCGGCTTCGCCTCGTCCAGCCATGTTGTTGGATTTAAAAATCCTATCCAAAGTTAGCATTAGGAGCAGTAAATTTATATATCTAAAAGATAAACTACACAAAATGAAAGAAATAACAAAAGAAAAACTAGATAAATACTTCGACGTAACTGGTAGAGCATTAAAGAAAGTTAAAATAGTTGAAGGAAAGAAAGAAATTGATTTTAAAGCTAGTGCAGAAGATTTCTTAGACATGGCACAACGTTATTATGATGATGCTAAACATTTTGAAGAAAAAGGAGATGTTGTTAATGCATTTGCAGCTCTTAACTATGCACATGGTTGGTTAGATGCTGGTGCAAGATTAAAGCTATTTGATGTTGATGGTGACAATGTCTTATTTACAGTTGATGCTAAAGAAGATAAATAACCTAATACCCATTAAACAATTTAGGAATATGTAAGACAGGTCCTGCTCTTATTTCTAGAACATCATCTGCCCTCATTAATTCAGCATCTAAAGTATATAACTCACCTTTACCAAGTCTTATCTTTGCACTTTCGATTAGACAATCATGTGCATTTTTTAATTGCATATCTGGTTCACCACCAAATGTTTTCAGAAAATTAATAGCGAGACTAACATATGGTTCATTACCTGCAAAAAGATGTATTCTTCCATCCTCATTAACTTTATCTAATCTGTAAAATCCATCAATTCCAATAGTATTTATTTTCATTGAAGACGCAACAATACAATTATATAATTGATATGGTAAAACTTCAATTTTTCCTTCTACACAATCCCCATTTTGATGATGATAGATTTCTACCATTGCTTTTTCAGGACCTATAATTTCATGATGATACGTTGTTGGAAAACCCATTGTTCCTAAAGCTAATGATGCAAGGCCTTTAGCTATTATTCTAAAAGCTTTTATTGCATCAGGTCTATCTAGTTTATAAAAATCAAATGTTGCCTCTAAAACTTCATCAAGAAATTGACTTGCTCTTTTAGTTTTAGCAACTCTATCAAAACCAATCTGAAATATATTATCTAAGTATGAGCTTGGAGATTTAGTAAGTGGTACTTTTTTTACAATTTTATCAACTGTTCCTTGAACAACTGCTTTTACTCCATGTCTTATTCTATTAATATCTTCTTCTCTCAACAATCTGTCAATAATATTGTATGCTAAATTCCTTACTCTTTCAAATGTCTTAGAATCATCTAATGTTAATTCAGCAAAATACCTGCTGACTCTTCTTATATTTTCAGTATCTTCTTTACCATAATACTTAGTTAAAAATTTTGTAACACCTACTGCACCAAATACAAACCCATATTCAAGACTCGTAATATTATCAGGTTGTCCTTCAGGATAACTTATAACCTCTAATGTTTGTACAGGATGTGTTTCAAATTTAAAACAAGTTCTTATTCCCCAAATTAATTTAGTAATTATTTCTTCAGGGCTTCCATTAATATCAGCATCTTTTGCAGCATAATTTACTGTACCTCTTCTCCCAGGAACAAAAAATGCTGGTGTTATTGTATCTGCTTTTGAAGAATCTTTTCCTTCTAAATATGCTTCTTTTTCAAGTTCTTCATTTTTATCAGCAAGCTTTTTAATATAAGCAGTCTTATGCTTTTGAAGAGTTCCATCACCACCAAAAGAAACAATATATTCATAGCCACTCTCAATAACTCTATCAATTATTTTAGGTAAATCATCAACATCATTTATTTCAAATAGTGTTCCATGATTACTTAAAATACCTCTAAGTCTATCTCCTAAATGAGGATCATCCACATTACCTTTAGCTTTTGGATTTATGAGAACTGCAATTTTATCTTCTAACATTTATTACATAAAATAGTGTTTCTTTTTAAATATTTACATAATCAATAATAGAATTCTCTTAATCAATAATCTAATCATCCAATTAAATAACCCAATACAACACCAATAATTAAACCAACTAATGTACCCCAGCTAACTAAATGAACCTTATGATGCATATCATTTGTCATATCAATACCAAACTTCTTTTTTACTTCTTTATCTAAATCTTTTTCTTTAATATCTTTTGAATCAGCCTTGACAAATTTTTCTTCTTTGCTTGATAATAATTTTTCAAAACTTTCTAAATCTTCTTGTTTTTGAATTTTTTCATGTAATTCCAGCATCCTATTACTAACAACTTTTTCCATGTGTACTTTATCATTACAATAACTCATTTCTTCTGCTAATTCTTCATCCTTAAGAACATCTTTTACCCAGTTTGCAAAATCACTTTTATTAGAAGTTACATGATGATAAAAAGTCTCATCATCCATTTCCTTTAAAGATTGTAACAATCCATCTAAGTTATCTAGTTCCCCACCATTTATTAATTTAAAACAAAAGTCAGGATGAACTTTACTTAATATCTTTTTTGCTTTTTTAATCATTTTGTTTATAAGGTCTTATAAAATTATTTAACATTCAACTCATTTGCAATATGCCTTAGTATTAATAATTCACTACTAAATTTTGTTTTATACTTTGAAAGTTCATTTGCTAATTGTTCTTCCCCTACACAATCCTTAACCCAATTTGCAAAATCATTTTTATGTTCATTTACATGATGTTCAAAATGTTCATCTTTCATATGTCTAATAGTCATTGCTAAATCAAGCAAATTATTCATCTTGCTCCCACAATTAGAATTAAACACATGATGTTCACCAACATTTTTACCAAACTTAAATTTACAATCTTCATTAAAACTTAAATTAGTTACACCTACATTATTTGCAAGACTAAGAAGTCCATTGTCAAATTTATTATTAGCTTTTGCTTTTTGAAACTTTTCTACTTTAGCTTTAACAAATGATTCAATTTTAACAGTTTTAGCTTTAGCTAATTTGACTTTTGCTGATTTGGCTTTAGCAACTATTGCTTTCTTAGCTTTTTTAGCCATTCAATTCACCTCATTTTTTTTACAATAATTTGGAATATAAACTATTATAACCTAATTCTATATTTAAAGATATATAAAGATTGTTATTTTAAAGGAATTAAGTTATAAGTGAGTAGTTTTGAGTTGGTTGTGGGTAGATCAGTTATGAGAAATGGTTGTCAAGAAATTAGTTTTGAGAAAAATATAGTGATACCTATAACTCATTACTAATAACCAACTTAGAACTCAAGACTAATTACCCATTACTCACAATGGTATCTTTGTTTCTTTCCAAAGTAATTCAAAATAATTCTTATAAGCATCAGCTAATTTCTTATTAATAATTTGAATAGACAAAGGTGGTTTAGTCCATACAGTTAAAACAACCTCATCTCCGCAAACCCATGTAGAAACGTGAGAATCAAATTTTTCAGGTAATGTTTTTGCCTCTGTTAATTCCATCTCATTTAAAATACTCATCCTATCAGTAGCATCATGATTATAAATATGTCTTATTGGAACCCCTTGACAAATTCTTTCTTTATGATAATGTGGAAGATGAGTTCTTAACATATCAGGTACTTCTTTTGTTAATCCATATACTAATATTTCATCTTTATGTTTCAAAAAACCATAATAAAGATCCATAAATGCCTTAACACCTTCAAAAATATGAGCTTCACTTTTATTTTCTGACATTTGAAGTTTTAATAATAATTCAGGTAAAACTGTTTTTAATCTTAATTCTTTTTCTTTAAGAACTCTAAATAAATTATCAGGAGGCGTTGCTTGAAAATACTTCACATTAGAAATCATTTTGTAAGAAGCTACTCCTCTTTCAACCATCCTATCAAGAGCATCATATATATTAGTCCTATGAACTTTTGATTTTTCAGCAACTTGACCAGCTGTAGCAGAACCTAATTCTAGTAGAGCAAGATATGCCTTAGATTCGTTCTTGCTAAACCCAATATCTTCCAATACATTCTCATACATTTTATATAAAGAAATGAAGCTGAGTTTTTAAATGTTTTGAAGAAATCATGTGTAAATACTGAAAATTCACAAAAAGGAAGTAACATGGAAAAAAGACAATTTTACCTTGTTTTTTGCTTATATTTTGCTTCTACATTGTTTCTACATTGTTTTTTGTTTCCTCCCTATTTCTATTTTATTTATTATTCCAAATTAATTGTTTTTTTAGCTCCAAAAATACCTAGATTAAGAATTAACCCTTGTTTTTTCCGAACCATCCAAATAGATTTTTGGGGTTGTATAATCTACCACAACTCAAGTTTAAATAGCTTGTTTGTATATTAATAATTTAGGTTGGAGCGGGGATAGTGATGACAGAAAAGCAATGGAGGTAACAAAAAATGGTTAATAGGAGTAGAAAAAGAACAAAAAATGATAAAGTTGGTTTCTTAGGTAAAGTTGGTTTAGTTGTAATGGGTGGAATGGCTGGTGCAGGATTATATCACATTATTGACAATCATGTTTTTGATAGTGGTGTCATTAATTCTGGAGTAGTGCAAGAACAAGTTGTAAATACAGCTGATTCTGAAACTGTTTATAGTATGTTTAAATCAGGAGCAGAAGTAAATTATGCTGGATTACAAGAAGCAATGGCTACTGATTATAATGGAAATAGAGAAGAAGCACAAGCAGTTGTTGGATTATGCAAAGATATTGTTGGTATGGAAAAAGATTACATCAAAGGAATTTTTGCAAGTATGCCAGTTCTTAGTGGAAGTGCAAATCCAGATAGTCTAAGCTTAGAAATGAAACTTATCGCTGGACATAAAGTTGCAATGGTAACTGATGATTTAAGTGGAGCACAATATATGGTTACACAAACTGAAATTCTTGATATGGCAAAATTAGGATTATATCCAATGCCAAATGAATCATTACCTGCACAAAGTGTTGATACAAATGCTGCAAAAAGTGTAGCTGAAAAAAATTCAGGACAACAATACAATAATCCATTATTAAGTTTAGCAAAAAGCATTGGTGATGTAATTCCAGATGCAATGGATAAGATAGCACAATATCAATAAGATATGATTAGTAAAATAAAAACAAAAAATAAGATTTAATTTGGAGGTAAACAAAATGAGTGAAGAAGAAGGAGGTGCTGCAGCTGCTGTTGCAGGACCATTAGAAGGTACAGTACAAGAAACATTTGATAAAATGGATAACCAAGATGTTGTAAAAAATTCAGAAAATTTTAGAAAAAGAAATGGTGAAGGAAGAGATGTACCACCATCATATACTGCAAGTGAAGCAGCAACAATTATAGAGGAACTTGAAGAAAGAGAAGTTTTTGCTGGAACAAAACATGAAAAAGAATATCTTGGTTTAGACAAATCAGGGAAATTAAAAAATTTAGGATTTAAAGGGACTGCATTAAGAATAATATATAGTCTACAAGGTTCAAATAGAAAAGATTCTGTTCAAGAAAAATTAGAATATTTAACTGAACAACGAGAAGGATTTGTAGCACTAAAAGATGAAATTGAAAGTGCTTTGTATAATAATGATGTAAACAAAGACGGAACTCCAATAGGATTACATGCATTAAAATCACACATTGAAGACAAAATGCATGAATCTGGAGAAACTGCAAAAGAAGCAAAACAATACATGGATGAATTATTTTTAAGAAAACAGCAAGTTGATGAAGAACTAGGTGGTCTTGGAAATAAGGATCCTACAAAAAGAAAAGAATTAAGAGTTGAAAGTAATGAGATTGGACAAGAAATAAATTACCTAAGAAATGTAATGATGAGTGATGGAAATGATTTCAGAGAAAGCAAAGCAGAGTTAAATACAGTTAAGGAACAAGCTACTGAATATGATGGTAATCTTACAAGAATCTATACTGCAATTCAAGACATAGATAGAAAGTACCATGAAATTTCTTCAAGCTGCCCTGTAAATAGAAAAACATATGATACAGACATAGCAATAGGAGAAGCAATAGCAGGTGCAACAATTGATGACTTAGGAGAAGAAGCAACCACAGTAATTAATACTGAAGGAGTAAAGATTGGTATAGTAGGTGGGATGGACTCAGGAATTAATACTGATCTAAATCTACCATCAAGAACAAAACCAGGAACAAGTCATCAAGATGCAAAAAGTGCATTATATGATGTAGGTTTAATGGATGAAATTGAAACTACATTGTACTCTGGAACACAACAACAACAACAAGAATAATAATAAGGATATTGGCTAGTTAACTAGCCAATATTCCAATTTATTCAAGAGGTCTAAAAATGGCAACTGCTGAAGTTATCTCAATCACACCTAAAGAATATTCTAAATCAAGATTTACTGTAGATAGAACACTTGGCCCTACAGGATATGGTCTTGAATCAAAAATAAATGATGTTGGTTATAAATCAAAACCAAATAAACTGTATGAATCTATTCGTAGTTTTTTCACAACACAAGATGCAGTATTCAATAAATACAGGCATGAACTTGGTACTGTTGAAGCTTTATTATTAGGAACATATTTAGGTGCCAAATCAGGTGAAAGAGTTTTAGGGTATGAAGGCAATAATGTAAATAGTGGTTTCCAAAATGTACAAATTAATTATGAACAAACATATCCAAGAGTAGTAAATGATTTAATAAGATCATATGTTGATAAATTAGAATATAGAACAAAAACAGAGAACGAAGAATTAACTTTCTCTTTCCTTGAATCAAATTTAAGAAATTCATTAAAAGCAATTGAACAAGGCTACAAAGGATTATATGAAAAATTAAATAATAAAGCAGAAGCAATTGATAAAAAACATAGAGGTAAAACAGCAAGAATTGGTGAAAATGTTTATGTAATAGATTATTCACAGCATAAAAGAGAACCAGGAAGCAATGATCCAAGAGAAGTATCACCTAGTTTAAATGATGAACAATTTCAAGAGATGATGAATTCATCTAAAGTTGAAGAACATAATTATATTGCTGGCCATGATGATGTTAAATTTCAATTAAATAAAATTTTAAGAATCTTACAAGACAAAGAAAGATTATTAAAAAGATACAGCCAAAACAAATTATTTAATAATTATTTATTAATTGGGCCACCAGGAACAGGAAAAACAACACTTGTAAGAGGTCTTGCACATGAAGCTGGAATCTATTTCAAAGCATTTGATGGTGCTGAACTTTCTAGTATTTATTTTAGTGGTGGTGCACAAAAAATCCATAAGATGTATGAATCAATTTATTCAGAAATGAAAGACGAAGGACATGAAGCAGGAATTATATTTTTAGATGAGTTTGACTTTTTAGCAAGAGCAAGAGGTGGTGGTGATAGTAATGGACAAGGTAATATGATGACTACAACATTAAATAATTGTATGCAAAAATATCTGTATGTTCCTATGATTACTATCGGTGCTACAAATAGACCAGAAATAATTGATGAAGCAATTAGATCAAGAACAGTTGAATTAACAATGGGTTATCCAAAAACAGCAGAAGAATTATCAGCAATACATAAGATTGTAATGAGTAAAATGGAATCTGCTTGTGAAGAAGGACAAATATTTGGTGAAGTTGATATTGATGCATTATTAGAATTTGCAGAATTCGATGATAGATTTAAATCTGGAAGAGAAACAGATAGAATTTACCATCAAGCTGCAATTGATTTAGATTTAGATAGTCCAGGAGAATTAGTTACAACAGAACATTTATTAGAAATTTACAGAAATCATCAATTTCATAGAGAAGAAGCAGCTGCAGAAGTTGTTAGAAGCTTAGGTAATCAAGTTTTGACAAAAACAAGATAGTTTTTTTATTTATTTTTTATTTTAAAACAAGGGTTTAGGAGGAGATAATGAACAGAGCACAGCATAAGCGATTATTTAAAGAATTTGTATATGATAGAGGTGACTTAACTAGACTTAGTTCTGTTTTACAAGATGATGGTGCAATTACTGATAAAAATGATCTTTCAAGATTACAACAATTATTAGGAAAAGAAGACTTTTGGACACAACATAATGTTTTTTATAATTCTATGTCTGATAGTTATCAAACATTAAGACACTTTTCAAGCAGATGGAATTCTGGAAAAGAGAATGAAGACAATGTTCAAAAAGATGTTGAAGCTAAAAAAGAAGCTAAGGAAAGAAAAAAAGTAGTTCCATTAAATGCTTTAGCACAAGAACATTTAGAAAGAGAAGTTTATATTCCTGACACAGATGAAATAATAGAAAAAAAAGATATTGAAGAATCAGAAGCTAATAACACTCAAAACCAGGATTTAGATAGTAAATTAGCTGGACTTGAACAAGAACAAACAATAAAAGCAATACAAGCTAAACCAACACGATATGTTCTTGATCATATGAAAGATATAGGGGTTGGTGGAGAAGAAAAAAATATTTTATCAGTATTATATAGTATTTTAGGTGGAGTTAATGTAATGTTTATTAGTCCAAGTGGTTCTGGGAAAACAGTCATACTTGATGCTTGTCTAAGTTTATTTCCTGAAGACCAAATCTATAAAATGATTTCTAGTACAAATGCAGCTGAAGTAAGAAATTTTGAGGAGATGAATAAAGCAAGAATAGGTTATATTTTAGAAGCTAAAAATTATCTTGGTGGTGGAGGAGATAATGAACACTATAAAATGATATTATGTTTAGCAGAAGGTAAAAACTATACAAAAAGACTTACCAGCAGTACAAAAAACCAAGAAACAGGTGAAAGAGAAATAACAGAATTAGTGTTAGAAGCTAACAAATCTTTCATAACTGCAGATGCAATTGAAAGTTATTTAGATATTAATGAAGAAATGAGAAGACGATTTGTTGAATTAATGACAGACACAAGTGATGAACATAGAAAAGAAATAATTAAAGTTGTAGCAAGAAAAATGAGTGGATTAGGAGATAAAACAAAAGTTTTATCAGATCAAGTTACTTCTACCTTAAAATCATATGTTGAAGAAGCAATGGGATTGCAAGGAATTACAATTGTCAATCCATTTTATGAATCAATAAGTGAAATGATTCCTTCATCTGCAATGAGATCAAATAGTTATACAAAAAGTTTGTTTAAAATGATTTCTGGTTCTGCATTATTACATCATAAAGATAGGATAATTAGTGATGGAAAATTATATGTTGAATTACAGGATGTTTATAATGTTATGGAAGTTTATTTCCAACAAATGTGTAAATCCATGGTTGGCTATCCTGTTTTTGGAGACGACATAATGGAAGTAATCAACGAACATGTTGAAAAAGACCAATCAGAAACATATAGTGATGTAGATGAAGTTCATTTTACAGCAGATGATATTTATGAAAGAGTAAGACAAGTTGATGGATATTCAAGAATAACTATTAAAACTGTTGAAGCAATTTTAGAAGAATTGTATACATGTAAATGCTTAGAAAAGAAAAAGCAAGATTTTAGATCAAAAAATCCTGCTTACACTTTAGCAGAAGAAATGCCATTTATTGATATATCATATAGTTGGGAAAAAGGATTAGAAAATGCTTATGAACATTTAGAAACAGAAAATCAAAAGTTAGCAGAATTTTGGTTAGAAAAACAGGTTCAAGAAGGAAATGTCATGGTATATAATTCTATTTTAGGATCACAAACAAGTTTATTTCATCTTGAAACATTATTAGAAGATACTACAACTAATTGTCAAGAAGTAGATCCAAATAATACAGATGATAAATATAGTACAGAGATAAATAATTTAGATAATACACATAACCCAAATAATACAGATAATCCAGGTGATACAAATGGCACAAGCTAGAAATAGAACTGCAAAAAAAGAAGGTGGAAGTTTAAGCACATGGGTTCAAAATAAGCAACCCCTGGAAGAATTAATGCAAAATAGAGGAGAATTAACAAAAAATACAGGGAAATTAGCAACACAAAACAAATTGTTTACGGGAAAAGATTTATTAGTTGAGTGTCAGCAAGAGTTAATACCCTATATTGAATTATATGAGCAATTAAAAGTTTATGAGGATACACCAATTGGAACAATTAAAAAGAAAATTGCACCATTAAAAGCCTTTATTGATTCAACAGTTGATTTAATTGGCCAGCATGTAAGAATACAATTTGGTGATGCTAATACAAAAATGCAATCTAGTATAGAAAGTTTTATTGAAGCTGAACAAAGTGAAAAGGAAAAAAAAGTTACACCAATAAATAACTTAGCAAAGAATTATTTCTTATTTGATAATGCAATTAATCTAGGTAAATTAGATTTAGTTTTATCAGAATCAGCAGAAACACATAAAGCAAATGAATTTATAGTTGCATATGGAAGAGCAGTACATGAGGTTGAAACATTCTCACTACCTTCATTAGAAAGGGCATATGCAAGAGCTACTACCCCAATTGAAATAATGGATTTAGCAGAGTCATTAGAATTAAAATTAAGATCAGTAGTATCTGAACAAAGAAAATCATTAGATAATTATTCAGATGCATTCCCAAGTCATGCTTCTAAGAGAGATGTTAATGAAATTATTAACTCAGGTATTAAATTAACAAGAAATTCATTATATAGAGAAATAAGAACAGTTATGAAAGATTCTGAAAAGTATTTTAAATTTAAGAGTAAATTAGAATCAGAAATAGGTAAATTAAGAAAAGCAATTGAATATGTTGATAATTTATCACAAGATCTATCTCAAACTGAATCTTATGAAGAAACATTAGAAAGCCATAAAGAAAGATTAGGAAAATTAAAACAACAACCAAATTATCTTGAAAAAAATAAAAGATTAGGAAATATGAGATTAGTTCAAATTGAAGCAGGAACATATTCAAAGTTATATTCACAATTAATTGATTCTGTTGATGGTGTTTTAAATTATTCAGATAATACAAATCAAACAAAAGAAGCTCAATTAAAAAATTTAGTTTCACAAGAAGAAAAAGTAGAAACTGAAGAAAAAGGACAACACCCTTCAAATATAGATAATACTATTTTAGAAACTGATTTACCATATAATCCAAATACACGACTTCAAGATTTAACTATGCCTGAAAATGGTTCATTAAAAGAATTATATTTAACATTACATAGAATAAGTGAAAGAGGATTACAAATAATTACATCACCCACAACACTTGCTAAGAAAATTGATGAATTTGAAATCCCTGTACAAGATGCAACACAAGAAGAAAAAGATTTTTTAACTGGTGTAGTTGGTTATTTAAATAATCCTAATGTTAAACATTATGGCCATTTCACTCAAGTAAATCCAATAAAGAATCATGTACAATGTTTTCTAAAGAAATATGCTGGTGTATAAAAAAATAAAGAAAAAAATAAAAATAAAAAAAACAAATAAACTAACTACATGCACCCGCAGGGACATCAGCAGTAGTTGAAACAGGAATTACGTTTTCACATCCACCAACATCATTATATTGGCAAAAGTTGCTTTTAACTGTTTCTGCATCAATACCTGAAAACTTATATTTGTTATTAGACAGCCATGTTGGACTTGCTCCAATACCAAGAGCATTTGCAGCTTTAATATCTTCGCTATGTAATGCTTTTCCTTCAGTCCCATCAAAACAAGCTTGAACAGCTTCTACATCCACACTAGTTTCTTTAGCACAGTCTTTCCAGTCTTTACCTTTAACACCTTTTGTTGACCTGCAATAAATATAATCTAACCATGCTTCTTCTGAATGTTTATTTGCACAAAGTTGGATAATGTTTTCATCAACCTCATATTGGCCATGTAGACTATTAAAGCTACCATCTGGATTTTCAGATGCAATATAATGCACTTCATAATCTAATGTTTCACCAGCTTCAGCAAAGTTGTCAAGAGCCCCTTTCAATGCTTCAACACCTTTTCTACCATATGGACAATCACTCATGATAAATAATTGTAAGTTTCCTTCTTTTTCTTCTCTACACACAAAGTCTTCTTTACAATTATCATCTTCACAATCTACTTTACCATTATCAGTATCATCTATTTCATTATCACAAATTTCTTTTTTTGGATCAAAATTTGCACCAACTTGTAATGATAATAAATCTCCTGCAGGAGTTAAAAATTGCTTTACTTGTTGATAACCTTCACCTTCAGTAACACTATTATCAAACAAGAATAGAGGTAAATTAGTTGCACTAGATGATTCATATAATGCCTTACCTTCTTCAGTCATATAATCTAAAGCTTCAACTTCTAAACCAGGAAATAATGATTTAAGCTGAGAAATTAAGCCAGTTGCAGCTTGACATTCCTTACATCTTTTATCATTTAATAAAGTTAATTTTACTTTTACTGCTTCAGGGATATCATTACATGCTTCTGGTTTTTCTTCAAATGCTTGACATATTGCTCTAAAAAAATCATTTTCTCCTCTACCACCACTATAAGGTTCATCATTTAAGAAGATTGTTGGACTTCCTTGAGCATTAACTGCATCTGCTTTTTCAATAGATTCTCTTAACAATTCCTTACCTTCTTCTCCAGAATAACATTCTTCTATTTTTTCAACATTTAAGTCATTAGTTTCTGCACATGTTTCCCAATTACCAGGAATAGCTCTTGCATTTGCATTCATACAAACAACCATTTCCATATATTTGTCAGGATTATGTTTTGCTGCACAAAGCTGTGCAATATTCCCTAAAACTTCAGGCTGACCATGTAATGAATTAAATTGACCTTCAGTTATTTCATTAGCAATAAACTCTAGATTAAAATCAACATGATCTCCTATTTTATCTAATACAGGTTTAATTGCATCCTCTACTTGAGTACCATAAGGACATTGACTCATAACATAGAAATCTAGTTTTACTTTGTCCCCATCAAAATTTGGTGTTTTTAACCAACTAAATAATAATACTACTCCCACCAATAATACTATAATTATTACTGGAACAACATAAGCTTTACTTTTAATTAAATCTTTCATTAATATTCACCCCGTTTTTTACTCATAAAATATGATTATAATAATATTATTAGTATAATATCACCCCTATAATCTGTATATTCCTAAAATGTAGTCATATATAAATGTTATTGTATAAATTATGTTCTTTTTATATGAAAAACAACAAGGCCAGGTGAGATTTACTTTTAAATCTAACAACATTGGCCAGGCTAAGCTAATTAAATGGATTAAGATATTAAATCCAACAACAAGCCCAGACGAATCTTTAAATCCAACAACATGGCCGGGAAAATAACAACTTGGCCAGGCGAGC
>JABHXF010000017.1 GCA_018657385.1 Candidatus Woesearchaeota archaeon | reverse complement strand
ACCTCATTTATTTGCGGTTCATAGTACATTTAAGTCGAAATAATAGGAATACTACTGTATACCATTGGATTCCAAATGTATAATTTAATCCAGCCACATCTCTTAATAGGAATAAAACACCTACAATAAGAACTATCCATGCACATAATGTGCAGCAATTATGTGGATCACATGTTTTTGCCATAATATCACCTCGTTTATTGAATCCAGATGAATTTAAGATATAAATGTTTTGGAAATAGAAACCTTTATATATACAAAATATACAAAAGAGTATACTAATAGCCGATTGGTGTTATAGAATGAATAGAAACATAAGTAAGAATCTCAAAAACATAGATAATAAACTCAAAATCATATATTGTAAGCTATCTTTCTTTGCGATTAATCCAATAAATACAGCTAAGGAAAAAGAGAAATTTTTCAAAAGCAAAGATTATGAGCCACAATTTGAATATTCTCCTTATAGACAAAATCTCGAGTTAATGAAAAAAAGACTCAAGAATATGAAACCAGGAAAAACAATAATGGGTAAAATTTTAGGAAATAAAAGAGATGATCTTTTTTTAATGGCAAACTTATTGCAGAATAGGGGATTAAATGATTTTACATATTATTCTATTCAACTTTATGATAAACCAGATAAGAAATTAGTAAAAGAAGCAAGGAAATTAATGAAATTAAAAAAGAAAAAACAAAAGGCAACCATTTCTTCTAAGGAATTAGTTAAAAAAATGCGAAGAGCTTTTTTGCAGTATGGGGTTCATTGGACTGTTAGGGAAAAAGAGATGGTTGCAAAGGCTGCTGTTTTAGGTTCAGAAAGAGAATTAAGAATAAAGAAAAATGAAAAGTTTTCTGATGAAATTGTTAAAAGATTAATAGTGCATGAAGTTGGAACACATATTATTAGAATTGAAAATGGAAGTGAGCAGCCATACAAACTTTTTGAATATGGTTTTCCTGGATATTTAGAAACAGAAGAAGGTTTGGCTGTCGTCAATGAAGAGCTTAATGGTTGTTTAAACCCAAGGGTGTTAAGGATTTATGCTGGCAGGGTTTTAGCAATTGATAAATCGCTCCAGTGCAGTTTTAGAGAGACTTATAATTATTTAACAAAATATTTTGATAAACAACTTGCTTGGAAATTAACATTAAGAGCTAAAAGAGGAGTAACAGATACATCACAACCAGGCGCATGTACAAAAGATCTTGTTTATCTTAAAGGATACATTGATGTGAAGAATTATGTACAAAAAGGTGGAAAATTAGAGAATTTGTATTATGGAAAGATCGGAATTCAACATATTGAAATAATGGATAAGATTCCTGGATTAGTGCATCCATATTATTTGCCAATGTTTAGGTATTTTAATTTTATAATGTCTTATTTTTCAAAAGCATTTACAGGATTGATGGTTATTGGTTTAACTCCACTTTTGTTTCCTGTTTCTAAGTTATTGAATCCAAAAGGATCTAAGTATAAATCTTTGAGAAAGTTGTTGAAGATGAACACTTGGTTGGTTAAATAGACAAAACTTTTATTAATACATATTTATTCTAAAATAGTATGTTGAATAGTCTATTTTTAGCAGTAATATTGATAATCTTACTTTTCTTATATTGGAGATTCTACTTTCTTAGGGATCCTAGGCGAGTTGCTCCAGAGAATTCAAAAGCAATAATTAGTCCTGCAGATGGTAAATTAGTTAGAATTATCAAGATCAAAGGCATGGATAAGGGCAAATTAGGAATAAGAAAGGGGTTATTTGGGAAGATTACAACTTTTACAAAAGATGTGCCAAATGCACATTATTTAATTGTTATTTGTATGAATGTTTTTCATGTGCATTATCAACGTGTACCAATTGATGGGGTAGTTAAAAAAGTAAAGCATAGGAATGGTAAATTTTTGAATGCAGTCTTTAAAGCAAATAATATGGCAGCTACTTTAGAAAATGAGAATAATGAAACAGTAATTAAGGGTAAAATCACAATTAAAGTTATTCAAATTGCTGGATTTTTAGCTAGAAGAATATCTTGTTACTTAAAGGAAAATCAAAAAGTTAAAAAAGGCCAACACCTAGGATTAATTAATCTAGGAAGTCAAGTATGTTTAATAACTCCCAAGATTGATCTTAAAGTTAAAGAAGGCCAGAATATGTATGCTGGGAAAACTGTTATTGGCGAAATGAAGTAATGTAATAATGAATAATGATATATTTATGAGAAATTGGTGAAATAAAAGATGCGAAAATTAATGAAGGTAGCGGATTTTTTTACAATTGGTAATATTATATTTGGTGTATTGAGTATTTTCTATGCAATCTCTTCACAATTTAAAGAAGCAGTAATATTTATGTTGATTGCAGTATTGTTTGATTTTCTCGACGGTAAAGTTGCAAGGTTAATGAATGAAGGTGCTAGTGAGTTTGGAAAAGAATTAGACAGTTTATGTGATTTAGTAAGTTTTGGTGTTGCTCCAGCTGTATTTGCTTATTGTCTTGGATTAAATGATCCAATTTCAATTATAATCTTAGTATTCTTTGTAGTTTGTGGAATGTTAAGATTAGCTAGGTTTAATGTTACAAAAGTAAAGCATTTTGAAGGTGTACCAATAACTACAAATGGTTATTTAGTGCCGGCTATCTATATTATTAGTTTATTTTTTAGTTTTAATTTGTATTATTACTTAATTT
>JABHXF010000004.1 GCA_018657385.1 Candidatus Woesearchaeota archaeon | reverse complement strand
TTTATTTTTCTTTTTTTTACCAAATCAGTAATTGCTGCTTTTACTCTTGGGATTTTTGATGCTGCTACACCTGCAGCTGCTACTGCCATACCTAGAAGAAAAAACTTTTTTACACTTTTTTTCAATTCAATGCACCTCTTTTTTTAATAAAATTAAAATTTTATATAGATGTTTATTCGACTTAGAATTTAAATACTTTTGGTTTTTAAAAAACAAAAAAATTAACTTATTTTATTGAAATATTGTTATTTCTTATCTTCGTCTTCAAGCAAAACTCTCATCATAACTGCAAAAGCAGGTCTTGTAATTAAAACTCCTGATGTTACTCCAATGATAGTTGTTACTGCAAATCCTTTCAATAATTCTGCTCCTGCAAATAACAATGGAAACATTGCTGCAATTGTTGCAAAGTATGCTGCAATAACCATAAAAAATGCTTTCTTTAATCTTTTAGACCAAGCCAAATATTTTTTCTTATCACTAGACTCACCAGATAGTATTTCATCTGTAATAATTATCTGGTCATCTACCCCAGTACCTATTGCCACAATGATTCCTGCTATTGCAGCAATGTCCAAAGGTTGTTTAATAAATGTAAATATAATTGGTAATCCCAATATCAATAAAATTTCTGATGAGATTATTGTAATAATTGGCAATGCGATTTTTATTTTTCTATACCTTGCTAAAACAATTAATGTAACTGCAATCTCTGACAAGATTCCAATTAATACTGCGTTTCTTAAAAATTCTTTTCCTAAAGATGGACTTAATGTATCTGTCTTAATAATTTCAAGTTTAACAGGCAAACTACCTGTAATCAAAACAGTTTGTAATTTTTTCATACTATTAGTTGAGTCAGCAATTGCTGATCTTCTATCTACTCCAACACCACTTCCAGAAATTTGAATATCTGTTACAACACTTCCTTTTAATCCTGAGCCAATCCTTAAAGTATCAACCAATGCATCATCTAAATATAAATCAATATTTTTTTCTAAATAAGCCTGACCAACTTCATCATATACAATATCTAATTTATCAGTTTCTTCAGCTAATCTTTCAGCTGCGCCTTGATCAAGAGAAATTGCAAAATAAAATTGGCAACTGTATCCTTCTGCAAATGCTGAACATCCATATTGAGGATGGATTCCTGAACAGTCAGCTGTTCTACATACATAGGTAATATCTTTTCCACCTAAGAACACTGTTTGGTTACCTACCTTTGCTTCAAACTTACCTTGCCTAGCAAGTAAATCTTTTACTTCTTCTTCGTTTGCACCAGCAACTTCAACAATTATAAACTGATTCCCTAGTAAATCTTTAGCATCTCTTACAACAACATCTGACAAACCATATACCTTGATACGGTTTTTCATATTATCAATAATATACCCCATATCTTCAACAGATACTTTCTTTTCTGGTTGTAAAACAACTCTAGTTCCTCCTTGAAGATCTAGACCAAGAACAATATTATTTTTTGGAGCATCATAGACAGTAAGTCCTAAATCTTGAACTGATGTGAATTTCATCACATAAGTATTTTGATCCTTAAAAATTCCACTCTTTAATTTTTCTGTTTTAACTGTTAAAGTTGAATTAATTGGTAAAGACTCAACCACATTCTCAAATTCTCCAACTGAATTAATTTTAACATTGTTTAATTCAACAATTCTTTGACGCACCATTGGCATGTCAGCTGGACCCGGACTTCTTAATTCATTTAGGTATGCAGTGCTGTTTAATGCAACGTTTCTAATTGCTACACCACTGTTCCAAGGTCTAGGATTAATAGCAATCAATGTAATTATAAATACAAAGATGTACAAAATTATTTTCCAGTTTGTTAATAATTTCTTAAGCTTTGCCATTTTTCTCCAAATGCATTCTCAAAAATGCTAAGTTACCTATCCAAGTTGTTATTATATCAATGAATAAACCAACAATTAAAATTAACATGATTTGCTTTAATGTATTATTATTAGTAAATAAAAATGATATTCCTGTTGCAGCAATTCCAGCAGCACTCATAGTTAAACCTGTTTTCATTGCATTAAAAATTCCTGTTCTTAATTCATTCTTTTCAATTAATAACTTTGTTGAAATTAAGATTGATGTGTCAATTGAATATCCAATCAACATTAAATATGCTGCAATTCCACCCGCTGTAAGTCTAACATTAAATAAATTCATTAAACCTAATGTTATGAATATATCCATAAATGCTGAGAACAATGCTGCACCTGTTGCATACCAATTCTTAAAATAAAATTGAAAAACTAATCCCATAAAAATAAACGCTAAAATCAAAGACCAAAACATTTGTATAAAAAATGATTGACCAAGGGTTGAACCCATTGTCTCTAAACTATAGTTTTCTTTTGTCAAAATAATTTTTTCATTAACTGCGTCAAGCAACAAATCTTCGTCAACGTCTGATGCCTCAATTATAATTCCATTAAGTTTACCACCTGATTCAATAGTTCTTATGTTAATAGATCCTTCTGGAAAATTTGTATTCAAATGATTCTCAAAACCTGCTATATCATTATAGTCTGTATTAATAGTTAAAGAAATTCCACCTTTAAGAGAAACATCACGTCTTATGAAGTCACCAGTGGTTGAATATGTTACAAGAAGGATAATCATTGATAATACAAAAAGTCCAACAGGTATCAATAAAAGTTTTTTGTATTCATTAATGTAATAATCTTCAGCTTTTTGTAAAAATGTTAAATTTTTCTTAACTTCTTTATTAACTTTTGAAGTATTCTGCTTTTTAGCATTTTGCTTTTTTACAGATTTTCCCCTTCTCTTTGCCATTAATTTGTCAAGAAACCAACCTTAGTTTATAAATATTATTCTTGAAATTTAAAAAAATGTCCCATGAAACAATAACCTTTAAATACTATATTTTGTTTCCAGCATATTAGTAGTTCTTAGGGTGAAATGATTTATGGAAAATAATATTATGAAAACTGGTACAACAACAGTAGGTATAGTTGCTAAGGATTGTATAATTCTTGCAGCTGACAAAAGAGCAACAGCTGGACACTTTATTGCAGGAAAAAGAGTTAATAAAGTTCTAAAAGTAACTGATAAAATGGGTATCACTACAGCAGGTAGTGTCTCAGACATTCAATTATTAGTAAAATTAATCAAAGCTGAATTATCATTAAGAAAACTTAGAACAGGTAGACCAAACACTGTCAAAGAAGCAGCAAATCTTCTTGCAGGAATTGTTTATGGAAAAATTAGAAACTTTTCAGCAATCCCAGGAATTGTTCATTTTGTATTTGGTGGATTTGATGATGAAGGTGCAACACTTTATGATATTTATCCTGACGGATCCATCTCTGTGGTTGATGATTTTATTGCATCAGGAAGTGGCGGAAGTTTTGCATTTGGTGTCTTTGACTCACAATACAAAAAAGATATGACCCAAGAGCAAGCAGTTGTTTTAGCAGTAAAAGCAGTTAACTCAGCTTTACAGCGAGACAGTGCAAGTGGAGATGGGATTGATGTAGTAGTAATTAACAAGGACGGTGTTAAAAATGTCTTTACAAAAGAACTATTCATTAAAGTAGAAAAGTAAAATTATTATTATTATTTTAAATTATTAAATAAATAAATTAAATAGGTGTATTCTAATGAGTGAAATATTAAAAGAAATTCTAAAAGACATCCCATCTGGAAAAATCAGTGATGCTGGTTTTGAGGGTGCAAATATAGTATTATATACAAAGGACAAAGACTTTTTTCTAAATGAAAGTGGCATGATTAGAAGTATTGTAAATAAAATTAAGAAAAGAATTGAGCTTAGGCCCGACCCAAGTATAACTTTAGATAGGGAAGAAGCTGAAATCATGATTAATAAATTGATT
>JABHXF010000016.1 GCA_018657385.1 Candidatus Woesearchaeota archaeon | reverse complement strand
CCTTCCATCCCTTCCATCCCTTCCATCCCTTCCACACCTTCAAAACCTCCCATACCGTAAATAATATATATCAAAACATCTAATAAAAGAATAAAGGTGATATTATGTCAGAAGAAGATTTTGAAACGCAATCTGAAAAAGAACAAATTGGTTTTGTAACTCATTACTTTGCTAAGATAGGAGTTGCTGTTATTAAACTTGGAAAAGATCTAAAAGTAGGAGACAAGATTGAATTTGGAGCACTAGAACCATTTACACAAGAAATAACATCAATGCAAGTTGAACATCACAATGTAAATGAAGCAAAGTCTGGGCAGGAAATAGGATTAAAAACAGACAAACCAGTACATGAGAATAATAAAGTGTATAGAGCTTGAATTTATGTTTCTTTTTTATGCTTTCCAACTTGGAATTGCCCTAACTACAAAATCATCCCCTAACTTATTCACAGAAATCTTCTTAAATCTTAGATTATCAACTTTACCTGAAAAAACACCTAAAGCATTCTTATCATTAATCACAAAAGGAGCAACTAAAAAATAGATCTCATCAACAATCTTAGATTTAACTGCAGAAGCATTTATTCTTGCTCCACCTTCAATTAACAATGAAGTTTTACCCATATTTCCAAGAATTTTTAATACTTCTTTAATAGATATTCTTTTATCTCTTGTAACAAAAACTTTTATACCTTTCTGTCTCAATAATCTTTTTTTAACAGAAGGAACTTTATTTTTTGAGCCAGTAATTAAAATTACATTACTATCATTTAACACATTTGCATTCAATGGAATCTTTAGTTTAGAATCTAGAATAACACGCATTGGATCTTTTACTTCAAGAGTAGGAGATTCAGCAACAATTCTTGTAGTTAAATGAGGATCATCTCTGATTATAGTATTGTTGCCAACTAAAATTGCATCTACTTTATTTCTTAATTTATGAACAAATTCATGACTATCTTTCCCAGTGATTCTTTTCTTTTTTCCATCACCCCAACTAATTTTCCAATTCATTGTAACTGCTGATTTCATTAAAACATAAGGTAATCCTGTTTTCATATATTTATTATAAATTCTATTCTGATATATTGCATCTTGTTCTAAAACTCCAATTTCAGTTTCAATACCTGCTTCATTTAGTTTTTTTATTCCTCTACCATTAACTAATTTGTTTGGATCAATCATTGCTATTACAACTTTTTTTGGTTTAAAAGAAATAATTTTATCAACACAGGGTGGAGTTTTCCCATAATGAACACAAGGCTCAAGAGTTACATAAAAAATTGAACCTGCTATTTTCTTCTTTTTTTCTGTTAAGTTCCCAGAAACATTTGCAATTGCAGCAGCCTCTGCATGTGCTTCACCAACTTTAGTATGATAACCTTTGCCAATTACTTTATTATCTTTTACAATAACACAACCAACATAAGGATTTGGAGATGGATTTCCTTTTGCTGCTAAGTCTAATGCTTGCTGCATATACTTTTCATGATTAATATTATTTGGTTTTGTTTGTTTTGTCATTTTATATTAATTTATTTTTTTATTTACACATTCCCAAGGTTAATATTTTTTTAGCATAATATCCTACAGCACCAACTGAGAATGTTCCTAACAATTGATGATTTTTACAAGCTCTCCTGATTCCATAAAAAACAGCATCATCTAATGTAGGGGCAAATGGCAGGTAAATTCTAACTCTTGTTTTGTTTGCAATTAATTGTTTATGTAATTCTTCTAAACCTTTTGGTTTCACATTATATAATCCCTGGAACTCATACATATCTTTTGAAATGCCTTGTTCATTAAACCATCCTTCCATATGTTTAATAACATCTACGTCATGAGTTGCAATTTTAACATATGCTCCTTCTTTTGAAAGATCTTTGGCATATTTAACTAATCTTCTTTTTCTTTCTTTTTTATTCATGGTGCCAATATGAGTAAGTCTATTATTTTCATGTTCAAACCTATCTCTCCCACTCCAAATAGTTTTATCATCAGTATCATAAATCCCAATACATAATCTAACACCTAAATCTTCTATATCTGAATCAAAATAGCTAGCAAGATCTTCTTCTGTTCTATCAACATTGGTCTGATGAACAATATCAATGTTTTTATACACTCTTTTTGCATTAGAAAAAATCCTAATAGTATCGCTTATTGAATAAGGTTCTTCCATATCAACATCAATACCAAAATTTTTGTGTCCTCTACTAGCAAAAGTAAATAAGAAGTTAGCAAAATGTTCAACTGTACCAGGTTTTCTTACATCATTTTCATAATGCAAAGTAAAAGTAGATGGTTTTACAGAAAATGTTGGACCATATGCATATGGAAATCTTTTTCCGGAAATAATCGCTTGCATTGTTGCATCAAACATATTTCTTTCTTCTGCAAGATCTGCCATATCAAAATTAATTTGTCTTTTTTGTTCAATAGCTTCAATAGTTTTTGATTTTTCTCCTAAAGTATCAAATGAAACTAAATACTCTTCATCCATTAAAGCCTGTGCTTTCTCCATATATAATTTTATACTACCAACTCTTTCTCCTTTTGGTAATCCAACAGAATAACGTCTTGCAAAATGTTCAATCATCTTTAAATCATGATTATCCCACATATATTCCATTGCCTTCTGCTTCCACCTCGCTGGCACAAGCTTAAACATATTTCCAACAATTGAATCTATTGTTCCTGACATTATTTCTCACTATATTTTTTACTTTATCTGTTCAATGCAACCATTTTTTGAACATATCTTTCTGCATTTTCTGATCTTAGTGCAATTGGAATATTTATTCTAACCATATGACCTGCATCTCTTGCTGAATTTAATGCATCTTTGTATTCTTGACTTGCAGGACCATGCTGAGCTTGAAATTCATATTTGTTATCTGTAAATACACTTGATTCTGCTGCAAAAGTTAATTTTCTTAATGTGTCTGCATCATGTGTTAGTAATCTAACATAACCAACTGATCCTGATTTCATGCCAAATATTTCTTCAGCATGAGTTATTAATTTCCCTCTTGCTTTTTTTAAGCTTGAATATCCCTTTCGTCTTTGACAAAAACCAAATTGATAAGTTCCCTCTGTTAATCTTACAGCTAACCATTCCTTTTCTTTTCTTAATTGATTATAGATAGTATGTGCATGAGTAGAACTCTCCATAATCCCTGCTGTAATATATGCTTCATTCATAACTTGTTGCATAGATCCAGGTAAGGTATGTTCATAACCTAATTCCATTGGTACAGTTACCATACTTTGATTTTCTAATGCTGTTATATTAAGTATACCTACAGAAAGAACACCTTGATGATCATCCCCTAATGCTTTTCTGCTTAACACAATATTTGGCATTAATCCCATAACTTTAAAATCATAATTTTTAAACTTTCTTTTTATTGCTTCAGGCAAACTTTTTTCTGCAATCTTTTTAATTAATTGATCATAAAGAGCAAAAAAGTTAATACCACTTCTTATCTCACTACCTGGAACTAATATTTCAAATCCAACATTAAAGCCATCTGCAACTAATTCCAATGCTTTTTCTACTGCATCATCTAATGAATCATCATGTTTTTCTCTAAAACCTACACAAAATTGCTTTGTTAATTCACTTGCATAAAGAACTTCGCTCTTAGGTTCAATAATTCTTGCTTCATCTGCCATATTTCCCAAACCTCACTATATCATTAATCACTATTATTACACACAGAATTACCTTTGCTTATATAAAGATTATTAATCTAATAGATAGATTATAGTGATTTTACTTATTTTACTTATATTACTTAAGAATTAAAGATAAGAAAATAACAACAATGGCCAGGCGAGCCGTTAGGCGAGTAGGATATTTACGTAGTAAATGTCCGTCTGTGCCATGGTTGTTGTTATTTTCTTTTCAGATTTAATTTGAAATTTTAAATAATAACAAAAAAAAGAGCCTGCCGGTTTGTTAAAAAAAACTAAATAAGAATTAAAAAATTAAAAAAGAATTAAACTGCATAAACTTTCTCATCAATCACAACAACATTAATTAAATCATTTTTTGCTTTCTTATTCTCTAAATCTTTTTCATATTCCTTTAATCCTTCTATATTTTCAACTTTAACTGCTTGATAATCTTCTGGATTTAGAACTTCTAATTGTGGTTTTCTTTTCACAACATTAACTTCTTTGTAATTTTCAGTTGTTGCAACAGTTTCATACTCTTTGTTTGTGTAATTTTCAGTTGCATTTTTATTGTTTTTTGTTAAATCAACACCAACAACCTTTTTTCCAGAAATTGCCTTAACTAAAACCAATTTATTATTAATTTTTAAAATATCACCAACATTAAATTCAGTTAATCTTAACAAAACATCGACTCTATACAAGTTTTTTGATGTTTGAGTATCTCTCGTATGTAATGTAGAAGTTATTTTTAATTCTCCACCAAACTTTTTTTGTAATTGTTGGCCAAGAGGTTGAATGAATTTTTGTGATGTGGAATAAAAATCAATACCAGTCTTAATTTCATCTTCTTTTGATATGAAAACCGTTTTTGCTTTCTTAATTTCACTTCTAATATAATCTACTGCCTTCTCAAACTGATTATTTTTTTTATTTCTTAATTGTATACGCCCTTCAAAATAATTTGTTTTTCCTCTGCTACAATTATCACAAATAGTAAAAGTAACTTTTAATGGTAAATCATATTTTTCTTCTTTCAATAATGAATCTTTACCTGAACCAAGTGTTGTAGCAACATATAATTGAGTAATAACATTTGCTTTTGTTCCATGTTTGTTGTTTTTTATTTTTTCAGCTACATCTTTGTTTTTAGGATCTGAAAAATCAACATTTATCTTAAATATATCTGGTTTTTCATCAAATTTAGTATTCTCAAAAATTGATTTTCTAATTGTTTTGATAAAATTAGAATCTCTTGGTAAAGCAGACCTAAACTTCTTACCATAACTATAACTACCACAATTAGTACAAACAACCAATGTAAACTTTTTAAAACCAAGAACATTGTTATAACTATCCAAATAACATTGTTTACATAACTGTTTAGTTGATTCACTCACTTCAGCTTGTTTACCACATTGAATACATTTTGATGTCATGATTCTTGTTTTTGCTTATAGATATATAAAGTTTTACTGTTTCAAATATAATCCCTACCTAATAGTAGTTACAAAAGCGAAACATTTATAAAGGAATGATAAGGAATTCAGCATATGAAGCTTAAAACTATTCTTAAACAAGGTTTAAAAGGAATGAGTGGGAAAAACTACTTTGATGTAGATGTATATAGAGCTTGGACTGGTCAAGTTACAACTAGCCATTTTGCAACAAGTTTTGATGAAATAAAAGAAGCAGGAATAGAAATGGAGACAGGTTTATTAGAAGAAAACATGCTTTTTTTCACTGCGAAACATCTTGTAGATGGAATTGAACATAAAGTTTTCATGAAACCACAACATTCCCTAAGCCATGAATATGATACATACAGACATTTAGTTTCCAAAGGTCAAAATCATACAGCAGTTGTAATTATGGAAGATATGATTATGATAAATGATAACACATACCTTATATATCCTTTAATTCCAATTAATAGAGAAGAAAATAAATCAAGAAATTTAGGAGATGCAGTAAGAGAATCTGAATTTGTTGATTATCCAAAAGCAATTGCAAAAACAGGAATTAAAATTGCAGAAGTTTTAGAATTTCTACATGGAAATCAAGTTTTTTATTTTGATCTTAAACCTGATAATATAGTTACTTTTGAAAGTGAAAATGCATATTGGCTAAGATTTATTGACTTTGAAAGTTCTCGTGTTGGAAAAATAGACACTGAAAAAAATGAGCTTGTTATTGATGTTGAAACAGATGATTATATATTCTACACTATTTCCTATGCAGCTCCAGAATTAGTTGCATTGCATGATCATATTACTGCAAATGCTGATATTTATTCAGCTGGATGTACTTTATATGATTTATTTATGGGTGAAAGAAATACTGAAAGAATGGATAGATTCGAAAGTCTTTCAAATGTAGTCCTTGATTACCATAGATTAATAAGGAATTTATTGTCAGAAGAAGGAGAACAAGGATTTAGTAAATATGGTTTTGTAACCCCATCTTTAGTTATGGAAAATGCAGAACCAAATGGACCAATTCCAAGAGGACTAGCAAAAATAATTTCTAAATGTGTTTGTATTAAACCAGAAGAAAGATATTCTGCTATTGAATTAAAAAATGCACTAACAGAATATGTAGCAAATACAGAAACAGAATAATAATAATAATAATAATAATAATAATAATAATAATAATAATAATAATAATAATAATAATAATAATAATTAAAATTATAAAAAAATATAAATAAAATATAAAAAAGAAGAATAAAAAGAATATAAAAAATAAGATGGACATAAAAGATATAATTGGTCAAACACTTACAGGAGAAGCAGGGATTAGATATAGTAATATCCAAGCTCATAGTGGTAATGGGATTTCAGAAGAGTTAGAAGATAATGATATTGGGTTTGATCTTACATTAGATGCTAAAAAGATTGCATTAGATGATACTGTTGCTCGAAATAATATAGCACCAGAAGGTGAAGATTACCTAAAAGTTAATCCAAATAATCAACAAGAAAGAACTTTTTTTAAAGCTGAATCAGATATAGGAGTTGTTTTTCTTAAACCTGTAAAATATCTAAGTAGAGAACATAAATATTATCAACATTTAGAATCAAAAGGAGCAGAACATCCTGCAATTATGCCTTTAGAAGATGTAATTCATTATAATGGAAAAAAGTTATTAGTATTTCCATTTATTCCTTTTTTTCCTTATGCGGATAATTCAGTAACATTAGATGAATACATGTTATTACACAGAATTCAAGAAGTACCTGATAAAGATAAAATTATTTTAAGTATAGGTTATGCAATTGCAGATGCTTTAGATTTTATGAATGAAATCAATGCAATTCATCTTGATATAAAACCACAAAATATCTTATGTTGTCCAGAAGATCAAACTTATCCATTACGTTTATGTGATTTTGAAGCTACAAAAATAGGTGAAAGATTGCCTGTAACTGATAAATTAAGAATAGAAGTAGAAGATGTTTTTTCAACTCTTTTCACACCTATGTATTCATCTCCTGAATTCATAGAAAAATATCTTACCCCACAAGCAGATGTTTATTCTCTTGGTTGTATTTTATATGATTTATTTTGTGGAGAAAGAGAAAATGGAAATCAAAATATGTTTGGTTTTATAAGTGCATTTTCTGGAGATACAGGTGCTTTTAAATTAGTAATGCAATCAAAAGGTGGAGAAGCATTAAAAGAATATGGTTTTTTAATTCCAAGTGATGCAATGGAAGCTGAACAAATCCCTGATTATATTAAACCTGTTATTGCTGAATGTCTTAAATTTATGCCTACAGATAGATACACACCAAGAGAATTAAAAAATGAACTTTTAATGTTATTACAAGATTAGTTTAAATTGATATAATAAAATGACGCTAACAGATATAATTGGAAATGAAGTAACTGGAAATTCTGGAAAAAGTTATAATGTTACTAGTGAATATATTCCAATGCATATTAAGATAAGGAGTAAGATGAAAACACCTTCATCTTTGTTAGGAGAAAAAGCAAATTTATTTCATGCTGATATAAATGGAAGAACTGTTATTTTGAAAGAAGTTATTGATAAGAGTAGAGAACTAGAATTTTTTGAACATATTAATCAAGCAGACTTCTTGCATGGAAACATGATTCCATTAGAAGATGTTGTAGAAATTCAAGGTAAGAAATTAGCAGTATTCCCATTTATCGGTTATGAAGATGGCTTGGATTTTTCTTTAAATATGAATGAAGCAACAAGATATTTACAAGATAATATAAGAATGTCAAATAGTGAAGTAATTGTTTTTGGTAAATTAATCTTAGATTTTATAGACTATTTACATCAAAATAATGCAATATATGTTGATTTAAAACCCGGAAACATATTAGCACATTTATCAGATACAAATTTAGTAAAAGGTAAGGTTTTTTTCAATTTTTTTGATTTTGATTCTACATTAGTTGGAGAAAGAGATAAAGAAAAAGATATTGTTGTTTACAAAAGAAAATTTGGTGATAGATTTAGAACGACATTAGGATATGCTGCACCAGAAATAGTTGTTTCATGTAATAAAATAACAGAAAACGCAGATATTTACTCATTTGGTTGTATTATGTATAGATGGTTTACAGACGACTACAACCATAAAATTAGAGCAAATCCACTTGCTTATGCAATTAGACCCTATATAAAAGAAGACCAAACAATAGCTAAACAAGAAATAGCCAAACAAGAATTACTAGAAGACACTTCATTTTGGAAAAAACAAGGATTTTTAGTTCCTGAAGATGCTTTAAAAGCAGATGATATTCCATGGTATATAAAAAAATTGGTTGCAAGCTGCCTTGAAATTAATCCAGTTAACAGGCCAAATTCAGCAGAGTTAATTAAGAATTTTAATAGAATTAATAAAATCCTAGAAGTTCCTAGACATTTAAAAAACGAAATAGATTCAACTATAGTTGGATTATCCCAATATCATTATTTGATGTGAAAAATAAAACATCTTAAAAAAATAGAATTAATCATTAAAAAACTTAACAATCTATTGAAAAATAAAAATCAACTCAACTTCTTCAAAATACCATTAACATCTAAGAATACTTCTTTTCCTTCAACCATATCTTTTAATTTGAATTTCTTCTTTTTTAACTCTTCTTCTCCTACAAATAAGACATAAGGAATATTATATGCATTAGCATAATTTAGATTTTTAGAAATACCTCTACCACTTAAATCCATATCAACTTTTAATCCTGCATTTCTCAACTCTTCAACTATTTTTGCAGCTTTTACTGCACATTGATCAAACGGAATTGGAATAACATAAATTTCAGTAACTGTTTTCTTAACAAGTTTGGAAGGATTTTCTTTCATCATAACAGAAATAGGTTCAATACCAAAACTAATACCAACTGCTGGAAATTCTCTATTACCTCCAAGAAAATCACCAATCATATTATCATATCTTCCGCCACCACATAAGCTGGATTTAAACAGATCTTTTTGTCCAGGTAATTTCTCAGCCATGAATGCTTCAAACACTGTTCCAGTATAATAACTTAAGCCTCTTGCTAAAGAAATTGCAAAAACAACTTTTGCATCTTTTAATTTATCATCAACATATTTTAATAAATCTTCAATTTCATTTAATCCTTCAATTGCTTTCTCACTCTTTAGAATTTTTCTTAATTTTTCTAATTTTTGTAAATTTGTTCCATCTGTTTTTAAAATTTTAAATAATTTGTCAACTTTTTCTTTGTTAATTCCTTTTTTTGCTAATTCAGCTTCAATATCTTTGATTGGAACTTTTTTTAGTTTATCAATAGCAACAATAACTGCATCTCTTTTGTTTTCTGGAATACTTAAGTCATCCATCAATCCATCTAATAATTTTCGATTATTAACTTCAACAATTACTTTTAATCCAATCTTCTTAAAAAACATTTGAGTAATCTTAACTATTTCAGCATCTGCAATCATATTTTTTGTTCCAACAACATCAATATCACATTGCCAAAATTCTCTTAATCTTCCAGTTTTAATTGGACCATCCCTAAATACTCTACCAATTTGGTAACGCTTAAAAGGCATCTTAATTGTAGGATTCATACCAATAAATCTAGAAAATGGAACAGTTAAATCATATCTTAAACCTAAATCTCGTTTTCCCTGATCTTTTAACTTGAAAGTTTCATTTAATATTTCAGAACCACCAGCATATTTTGCTGATAACACCTCAAATCTCTCAATAATTGGTGTTTCTAATGGAGAAAACCCATATCTTTCAAATATAGAGCGTAAGCTATCTATAACTTCCTGCCTTACTATCTTTTCTTCAGGAATAATGTCCTTAGTTCCTTTAGCTCTTTCAAGTTTCATTATATTAGTATATTATTAGGTTTATTTATATACTTTTTGGGATATTTGATTTGTTTTAAAATTATATAGTTAGTTTTAATAATTCCTACGCAAAAAATAACAACATCATGGCATGTATCAATCTCTTAAATTTTAATAATGATTTACAAAAAACAACAACATTCATGGCATGTGTCAATATTTTGAATTTGGATAATGATTTACAAAAAACAACAACATTCATGGCATATGTCAATATTTTGAATTTGGATAATGATTTACAAAAAACAACAACATTCATGGCATATGTCAATATTTTGAATTTG
>JABHXF010000003.1 GCA_018657385.1 Candidatus Woesearchaeota archaeon | reverse complement strand
GTTGAGGTTGTTGAGGTTGTTGAGGTTGTTGAGGTTGTTGAGGTTGTTGAGGTTGTTGTGGTTGCTGTGGTTGTTGCTGAACAGGTTGCTGTTGAATAGGCTGCTGTTGTGGTTTTGATTTTCTTAGCCTAAATAATAAATATAGAATTACAAACAGAAAAATCACAATTAAAATAAATGAAACTATTTGAAGAATTGAAAAACCTTTTGTTTCTTTTTCTTCATTAGATTCAAAATCTGCTTCAAATTCATCGGGAAAATCTTCAACATCTTCAGCTAGAAAATCTTCAAGCTCTTCATCTTGAAAACCTTCAGACTCATCAAAACCTTCATCAGAAACTTCATCATTACCAAATCCACCAGGTGCAGGAGGTGGAGCAGGCGGAGCAGCAACTACACTAAAAATAGATATACATAAGATTATTAGAATTACTATAGATAATATTACCAATCTCTTTTTTTTCATCTATTTATTTAATATTATAGTTATTTTATATGTTTTTTGGTAGTATTATAAGAAAAATAAGAAATTAACTACTAATTAAGGTATATTATAATAAGTTAAAAAAAGAAAAATTAAATTAAATCTCAATTGTTATTACATCATCTCAACTGATTCTAATGCAATTATAGTAAACATGTTCTTTACTAATTCACCAGGAGTTGATCTTCCTAAAATTGAAATAGGTTTAACTGTTCCTTTCATCATTGTAAACATGAATTTTAAATCACTTAATTGCATCATCCCATGACAAAATACATTTGAGGTTGTTAAATTTGGAAATACTAAACAATTAACTTTCCCAGCATATTCATCATCTGGACATTTTCTTTGTGCACCATGCTCTGAAATAGCTGCATCAAATTGATATTCTCCACCTATTTTAAGATCTGGCTTTAATTCCTTAGCTTTAGCAATTGCTTCTCTTGCATTTATTGTCTCAGGAGAATCCCCACCTGAACCTTTGGTTGAAAAACTTAACACACCAACAACTGGATCAGTTCCTAATAATGATGCAACTTCACTTGTGTTAACTGCCATTTGTGCTAATTGTTCTGCAGTTGGAGAAATATTTAATGAAGCATCTGTTGCAAAGAAAATTTTATCACGCTTTGGATCATAAATTATCATTGTTTCTGAAACTAGACCTTTTCTTAGTAATTGTAATGCAGGTTTCATCATATCTCCTGTTGATCTGATTAAACTTCCTAAAAATGCATCTGCTTTTCCAGCTAAAACTAAGCAAGCTCCAAAATAATTTTCATCTTCTACTAATTCAAGAGCTTTTTCTATTGTCATTCCTTTATGTTCTCTTTTTTTTAGTAAAATTTCTGCTAATTCTTTTTTTAACTCTAAGTTTTTCTCATCTTTAACATCAATTATTTGAAATTGTGATATGTCTACACCAAATTTAGAAGCTGCTTCAGGAATTTGATTCCCAACATCTAACATAATCATTTTTGCAATGCCTTCTTTAACAACAAACTCAGCTGCTTTTAAACCACGCTCATCCCAACCTTCAGTTAATACCATTGTTGGCTGCTTTCCAGAAGCTTTTACTTTTGCTAAAATACTATCCATTAATTCTTTATCTTTTGTCATATTCTCATCCTCACTTATGATATTTAATAATTATAACTTATGAATACCTAAATAATTTATATATTTATCCTATAATGTGGACATAAGTTGAGAGTAATAAGTTAGAAGTCTGGAGTTTAAAGTAAGACTGCATTTTCTTATTATTTGTATGATTAAGTGTATAAATACATATACTAATATACTAATTAGCACACATCAAATAAATATTAACCATTGATTAGTAGTAAAGAATAGAAAGATATATAAATAGATAATTTTTCAATAATTGTATGCAAGAAGGATTTATTAGAGATTTAACTGAGTCAACAAGCCATTGTCTAGAGGATAGAATATTAGGATCACATCCATCTTCAAATCAGGTTTTTAAAGATAATGGAATATTAGAAAATGTAATTATGTTCCCATCAAGAGTAGCTAGCCATTTGGCATTTAAATTGAACCATAGTCTAGAAGAAAAACAAAGAAAATATGCAAGAAGTGATGAAAACTTAAAGTGGGGAGGAATTGGAATTTCTAGATTAATATTAAATACAATTAATATCCTACAATCAGTAGTTTTTCATGGAACATATACAACAGCAGAAATAGCATCAAGATTAACTGAATCTGCAATTAGAGGAACATATAGAGTAGCTAAATTAGGTGTAGAAACAGTTTATAATAAAGTTGATAAAAAAGAAGAATCTGGATTTAAAAAAGCAGTTAATTCAATTAAAGACACATACCAAGGATTAACTGAAAAAGTAGATAATTTTATGAGTAGATATAGGCAACGTAAAAGAGATAAAATTAAAAAAGTAACTGGAAATGTTTTTGATCATGTAGTTGTAAGTGGGATTGTTTATGGATTAACAGCATTAACAGTATCAATGTGTAGTGAAGAACCAACAGAAATACAAGAACCAACACCTATTGTTGAACCTGCTAGACAAGAAACAAGAACTGATAGTGGATTAGGTGTTTCAGATATTGTAGAAATAGTTAGAGCGCCATACAATATAGAACAACCAGCAGCATGTTCACCAATACCAGACATAAGTAATAATAGATATAGTGTTGTTGCTAGTGCAGCTTTTAACAGAGTAGACACTGAAGGACCTAACTATGCTTTTCCAAATATACCAACATGTCCATTACCAGGCTTAACATCTAATCCAGAACCTGGAGTTTCAAGACCTAGATGGTTAAGAAATAGAAATAAATGTAATCAATTTGTTGGTGATGCATTAATTCAAGCAGGCTATGATGTTCCAACTAATCTTCAAAGAAATAGTATAACAGTACATTATAAAGCAATAGAAGATTTCCCTCATGAACTTCCTGATCCAATTACTAATGAAGGTGGATATTTTATAAGAATAACAGAATTTTGTAATATAAGACCAGGACATATTATGGTAATTGATCATCCAAGAGAAGGTGAAAGTACTGCACATGGTGAAGTTATTTCAGAAGTTGATTATAGAACAAAAAAAATAAGATCTTATGGTGCTCATGGGGATGGTGCTTATATAAAACCATTTGACTTTTTTGTAGATGCAACAAAATCACCTAATGAAAGTTTCTGGAGATTAGGTACAGACAAGATTTATGTGTTACAGCCAATTAAGACAAGATAAGTAGATAATATTTCTTTTTCTTAAACAATACAGCTTACATGTTCACTCTTAGCTATTCTAATAATATGCTCTGCAAAGCTTTCTATCTTTGATTCGTGGCTTACAAGAAGTATTTGTTTAATATTCAACTCATCAAGAACATCTTTTATTTTATCTAATTGTTCCTGTGAAAAGCCATCTGTTGGCTCGTCAAGGATGATTATGTCCTTTGTGTTAATAGTTGTGATAAAAGAATTAATTACTTTGTTCAATGCTAATCTATAAGCAAGAGCAACTGCACTTCTTTCCCCCCCACTTAAATTTTGAATAGAAGTTTCATAACCATTCTGAACTATTTGAGGAGTAAAGTCATCACTTAATCTTGCTGTTAAGTTTTCTTCTTCAATCAAAGTATCAAACCATTTAATGAATAATTCATTAAATTCTTGGTAAAGCTTCATCATAATATGCTTTTCCATAGTTTTCATTAGGTTTGCAAAGAAATCTTCAGCCCAATTAATGAAACCTGTTAACTCATTTATTTTTTGTTTTGCTTTTTCCTTTTCTGAAATATCCTTATCTAGCTGTATTAAATACTCGTCAACACCTTCAACCTGTCTTTTTATTCCTTCAATTTCTAAATCTAAATTTTTCTCTTGAATTAATAATTCATCAATCTCTTTTTTTATTAAATTGAACTTTTCTTCAACATTTTCAAATGATTTAATCTTAACCACAACATCTTTTTGTTTAGTTGTAAATTCATTAATCTCCTTTTCAGAATTTTCCAAAGACATATTCAAATCTTGCAATTGTTTGTTCTTTTCTTCATAACTTTTTTCAATCAATTGTTTTTGTTTAATCTGGTCATCATATCTTTTAACTTTATCTAATAATTCTCGCCTCATATTAATCCTATCCCTAATTATTTGAGGATCTTGATTATCTATTGCTGATTTTTCTTCATTTAATTTATTTCTAACATTAACTAATTCTTGTAAAATCTTTTGTTTCTTTTCTAATTCATGAGCATAAGTTTCAACTAACTTGAATTCTGCTTTTAATTTTTCAAATTCTTTCTGCTTTAATTTTAATTTTTCTAAAATTTCAATTTTTTCTTCTCTTTTTTTAGCAGTTTCTTTTCTCTGTATTTCAATCTCTGTGATTAATTCATTGTATTTTTTAATTTTCTTGTCTTCTGTAAATGAAATATTATCTTTATGATCTTGTTTTATATCTTGCAAGCAAGTTGGACATTTCTCAATACCAAGAATTTCCTTTTTTAAATTAAGAGAATTATCAATTTGTACTTGTTTTTCTTTAATATTAAGGTCAATTCCATTAATCTGCTTGTTTAAATTTTCAATTTCACTTTCTAAATAATCTAATTGCTTTAATTCTTGAATTAGTATATCTAAATCATGCTTGTTTTTAGTTAATTCTTTTGTAGAATTTCTTTTTTCTTCAATTTCTTTTGAAATTTCAGAAATTTTGGTATTATTAAACTCAACCTCTTTAGTAAGATTAATCTTTTTTTCCTTTAATTTATCTATATTGTGTTCATCCATTTCTAATTCTTTCTGTAAATTTTCCTTATTAACATCTTCTGGCTTAATGATTTTAAAATTTGTAATATCATCTTCTAATTTCTTAATTTGTTCTAATAATAATGTTTTATTTTTTGTATTGTACTGGTTTTGTTCTTCAAAATTCTTTAATTTCACTTCAATTATTGATTCTTGATTTTTCAATTCATTCAGTTGTTTGATTTTTATTTCAAACTCTTCTTGAGAGCTTCTTTTTTTTAAGATATTATCTTTTACTTTTTCACTTTCAGGAGTCATAGATTTTGATTTAGTTTCTAATAGTTTTTTTTGTTCTTTTTTTTCTTGCATTAATTTATTTTTCTCCTCTAAATTTGAAGTTACTCCTGTTAATTCTGTTCTCTTATTTTTGTATTCCTTAACTACAACCCATAAATTTTCATTTATTCTTTTATATTTGTCAATATCAAAAACTTTTCTTAATGTTTCTAACCTAGTATTAGAATTTTCAAATAAAATCTGCTTCATTTGTTCTTGTGGTGTATAAACAGTATATCTGTAAATAATATCTGTTGCTTTTGTAACCATGTCTTGTGGATAACCTAATAATTCTAGAACTCTTGTTTTTAGCTCAACTGGAGTACAGTCTGTTTTAATATTATCAATTATTATATAGCCAGATTCTTGCTTTACTTGATTAGCTCTCCTTAGATTTCTTTTAATTATAATTTCCTTGTAAGTATTTCCTAGTTTTAGAGCAAAATGCAATTCTACAGAACCTTCATGTTTCCCATGTCTTAACAATAAATCTCCTGTGAGTGTTTTTCTGCTCATTCCAAACAAAGCAAATTCAATTGCTAGCAATACAGTAGATTTACCAGCCCCAATATCACCACTAAGTAGAACTATCCCTTCTGGAAAACTAATTTCATCTTGCTTATATGAACGTATATTATGTAATTTAAGTTTCTTTAAGATCATTTTGCCTCTTTTGTGTTTCAGAAAGTTTAGTGGATTTATATGAATTGTTGAACTTAACAACACATTAAAATAAAGGTATTTTAGTCATATCCCCATTAAATTAGTCAATTTCCCCAAAATAGACTATATGTGTCACTAGCTTTATAAAGGATTTAGTTACATAGATAAATATTATGGTAACCTACAGATTAAAGAAAGAAGAAGAAGATCATGTTGTTAGTTTGAAAGGTGCTATAGTTCTAGGTATAATTATTCTGAGTATTATTTTATTACTTTAATTAAGGCTTCTTGATTGTTTCTAAGAAGCCATGGATGAATAAATAGCTAGAAAAAGATATAATAAAACAAACAAAGGTGAAAAAATGTTATTCGGAAGAGGAAGTGTAAGGGATTATGTAACAAATACCCTTAATGATAAAAAAAATGATACTGTTCAAGAAGAAGATCCAGTTGTTGTACAAGCTAAGGAAATGGTTGGAGATTATGCAGCTGGAAAGTATTTTAAATGGTACGCTGACCATGCAAAAGCTGCTTCAAATGGGCAAGTTAATACTGATGGTGTAGTGAAAGAAGCAGCACAATCACTAGTTGATTTTGTTGAACAAACTTCTACAAAATATGTTACTCAAAAAGCTGTTCCTAATTTAAATGGTTTGGCTCCAAAAGAATTTGTTGAGGCAGAAGCAGTTAAGTATAATCAAGAAACATTAGATGCACAATTTGATGAACTATTTACAAGATTTGATAGAATTGCACCTGATTCAGTTACATGTCGTGTAGCTACAACACAATATAAACATTAATTTTTTATTTTTAATTACTATTAACCATAGTATATGTATTATCACAAGTTTCAAAAGTACTTTGTGATAATTCATGATACAAATACCTAGTTTCATTTAATAAATAAATTCTATTCTCAGCAAGTTTAACTGTTAAATCCATTAGTTCATAAGTAATAGGATCTTTTGGTTGTGTTCTAAGGAATTTAACAACACCAGATAAAGCATCAAGATCTCCCCAAACAGATTCATTAACTGATTCCAAAAAAGATAAATAATCTTGATTTACTTTTCTAGCAAAATCACTCATTGCTTCAACATCACCATTTTCTTGATAATGCTGCATTAACTCATAATTTGATTCAATTGCATCAGATAATACAAAACCATTATTTAGAATATCTTGATGTTTATTCATTAAATCACCTTTGTAAAATACATTTAAATCATCAATTGCTTTTTTAAATCCAGAAAAATGTTTAGGATGATCTTGTTCTACATCTGCAGCAAGAATAAGTAGATCATAAAGATGGTCCATATTATTTGCAAAATTACTTGTTGGAATCATATAACTAAAAGACATATAACTTTGTATTTTATTGGAGTCTTCTGTAAAAATATCCATTAAATCTTGGGCCTGCCCAGGATAACCTTCTTGTTCTAGTGGTTCAGAAGCTTGCATTACAACATTTTCAATATTTGTGGGAGAAAGTTCTTTATTAGGTTCATTACCAATATAAGAAACTGGATCTGCAAAGATTAATTTAGCAACTATTGAAAGTACTGTTAATACATTATTCATTTATCTCACCTATAATAAATAGGAGATTAGAGTATATAAATAGAAGTAGTAGTGGTAAGGACAACAGAATAAAGATAAAGATAAAATTTTAAAAAATCAAACAAGATTAAACTAATAACCCTGCACCAATAACACCAGCTTCTTTCATTTCTGTTCTTACTACCTTACATGCAGGGATGAAGCTTCTTTTATTTAATTCCCTTGTCATTGTCTTATTAAAGAAACGCCAAGAACCAGTTATTTGACCACCAAGAACAATAACATCAGGATCAAAAGTATTAACAAAATTAGCTAATACAATCCCTAAGATTTCACCATAGATTTCAAATATTTGAATTGCTTTTCTATTATGTCTTTCAGCTGCTAAAAATATATCAAATGTGTCCTTAACTTTTAATCCTTTATTTTTTGCAATCCTTAATAAACCTCTAGTAGAAATATATTCTTCAACACAACCTTGAACACCACATTTACAAGGAAGACCTTTAAAATGAATTATTGTATGGCCAAGTTCAGGAGCATTACCACGGCCTTTATACAACTTTTTCTTCATAATCATTGCACTTCCTATGCCTGTGCCAAGTGTTAGACATAAAACATTTTGAAATTTACTTCCATTTCCAGCTTTTGCCTCTGCAATACCAAAACAATTAGCATCATTTTCAATTTTAACTTTTTTCTTAAAATGTTTTTTTAGAATCTCTTGAATATGAATACCATGTAAAGGTAAATTAGGGGTGTTAATAATTACTCCCTTAGAAATATCAACTGATCCTGGAATGCCAACACCAATTGCACGAATTTCTTTTGGTCCTAATTTTTCAATAAGAGAAATAATATTTTCTATAACTTTGTTTGTTCCTTTTTTTGCTTCTGTTAATACTTTAGTATGTTCGTATAACTTGCCTCTCTTGTCTACAAACCCTGCTTTTATGTATGTACCACCAATGTCAATCCCTAATGCTTTAGGCATTTTTAACCTCCGTTTATGAAGGTTAGAAGGGTTAGGAATGTTTGGATGGTCTGGAGGGTGCCAATGGCAATCTTCCAAGCCTTTCAAGCCTTCCAAGCCTTTCAAACCTTAATCTTTCAACATATCTTTCAACTTCTCAATTATCTCAACTGGTTCTGGATCTACCCCATGTTCTATTGCTAAATAAAAACTAGTCATATCACCCATAAAAATAGCAGAGAACATTCTAGTTAATTTATCAGGACCAGAAATACCAATCTCAGTAACAGGAACATTATATTGTTTAACTAAACTTTTTGTAATCTTGATTCTTTTCTTAATATGCTTATCATCATCTTGGTCTCTTAAGAAGATCACATGAAAATCAGCTAATCTTTTTGTAAAACCAACTAATTCATTATGGTTTAATTCTGGTAGGGTTGCAGAAAATGCATGTATCTTAGCATTTTCATTAAATTCACATTTCCATCTATAAGCTACAACACTTAAATTACTAGATGCATAAATTAATGGAATTTTATTAACTAAACTTTTAGCAAGATCTTGCGCAGCTTTATCTAACATTGGTTTTTTCAATGCTTTGATTGTATCTTTAATAAAAGTTGTTTGTTTTGGAATTAATTGAGAGTTTTCTAAAACTTTCAATGATGTAAAGAATAAATAACAAATAGCATTTCTTGGTTGCATTCCTTTTGGCAAAATTAACAAAGGATGATTGTTTTTATTAAACATATCTTTTATTTTACCACCTGTTGCAATCCCCAAAACCTTAGATTTTTTTCTAATTGCATCTTTATAACAAGAAATTGTTTCTTCTGTATTACCAGAATATGAACAAACAATAACTAAAGTATTTTCATCCACCCAAACAGGCAGCTTATATCCGCGATTAACTTCAACTCTTAAATCTCTAAGATCTGATAGATATGATTTCATTATGTCTCCAGCTATTGCACTACCACCCATTCCAGTAATTACAACTGAATTAATTAACCCATCTACTCTAAAATCTTTAACTATAGAAACTGCATCTACTATATGCTTAGGCATATCTAATATAACTTGTCTAATTTCATTCATATTACCCACTCCTTTTAATTAATATTGTATATTATATATATTAATATATATAGTTTGTTGTGATTTAGGCTATAATTGTAAGAGTTTGGAAGGTTAGGAGTTTGGAATGTTTGGATTGTTTTTTACCTTCTGAACCTTCCTTACCCTCCCAACCTTCAAAACCTTTATAAAGGGTAACTCAATCCATTGGTACAACAGAGATGTGGGTAGTCACTTACCTGAATCTGTGATGAGTAATGAAATAATGGAAGTGCGAAAATGGGAGTTTACAAACATATAAGAAACATTTGGAAAAAGCCTAAGGCTAATATGAAGGAGTTATGGACAAAAAGACTTATTTCTTGGAGAAGGGAACCAGTTACAGTTAGAATTGAAAGACCTACAAGATTAGATAGAGCTAGAAGTTTAGGTTACAAAGCAAAGCCTGGAATTATTGTTGTTAGACAAAAAGTAAAGAGAGGGGGAAGGATGAGACCTAAACCTGCAGGTGGTAGAAAACCTAGAAGATATACAAGAAGAAAAAATGTAGGTAAAAGCTATCAGCAAGTTGCTGAAGAAAGAGCTAATAGAAAATATGTTAATTGCGAAGTTCTTAACAGCTATTGGGTAATAGAAGATGCAATTTATGTATGGTATGAAATTATTCTAGTTGATAATAAACATCCTGCAATTAAAAGTGATAAAAGTCTTGGATGGACTGCTGCTCCAAAACACAGAGCAAGAGTTTTCAGAGGCAAAACATCTGCTGGAAGAAAATCTCGTGGATTAAGAAATAAAGGTAAAGGTGCAGAGAAAATCAGACCTAGCCTAAGAGCAAACAAAAGAAGAGGCAAATAGAGCTTTTTTTATTTTTATTTTTTTATTAATTATTCTTATCTAAATAATCATTCTGTTCCTTTAGGATAACTACCTAATATTTTAAAGAACAATGATGTTGCTTCTATCTCTACTAATACTTTTTTTATATTTTCATCATCTATTCCACCATCTATCTCAACAAAGAACATATATTCCCATGGAGTACCAAGTATTGGTCTAGACTCTAATTTAGTCATGTTAACATTATGCATAGAAAGTCTTTGCAAAGCATTTACTAAAGCACCGGGATAATGTTTTGTCTTTAAAGCAATACAAGTTTTTTCTTTTTTAATATTTTCATTAGTAGATTGAATAGTCTCTAAATTAATCCTATCAACCATTTCAGGTAATACAACTACGAAAAACTTTGTAATACTTACATGACTTTCAATAGATTCATCAATTTTATTTAAATTATAGATTTCAGCACATAAATTAGAAGCAATTGCTGCCTCATCAATTCTTAATCTTTCACTAACCATCTTTGCAGCACCAGCTGTATCATAAACAGGAACAGCTTTAAGTTTATGCTTCTTGATAAAATCTTTACATTGATCTAATGCAACAGGATGTGAATAAATAGTTTTAAGATTATCAAAACTTGTACCTTTATTGAAAAGCAGACAATGATTTATCTTTACAAATACTTCTCCAACTATAACCAACCCATCACGAACAAGCAGATCATAATTAGATGCAACACTTCCAGCTATAGTATTCTCAAAAGGTATAACTCCTGCATCAATTTCTTTGTTTTTAACTGCTTCGAAAACATCATCAAAACCATCAAAACTAATTGCATCAATATTCCCACATAAATTCTTAAAATATTGATTTACAGCTATTTCACTATATGCACCCTTTATACCTTGGAATCCGATTTTCATTTTTTCATCCCCTACTTTGTTTTAATTTATCATCTATATTTTTCAATGATGAAATTAATTTTTTCCTAACTTCATCTGAATATTTATTTTGATGATTAATATCTTCAAATAATTGATAAGTATCATTACAAACAACACCAAGTATATGTAATAATCTTTTGTAACCTTCTGTGTCTATTTCATGAGCTTCTGCCCCCATATCAATCAATGCATGACCAATAAAATGTGTTAGAACTTGAGTCATAGCAATTTGCTTATCATGCTCTTCAGGGGTTGTTTCAATAACTATCAAACCTTTATGTCTAAAAAGATTAATAATTGTTTTAAAACGCATATCATTTACCCTAACTTTACATACAACTATTTTTTTATCTTTAATACTATCTGCTGCACTATCTGGGCCAAACATAGGGTGTGTTGCAATAATATCAATATTTTCAGGCAAATGTTGTTTCATAATCTCAACTGGAAATTCTTTTACTGAACAGACATCCATAACAATCGCACCTTTTTTAAGTAATGGTGAAATTTGTTTAATTATATTCTCAAATTCAGATATAGGGACAGCAGGAATAATAATATCTGATTTGCATACTTCTTCTAGGGATAAAAGTTTTCCACCTGAAGCAATTACACTTTCTTTATCATGGTTAATATCAAAAACAAAAATATCAAAATCAACAGCTAAATTTTTAACTAATAATTTACCAAACCTACCAAATCCAATAATCCCTATTCTAAATCCAGATTTGTCTGTATTTGAATCTGAGAGGTGTAAAGATGAATTTGATTTATTTTGAGATGTTTTATTTTCTGAACTTAATAATTTACTTGCTTGATGTTTCTTTGAATGAGTCATAATTATCTTGATTATATTTTCAACAAAACTTGGTTCAATATTGTTTTCAATTGCTTTTTTTTTGAGTCTATCAACTATTTCGCCTTCTCTAACAACATCAAGAATAGGAAAATTTGTTTCTGCTTTAAAATTTGCAACAGCATCAACAATATCTTGTCTGCTTTTTAATAATTTAATGATAGTATCATCAATATCATCAATTTGTTTTCTTAATGATTCAATTTTCATGATTCCCACCATTATTTTCTTTGTTTCCCTTGTTTTCTTTGTTACCTTTATTTAAAAAAATAGATTGTGCCCTATGCCTTAAAAGATGATCACATAAAACTAAAGCTGCCATTGCTTCAACAATAGGAACAGCCCTAGGTAAAACACAAGGATCATGTCTACCTTTTGCTTCAAGTTCAACAACATTTTGATTCATATCAATAGTTTTTTGTTCTTTTCCAATTGTTGATGTTGGTTTAAAAGCAACATTGAATATCAAAGGCATCCCGTTAGAAATACCACCCAATACTCCACCAGCATTATTTGTTTTAGTTTGTATTTTCCCATCTAAAACATTTTTTTCATTTACAATAATTATTTCATCATTATGTTCACTACCTTTCATTAAAACAGAATTAAAGCCAGACCCCATTTCAAAACCTTTTGTTGCATTAATTGACATCATAGCTTTAGCAAGGTCTGCTTCTAATTTATCAAAAATAGGTTCACCTAAACCAACAGGAACATTTTTTATAATACAGGTGATTATACCACCAACTGAATCATTTTCTGCTTTTGCTTTTTCAATTGTTATTTTCATTTCCGCTGCTGCTTTTTTATCAGGACATCTCACTAAACTTCCATCAATATTTTCTTGTGTAAATTGATTAACCTGAACAGAATCTAAATTAACTTCAGCAATTACATCTTTTATTTGCTTAACAAAACCAACAATTTCTACATTTGCTAATTCTCTTAATAATCTTTTTGCAATTGCACCAGCTGCAACATTTCCTGCAGTTATTCTAGCAGAACTTCTACCTCCACCTCTATGATCTCTAATTCCAAATTTTTGGTGTAAAGTCATATCTGAATGTCCAGGTCTGAAAACATCTTTTAAGTTATCATAATCTTTTGATTCTGCATCACTATTTTTAATGATTAATGATATAGGAGCACCCGTTGTTTTCCCTTCAAAAACACCTGATAATATTTCAACTTCATCAGACTCATTTCTTTGTGTAGTTAAAGAACTTTGTCCAGGTCTTCTTCTATCTAAATCTAATTGAATGTCTTTTTCATTTAGATTTAATAATGATGGGCATCCATCTATAACTACCCCAATTGCTTTTCCATGGGATTCTCCCCAATTTGTTATCTTAAACATTTTACCGATTGTATTTGACATTTTATTTCACCTTTGTAATTATTGATTTTTATTTATCATCAGTTCCTTTTTTACAACATCATACATTAAATCTACATCTGGTTTTTCACCAATCCATAATTCAAATGCTGCTGCACCTTGATGTACTAACATCTTTAATCCATCAATTGTTTTACATCCTGCTTCTTCTGCTTCTCTAAGCAATCTTGTTTTTAAAGGATTGTAAACGATATCAAACACTATTTTAAAATTCTTTAATGTGTTTGAAGTTGTAATAGTGTCATTAATATTTGGATGCATACCAACAGGTGTAGCATTGATTAGTAAATCTGCTTTAATATTATTGAGTTCAGATATGTCAACAGATTTTCCATTAAATTCATCTGCAAGTTTATCTGCATCTTCTTTTTTCTTACTCATAATAATAAGATTATCACCTTTGATGCCAACGCTTGACATAGCATATGTAATTGCTCTTCCAGCTCCACCTGCTCCAACTAGTACAACTTTCATATCTTTCAAATTGTTCCCTTCAGATTCTAGTTTTTCTTCAATTGCTTTTAATGCACCTAACCAATCAGTATTAAATCCTTTTAATTTTCCATTTTCATTTAGTACACTATTAACTGCACCAATTTGTTTAGCAACACTATCTATTTCATCCAACTCATTAATTATATTTTGCTTATGTGGAATTGTAATATTAAATCCAGTAATATTTGATGAACGTAAATTCTTTACAGTATTTTTCAATTCATCTGCTTTTACACATTTGGTTTCATATACAATATCTAAACCTACTTTCTCAAATGCTGCATTATGCATGATTGAACTCATACTATGGGCAACAGGATCACCAATTAACAAACAAACTTTTTGAAATACTAATCTTTGTTGTATTTCTTTGATCTGTTCAATACTAATTTGTCCTGGAGCGCTTTGATTTTCAGAGGGTACACTTGTTTTATTATCAATATCTTTACAAACAGGAACAAATGTTGAAATAAATCCACCAAATATTCCAGATAATGCCCTTGATATTTTGCCATGTCTACCCATGACTATTCCAATCATTTCTTTTTGTTTATCCCCATTATTCATAGACTTTGTTTTTTCAATGAGATTAAACATAATAATATTATCAACAGCTGAATTACCCATACAAGCAATTTTTATAATATCTGCATCTGTTGATTTAATCTCTTCAAGTACATCATTAATATTATCAGGTAATTTTTTAAAATCATGAAATGAACAGATTATTTTTGTCTTGTCTTGTTTTGTTTTGTTATCTGTTGTATTTGCATTACTATTTTTTTCTTTTACAAGAGTAATGATATTTTTCACAACATCAATTCCTGAACTTAGTTCAATATCAACAAAATCTGCATTAACATCAATTGCTGTTTTTAATAAATTAATTCTTTCGTCTTCTGTTCCTTGAAAAAGTCCCCCCTCACTTATTCTTCTATTAGTAATTATAATTTTTTGATTATTTTTCTTGTTTTCAATTATAATTTTCACATCATTCTCACTTATATTTTTGATGTGGTCAATTCTAACTTCAACAATTTCTGCAACATTTTCTGATTTCTTAAGCATTTTAAGAGTATCATTAAGATTATCTTCAGCAACAACTGCAGCAATTTTTAGATTATGGAGTATGTTTTTTTGATGTGATATTTTTTCTTCAAGCATATCAACAACTAATTTAATCTCAGCAGCAATATCTTTTATGTCCCCATTAGCTGTATTAATAATAAAATCAGCTGCTTCTTCATATAGTGGTTGTCTTCTTGACAAAACCTCTTGTACCTCTTTTTTTGTGCCTAAACCAGTGAGTGTTGGCCTACTTCCATTTAAACCCAATCGATCTATGATTATTTCTGGAGAAGCATCAAGCAAAAAAATGATACTATTCTTTCTAAGATGTTTGATGTTATCTTTATTTTCAACAACACCGCCACCACAATCAACAATACAAGCCTTCCCTTTATTATTGATTACTGAAATATTTTTAATAACATCAAATTCAACATCCCTAAAAGATTTCCATCCTAACTCTTTTACAAATTCAGCAATTGATCCAATTTGTTTAACAATAGTTTCATCTGTACTAATCATGGGGATATTTAGTTTAATACTTAATTCTCTCGCAACTGAACTTTTTCCAGTTGCTCTATATCCTATGAGTACAATGTTTTTTTTCATTTTACAATCTCAACGCCAATTTCTTCAAGCTTTTTCCAAAATCCAGGGAATGATTTATTGACACATCCAGGATTATTGATTTTAATTCCACTTATTTTAAGACCAATTAAAGCAAAACTCATTGCCATCCTATGATCATTATGTGGATCAATTATGATGGAGATATGCCCTTCCCTTCCATTAAGTAAACCTTTTGAGATCATGATTTCATCATGATTTGATTTAGCAATTACTCCAAGTTTATTAAGTTCCTTTATGGTGTCATTAATCCTATCGCTTTCTTTTAAGGAGATATTACTAATATTTTTGATAATTGTGTTTCCATTTGCAAATGCAGCAACTGCAACTAATGTTTGTACTGAGTCAGGCATTGAAGACATATCAACCTCAACACCAACTAATTTATTAGGGCCTTTTAATGCAATAAAATCTTTTCCATCTAAAACAATGAAATCTTTTCCTTTCTCAATTTCACAACCCATTTTTTCTAATACATCAACAAATTTAGCTTCACCATGTACTGAATCTAAGTCTAAATGATTAATTTTAATCTTGCCTGGAACAATTGCAGCTGCAGCTAAAAAGTAATTTGCTGAACTCCAATCACTAGGAATTGTAAATCCCATTGCATTGAATTTTTGATTAGTTTTGATGATGAATTTATTGTAATCATCTCTTTCAATCTTAACTCCAAATGTTTCCATTAAAGAGATTGTAAGATCAACATAACTTTTTGAAACAACTTCACCAGTTGTTATTATTTCAACATCATTTTTAGATTTGTTTGCTATACTTGGAGCAATTAATAATAATGAACTTAAAAACTGGCTACTAAGAGATGCATCAATAACAACTTTGTTGCTTTTCAAATTATTACTATTGCCATTATTTCCATTTAAGTTCTCACCACCCACAACAATTGGACAACAATCTTTATTTACTTGATTTAATCTTTCAATATTAACACCTAATTGTTCTAATGTATTAATTAAAGGAGCAATTGGTCTTTCTTGAATCCTTTTACTACCAGTTATTTTAATTTTGCCTTCTGCTAAGGAAGCAATTCCTGTGATAAACCTAAGTAAAGTTCCTGATTCACCAACATGAATTTCAGTCTCTATTGTTTCAATGTTCCCACCAGTCCCTATAATCTCAAGACTACTTCCTTCCCTTTTAATAGATACACCAAATTGTTTTAAAGCAATTATTGCTTTGTTTATATCATCATTATCAGGAACATTTTTTAATATGGAAGTTCCATCTGCAAGTGCAGCAATCATTAAAACTCTATTAGCCACATACTTGCTCCCAGGAATATTTATTTCTGCATCTAATTTAGTTATTGGTTTTATCTCAATGATTTTTTCTGAAATTGATTTTATCTCACTAATTCCCTGTTTATTTACACTAGATTCACAACAAATATCAATTGCTTGTTTTATTTTACCCTCATCAATTTCAAATGAAAATTCATTATCTTTATTTTTTATCTTACCAATTTTTTCAAGTAAAACTATTTTAGGTTTGTTACTAGTATTTTTTTTGTCAGATTTCATTAATTCAATTAAATTATTTGAATCAAGATTTTCATCAATATTTACAGGTAATCCTAATTGCTTCAACAAATTAATTATTTTATTATGTTGTTCTGAACTAATTAACCCTAATATCTCTGAAATTTTACTTTCAATAACTATACCGGTACAAATAGCAAACCCATGTTTTTCTTTGAAATTTCTTGCTGTTTCAATTGCATGACCTATTGTATGTCCTAAATTCAACACTTGTCTTAGTCCTAATTCTTGTTCATCTTTTTCTACAACATTTGCTTTAAGCTTTATTGACTTGCTAATAATATCAATAAGGATTTCTTTATCCAATTTTATTCTTTGAGGTATTAAAGGTTCTACATTTGGTACTAAAGAACCTATATTGTTTTCTAGAAAAGTAAAAAAGTCTTCATCTAATGCAATAGCTATCTTTACAATTTCTGCAACCCCATTTCTAAATTCTTCATCTGAAAGTGTATTAAGGAAATCAATATCTGCAATTACTATTTCTGGTTGAGAAAAAGTACCTATCAGATTTTTACCTTGTTTTGTGTTTATTCCAGTTTTCCCACCAACTGATGAATCTACCATAGATAACAAAGTTGTTGGAATTTGTATTAATGGAATTCCCCTGTTAAAAGTTGATGAAATAAAACCTGCTAAATCACCTACAACACCACCACCAAAAGCAATAATTAATGAATTTCTTCCAAAACCTTCATCAAGCATCAAATCTTCAATCTCTTGTTTTTGTTCTCTTGATTTACTCTCTTCACCAGCAGGGATTGAAATTAAAAAAGGAGAATTATTAGAAGATACGTCATCTAATAAATTATCATCAGGTAAAAGATCAGACAATAACAAAAGCAATCTTTTACCATGTGATTTATTTACATTATCATCTGTAATAATCACAATCCTTTTACCTTTATGATTTTCTTTAATGAAATTTTTCAATTCATTCAATATTCCACTGCCTACTAAAACTTTGTATTCTTTCTTATTTGATGGAATGTTTACATTAATTGTTTTCATTTTATCTATTAACTTGTGGGTTGAAGATTAACCCAAAATTATTTTTTTACCAACTGCTTCACAAACTGGTTTTAATTCACCAAGTAACTGAGCAAGTTGATGTGGATGTAAAGATTGTGCACCATCACATAATGCTTCTTCAGGGTTTGGATGCATCTCCACTAACAAACCATCTGCTCCAACTGCTGCTGAAGCTTTGCTGATAGGTATGATTATTTCTCTTACCCCAGCTGAATGACTTGGATCAACTATAACTGGCAAATGAGTTTCTCTTTTCAATAATGCAACTGCATTAATATCAAGAGTATTTCTGTAAGCAGTTTCGAATGTTCTTATTCCTCTTTCACATAATATTACATTCTTATTTCCATTTGCAAGTATATATTCTGCTGCCATCAAAAATTCATTAATAGTTGCTGAACTACCTCTTTTCAAAATAACTGGTTTGTTAATCTTACCCATTTCTTTCAAAAGATCAAAGTTCTGCATGTTTCTTGCCCCAACTCTTAAAATATCTACATATTCTGCAGCAATTCTTACATCTCTAACATCCATAACTTCTGTTTCAACAAGTAAACCAACTTCATCCCTAACTTTTTTCAAAAGCTTTAAGCCTTCAATACCCATGCCTTGAAAATCATATGGTGATGTCCTAGGTTTGAAAGCAGATGCTCGCATTATTTTTACACCCATTTCTTTCAATAATCTTGCTGCTTTCATTATCTGTTCTTCACTTTCAATTGAACAAGGTCCAGCGATTACAACAAATTCCCCATTCCCAATTGAAACATCCCCATTTATACCTGCAATTTTTATGACTGTTGTTTCAGAATGATGCTCTCTGCTTGCAAGTTTGAAAGGTTTCATAACCTTAACTACTTTCTCTACACAATCAATTGACGCAAATCTATTAGATTCTCCCCTTGAATCTCCATGAATGTGTATAACTGTCCTTTCTACTCCTTCGAAAGTTACTGGTTTTAGTCCTTTTTCCTCAATTCTAGCTATAATATTGTCTATTTCCTCTTTTTTTGTGTGTGGTTTTAGTACAATTATCATTTTATTTTCCTCCGTTTATTACTTGTTTTTCCTTATTTTTCATTGTTTTTATGATGGAAAGCATCATCCATTTTTATACTTTAGTTTAATAACTAGCTTCTTTGAAACGCCTGAGATTAGAATGCAAAATTAAATAAGATATTAAAGATGCAGGAGACCAGTTATCTAAACTCAGGCCTAATTAAAATAAAAATAGAACCAACTAAAAGATTCAGAAAAGAATTTATTTGATGAGAGATTGCAAGCTATATTAATTGGTAAACATACATTAATATTTCTAAATGAATCTTCCATGATACCATTAGGTAGGTACAAATGATATATAAAACTTTCGACTAATTTAATGATTTTATTCATTTTTTCACCATTAATTTATCAACAAATATAATAATTTCAGATATCATTTTTTGATTATTTTCTAAATTTTTATCAATTAAATTAATAATTGCACTTCCCACAATAACACCATCTGCACCATTAGTTAATATATGCTTAACATGTTCTGATTTTGAGATCCCAAAACCAACATAGATTGGTAATTCAGTTAAACCCCTTATTAATTTAATCTGCTCTAAAAAAGAATAATTTATATTTTCTCTTTTTCCAGTTATACCAAGTAATGATACTAAGTATATATAACCTGAAGAGATATCACATATTTTTTTTATTCTTTCATAAGAGGTTGTTAAAGAAATAATAAAAGGAATATTAACATCATGCTTTATAGCTAAATTTACTAATTCATTTGATTCTTCTAAAGGAATATCTGGACATAAAACTGCATTAATATTTAATTTATTACATTCAGAAAGAAAATTATCAATACCATAGTTATATATTAGATTAAAACTAAGCATTAAACTAATAGGAACATCAGAATATTTTCTAATATCATTTAACAAATCAAAAGCTTTTTTTATATTCATACCAAACGATAATGCCCTATTATTTGCTTTCTGTATTGTTATACCATCCATAATTGGATCTGAAAATGCAAAACCTAATTCTAATTCATCAACCCCATGATCAATTACAGATTTAATTATTTCAAGAGATGTATTATAATCAGGGTCCCCTAATATAAGAAAAGGAATAAATACTTTCTTTTTAAATCTGTTTGGTAATACTTTTCTGTTCCCAATTATTTTATATTGTATTTTAGATGGAATTTTATATTGCATTTTAACATCCCCCATAAAGATCAGAATCTGCATATATCAACTGATTGACATCTTTGTCTCCTCTTCCAGATAAATTAATTACAACAATATCATTATTATTAAAATTATTTTTATTCTTCAAAAGATATGCAATAGCATGTGATGATTCTAATGCTGGTAAAATACCTTCAGTTTTGCAAAGATACTTTAATGCATCAACTGCTTCTTCATCTGTAGCATTACCATAAACTGCTCTTTTTAAATTTTTAAGAAAACTATGAATTGGTCCAACACCTGGATAATCTAAACCAGCAGAGATGCTATATGCTTCTTTTATCTGACCGTCTTTATCCTGAAGAACATATGATTTACTACCATGAAAAATACCAATTGAACCATTTGATAATGTTTTACCATGTTTTTTTACCTTTCCACCTGCTTCAACACCAATCAAGTTTACATTTTTATCATCTAAAAATTCATTAAATATTCCAATTGCATTTGAACCACCACCAACACATGCAATTATTGCCGAGGGAAGTTTTCCTTCAATAGCTAAAATCTGTTCTTTTGTTTCTTTACCGATTATTTCTTGAAATTTTTGTACAATCAATGGATAAGGATGTGGACCAACAACACTACCAATAAGATAATAACAAGTTTTCACATTTGTTATGAAATATCTTAGGGCTTCATTTACAGCATCTTTTAATGTTTTTGATCCTGAATTGACAGAAACAACTTCTGCTCCAAAAAGTTTCATCCTATAAACATTTAGTTTTTGTCTTTCAATATCTTTTTCACCCATAAATACTTTTACAGGAATTCCTAAAAAAGCACCTGCTGCTGCAACAGCAACACCATGTTGTCCAGCACCAGTCTCAGCTATAATTTCTTTCTTCCCCATATATTTTGCAAGTAAAACTTGGCCAAGAGCATTATTAATTTTATGAGCACCAGTATGTAACATATCTTCTCTTTTCAGATATACTTTAAATCCTAAATCTAAAGATATATTTTTTGCAAGATATAAACCAGTTGGTCTACCAGCAAAAACATTTAATAATTGATTTAATTCTTTTTTAAATTTAAAACAATTAATATATTTAATAAATGAATTTTCTAGAGTCTCCATTGCTGCAACCATCATCTCAGGAATATACACCCCACCAAATTCACCAAATTTAGTATTAAGCTTCATTAGCAATCACCTCTTTCTCATTTATATTTTTGTGATTTATATTTATAGAATGCATAATATCCATAATCTCTTTAATCAAAACATTATCTTTTTTCCCAAGAGTAGATTCAGCAGCAGAACAAATATCAATACAAAATGGTTTTACTTTTGAAATAATTTCTTTAATATTTTCTGAATTAAGTCCCCCTGCAATAAATATTTTACCAGGTAAATTCAATTTATTAGATTTATCCATAATACTTTTTAAACTAAATGTTGTACCTGTCCCACCATATGCTTCTTTTGAGTATGTATCAAGAAGGGTTGCATATGATTTTAATAATTTTGAACTGATTAAAATATTTTCATTAATTCTTGATACCTTGATAACATGACTGTTTATTTTTTCATTTCCAAAATATTTTTCAGGATTATGCATTTGAGTAAAATCAATATTTGTAGATCTAATTATTTCATTTATTTCATTAACAGATGAATCAACAAAAATACCAACTGTTTGAAATTTATAAGGATATTTATTTTGTAATTCAGAGATTATAGTTTTAGCTTTTTCAGATGAAATATATCTTGGACTACCATTATAAAAATTAAAACCTAAAAAATCAACTCCTACCTTAATTGCATTTTCTGCATCTTCTAAATTAGTAATACCACATATTTTTATTTTAGATATATGTAATGAGGATAATTTATCAGATATGGCATTTAAATTTTCTGATTTCATCAATGTAGTGCCTATAAGAACAGCATTAGTATCAACATAAAGTATATCTTCTCTAGTTGAAATACCAGATTCAGAAATAATAATGACATCATTATTATTGTTGTTATTATTGTTGTTGTTATTGTTGTTGTTATTGTTATTGTTGTTGTTGTTATTGTTGTTGTTATTGTTGTTGTTGTTATTGTTATTGTTGTTGTTGTTATTGTTATTGTTGTTGTTGTTATTGTTATTGTTGTTGTTGTTATTGATATGATTATAAATAATATTTTTTAACTTAATAGTTCTATTAATATCAATACTAAAATCCGTTAGATCTCTATTATTAATACCAATTATTTCTGCACCTGCGCCTAATGCTTTCTCAACATCTTTTTTTGATGATACTTCAACAACACAATCCATTCTAAGCTTTTTTGCAGTATTTATCATCAATCTTAATATATCCTTATGTAACAAAGATGAGATTAAAAGAACTGCATCAGCACCATAATATTTAGATTCATATATTTGATATAAATCAATTATAAAATCTTTTCTTAATATTGGTAATGCAGTATATTTTTTTACTTCTTTAATAAAACCTAAATTCCCACTAAAGAATTTTTCATCTGTAATTACAGATATTGCAGAGGCATATTTACCATAAGCAATTACAATATTTTTTATGTCCTTTATTTTATCTAAATACTTATTTGAAGACAAATCCCTAATAATACTATTTGTTGGAGAACTATATTTGATTTCTGCAATTATATTATTCTTTCCTTTTATTGCTTTAAGAAAGCTTCTATCAGAATAAAAATTACCTTTCATTTCTACTAACATCTGATATAATGGTAGTTTATTTTTTAAAGTTTTTACTTCCCTAATTTTATTTTCTATAATATCTGAAATAATATTAACCATAAGACACCATCTCCTTGTCTTGTTTAACTTTACTTATCACTTGATAAGAATTTGAAGATGTTATTTCAATCACTTGATTAAGTTTATCTAATACCTTACCTGAATCAATAACTTGTTTGGCCATCTCAATTCCTTCTTTAAAATTAGATACTTTTCCTGCAATAATTAGAGCTGCAGCTGAATTAAGAACAACAATATTTCTTCTTGATATATCTTTTCTATCTGTTTTTTTTCCAGAAAAAATATCTTTTATAATCTGTGCACTATCTTCTTTTGTATCAGCCCTTAATTCTTCTAATGTTCCATATTTAAAATCATTTTCTGTAGATTTATTAGTTGAATTACAAATACCAATAGAATTATCAAAAGGATCAAATTCATATGTATCGATTTTACCATTATTTAATTCAGTAATTTTTGTTTTTCCAGTTATTGTTAATTCATCTAAACTATTTCCATGAACAACCATAGCTCTTTTTACATCTTTTCTTTTAAGAACCATAGCAAAAAGTTCAGTAAGTTTAGGATCAAAAACACCAAGTAATTGTTTTTCAACATTTGCTGGATTCAATAAGGGCCCAATCATATTAAATATTGTTTTGATACCTAATCTTTTTCTTACTGTAGATATATTTTTCATGACTGGATGATGTTTGCATGCATAAAGAAATCTAATGCCTGTCTTATTAAAACAAATTTCTGCTTTTTCTTCATCTAAATTAATGTTTATTCCTAAAGCTTCTAAAACATCTACACTACCACTTTTTGAAGAAACTGATCTATTGCCATGTTTTGCAATTTTTACATCACATGCAGCTACAACAAAAACAGTTGCTGTAGAAATATTAAATGTACTAATGCTAGATGTTTTGTCACCACCAGTCCCACATAAATCAATACAATCTTTGTATTCTTCAGAAGCGTTTTTTTCTATAAGAACAGCTTTACTCATCATCTCATCAACAAAATATGTTAATTCATCTGAAGATACACCCTTTGATTGCAAAGCAACTAACAATGAGGATAATTGAATTTCATCAAATTCATTATTCTCAATTTGTGAACAGATATATTTAACCTCATTTTTATCAAGTTCTTGTTTTTTTATTAATTTATCTATCATTTCTTTAATCATGTTTATCACCCACATTGTTTACAAAAGTATTATTGCTTATCACATTCCCTATTAATTTCATCCCTGCATCATTTTCCATAGATAATATTGATTCAGGATGAAATTGTATACATTCAATTGGTAAAGATTTATGTCTTGCTGCCATTATGATAGGTAATTTAGAATTATTATTAATTCCAACATTGGTTTTTGCACTAATCTCAAAACAAGCTGGAACTTCATAAACACCTAAAGAATTATATCTTGCAAATTTCTGGTTCTTTTTTATTTCTTTAAAAATTGTTTTACCATCATTTAAAATACTAACAGAATCTCCATGAACTACTTCTGATAAATTTAATGGTTTTGGTGAAACACCAAAATATTCCATAATTGCTTGAAAACCAAGACAGATTCCAAATAATGGAATAAACTTATGATACTTATCAATAATCTCTAAATAATTTCCTGCTTGTTTTGGTCCAGATGGTCCTGGCCCTAAAAGAATAAAATCTGGTTTTTCTTTTTCTAAGAATTCATCAATAATATCAATTGAACAATCACTTTTATACATAATTACTTCTGCTCCTTGTTTTCTAAAATAAGCAGCAATAGTATTTGCAAAAGAATCATAATTATCAATAAACAATATTTTGATAAGTTTATTAGTTGCTCTTCTTTTAGTTGCTATTATTTTATCTGTATATCTCTTAATCATAATTCCACCCCTAATACAGATAATGTTTTTGACATTTTTAATTTTGTTTCATTTAATTCATTTTCAGGATTTGATAGAGAAACAATCCCACCACCGGCTCTGATAATAGAAAAATTATTTTTAACATGAACAGACCTGATTGTAATTCCTGTATTGCAATCCCCATTAAAAGAAAGAAAACCAATTGAACCACCATAGAAATTTCTAGGAGAAGATTCATATTGTTCAATCATCTTCATTGCTTCTAATTTTGGTGCACCACTTAATGTTCCAGCAGGTAATGTAATTAACATAGCATCAATTGCATTAATTTTAGATTTAAGCTCCCCCTTTACACCAGAAACTAGATGATATAGATTAGGATATTCTTCAATTGTGAATAAATCAGAAATATATACAGAATCATCAACACATATTGCATGAAGTTCACTTCTTGCAAGATCAACTAACATCGTATGTTCTCTTTTTTCTTTTTCATCAGTTAACAAATTTATTCTTGCAGAAGCATCCTTTAACACATTATTTGATCTAGAAATGGTTCCAGCTATTGGTCTAATTTCAATAACACCTTTTTTAACAACAATATGCATTTCTGGAGAAGCACCATACAAAAATTCATTATCTCCAAAATTATAAAAGAAAGAATAAGGTGAAGGATTTATCTTTCTTAATTTAGTATATGATAATAATGGATGTTGAATAAGAGGTAAGGTTATACTTCGTGATAAAACACATTGCATTGCCCTACCATTTCTTATGTCCTTTATGACCTGATCTGCTTTTAGTTTATATTCCTGCTCAGACATGTCATATGATAATTTTTTTTTTGCATGATTATAATTTAAATATGAAGATTTATCTATAGATAAAGAGTTAGATTGTTCTAAGGATATAGGTTTTAATTTTTCTGTAATTATATATCCGTTAATATTTGAATTAGAAATACTATCAAAAGAGAATTCTAATAATTCTGCTTTTTCTTTAATATCATCAAAAACATATACAGATGAAGGAATAAAGAAAACAAAATCACCCACTGATTCAGAATTTTTGATTAAATTAGATTTAGAATTTTTGATTAAAGTAAGATTATGAAAGTTTTTTGAGAATTCATATGAAAATGCACCATATAAAGCAGCATAACTACAATTAGAATCAAATTTATTAAGTATTGTCTTAAGAACAATAGAAACATTTTTCATTTTGATGATATTATCACTAGTTATATTTTTGTCAATCTCTTTTTTTACTTTGCCTTTGATAATATCTGTAGAAATAAGAAGATTATATGCAAAAAAGAAATCTGAGTTACTAAAAAGAGTTAAAATCTTTTTTCCAAATTCATTTAATGCTTTAATTGTAAATGTTTCTCCTTTAGCTGTTATTTTAACTGCTGGATCTGGAACAATAATGCTTTGCCTACCATATTTCAGATTTAAAGACTTAGATTCCATAAGCAAACTTGTATTATTCCCATTATCTGAAAGCTTAGAGTATAATTTAAATGGATCTTGATACTTTATTTCTCTGCATCTAATATTTATTTTGATTTTATCTATTTTAATTTTTGATTTCATAACAACTATATTGTGCCCAATACATTTAAAGATAGTGTCACAAATAGAAAACTTTATTAATAAGTGGCACATATTAGGTGAATATGTCACAAATAGAACAAGAATTTAGGCTTTTCTTAAGTAAAAACCCAGAAGTTGAAAGCTGTTACCAAGAAGGTCTTATTAATAGAAGATCCCTTGCAAGGTATTTAATTAAGCAAGGGATTGCAAAAAGTAACCAAGTAGATGCAGTCATAGCTATGTTAAGAAGGTTTCAATTTAAAGAAATTAGTAAGAAAAATAAAGATATATTCAAAGGAATTAAAACACAAGTTAAAGATAATATAATTATATTTGATTTTGAAAAAGAAAAAGAATTAGTTAGAAAATTAGATAAGTTAATTGCAAATACAGATTATGATAAAGGAGATACACTCAAAATAGTAGTTGGATCTGGTTCTGTTAAATTGTTTATTGATGAAAAGAATGAAGCAAAAGTAAAAGATCTACTTAAGATGTTTAAAGTAAAGAATAAATATAAAAATATTTCTGAAATAAGTTTAATGTTTGATGACAAAGTAGTAGATGCAAAGGGAATATTATGTAGTGTAACAAAAGAATTAGCTGTAAATGATGTTTTTATAACAGAATTGTTGACTGCAAGCCCTGAATTATTAATATATTTAAAAGAAGAATTTGTTGTAAAAGCATACGAAGTTTTAAAAAGAATGCAAAAGTGATTTAGTTAAGAAATAATTTTAAAAAAAAGAAAAAATTACCAATCAATCTCATCTAATTCTTGTTCAAGATTTTCTAGGTCTTCATCACCAAGATCAGCTTCAATCTCTGTGACTTCATCAAATGTTTCAGCTGTTTCCTTTGTTTCTGGAAGATCTTCAACAACATCAAGAGTTGTATCTTCTGTTGTTGTATCCTCTGTTTTTTCTTCAGGTCTTGTGTTTTCAGTAGTATCTGTTGGAACTTCTGTAACACAACCAATAACCATAACAGCAACTAAAAGCAATAACATAATTGTAAATAGTTTTTTCATATTAACACCTCGTTTTGATGTATTAGATTTTATTTAATATATATAGTTTGTGGATTTTCTAGCTGGAAAATTATATAAATAAACAAGCATTTTTCTTATCTAAATGGACCTGTGGCCTAGTCTGGATCGGGCGACTGCCTCCTACACATTGTGAAGAAAGCAGTAGGTCGGGAGTTCGAATCTCCCCAGGTCCGTTATTTATTTCTCTGTTGTACTCTAAACTACTACACTTCTTTATTAATCCCTAACACATACAAATGATTATGTCAGAGCCAGCTATAGACATTGGTATACAAACAGATAAGATTACAATTCTTTATGGGGGATTGCCAGTAATAGCTGTTGCTATACATAACAAAGAAAGAAATACAGTAGAAATTGCAAGAAAACTACATCAAGACTTAGGAACATATGCATTTATTTACCATGGAGATAGAGAAACTTGTTGGAGAGGAACTCAAGATGCAATGTATGGAATAATTGATAATATTGTTGCATATTATGGAAGAGCAGGGATAATCTCATTACATCGAAGAAAACATAAAATAAGAGTAGCAGAACCAAAAGATAGAAATTTAGTTGAATTAGGGACATTAAGTGATCAATCTTTAGATATTGCATTAAAAGGAATGTTTAAAGAAAGATTAGATGAGCATGGAGTAATATTTGATGATAATATTAAATTTACTGGTGGGCAAGAGATTAGAGGTGTACATAAAAGATATAATAATCCAAATTATGTAAAAGGTAACAAAAATAGTTATGATGCATCTTCTAATAAAGTGCAGATTGCACAGCTTGAAATAAATGCTGATAAATCACATGTTCCTGAACATTATATGATTACAAAAATATTAGCAGAAACAATGTTAAGATAACTTACTTCAATCTTCTTAAGCAAACAGGACAGAAACATATAGATCTAAATACATCATCTCTTACTTTTGTATTCATTTTAAATTCACAATGTTTGCATATCATTTTGATAAGACTTATCTGCTCTTAGTAATGTTATTTAAACCTATGTAATTTTGGTTTTATCTGATAATTATGCAAAAAACAACAACAAAGGCACGGACGTACTAAAGTCCTACTCGCCTATCGGCTCGCCCGGCCATGTTGTTTCTTGCCTTCTATTAATAATATAGGCATTAGAACTATATTAAGAAGTGCTGTCTTGATAGCTACAACAGAAATTTACACAGAAAAATGAATTATTAAAATAAAAATAAAAAAATTAACGCATTTTCATCATTGTGTCTTCTAATGCTTTATCTAATGTGTTTTCTAATTCTTTCTCAAGAGCCTTATCAGATGGAACTGATTTACCTATATTAGTCTCTCTTTGAAGATGGTCATAAACTTCTTTAAATAGACCATCATATAAACCAGGATTACTTTTCGTACCTAAAAAATTAGGATCACGCAAAGTGTGAAGAATAACTTTTGAATCCTTACCATATTCTGGTCTTTGCCTAATAATTAATTCATCAGGTGTTCCATCTCCATTTGTATCAAGAAGTGTATAAATCAACCTAAAATAGTAGTTACCAATCTTCTTCTTAGTATATAAGGATAAATAATCTTTTGTACATGAAAAAACAGTATCTTTTACTTCACTATCAAGTCCAAATCTGTTTTCAGCAACATTTTTTCTTAGATCTGCTATATGTTCAGCAACATAAAAATCCCTTAATTTAACAAACTCATCCTGATACTTAGCACAAACTTCACCATCTATATAAATTTCCCCACCTGATAAGATGGCATGGGGGAAATAAGATGATGAGTATTCATTAGTATTTACACCAAAACTAATATCACATGATTTATTAGTAATAACATCAACAAAATCAACATCTAATTTTGCAATAAAACCAATAGGTAATTGTTTAGAAGCATATTTTGTTATTCTTAAATCATAGTTATCAATGTTTTTTAAACATTCAATTACATGTGCTAACTTTTCTTTTTTTGTTGGTCCATCATCATACACTTCAGCAAATACTTTACTTGTTACTCCTGAAGTTGCAACTGCTACTGTTCCTGCTAATATTTGTTTTATGAATTTTCTTCTACTATTATTTGTCATTTTTATTACCTCATTAAATACCTACTCCAACCATTGCACCCATTCCAAAATCATATTCTTTTCCAACTTTGAAATCAAAACTAATTTCTGCATCTACAGGCCCATAACTAAAAGCTAATCCAACTTTAGGAGTCCACATAACATTATTTCCAGAAGTTGCACCAATTCTTGGTAGCCCTATAATTATTTCAGCACTTGATTTTGCTTTTGGTGAATAAAAACCAACGCCAATATTATAACCCATTTCAAATAATGAATTTTCTCCAAAAGTAGTCATCCCTGTTAGTTCTTGTGAATATCTAATGTTTGATTTTGAAATTAATCTAGTGTTTAATCCATCTCCATAATATACTGAAGCTTTTTCATCAATGAAACCTTTTCCACCCAAATAGATACCATGAACCCTTACATCATCATCATTAGAAGAATTAGGACTATCCATAGATGTTGTTGCATAACCAAATTTAAGATCAAAATTAGTAACTTTAGTTTTAGTATTGGTTGTAACTCCACTACAACCAGGCAATACAACTCCAAAAACTGCTAATGCTGCTAATCCATAGACTGCACCAACGATTAGTTTTTGCATAACAGGATGTCTTTGTTTGAAATATTCAGGCATATCTTCAGGTTTTCCAGATTCATCAAATCCAATAAAACTATCAACTGCTTCAACTAACAAATCATCTTCACCTTTTTGATATGTTCTTCTAGCAAAAATAGGTAGTTCACAACCTACTTCATGTTTCTTAACTATTTCTCTTCCCTGATCATCAACTAATCCAGTTGATTCTGTAATTGTATTTTCTAATCCCTGAAATGATTCAGGTGTTGGTTTGATTATCATCTTTTCATATAAACCTCAGCACAGATTTTATCGCCTTGTCTTTTGTATCTTGTCATTGTTCCACTTAATGTTATTTCGCCACCTTTACCCTCTGTTAAATAATCAGCAATCATTGTTTTAGCTTCATATTCAGTCATATCTCTTTTAGTAGAAACATCACCCATACTAGAACAAGCTCTAGCAAAAATACCATTATTAATTTCTTTTACTTCTGGTTTTAATGTTGTTGCACAGCTTGAAAGTAATAATGTACCTAATGCAACATAAAACATATTTTTTAATGAATTGTAAACTCCATTATTGTAAGATTTTATCTCTACTTTCTCATCAATTTTACAATCTATTTTACTTTCTATATTATCATCCATCATTTTTTTCACCTATATTATTTTTGTAAAGGTTGACCATTTGCATTATATGATGTTTCAGTAGTTTTAACTAACAAACTTGATTGATATTCTTGGACTGTTTCAGTATAGCCACCATTAGCATTATACTTCCTATCCATCATTATATGTTTCCCATCATCAAAATGTTTTTCAGCAAATACTAACCTATCAGATTCATCAAAAGTTTTTTCTTCTAAAACTAATTCTAAACCTGTTGTATTTCCTAAAATTGAACTGTTTTCAGCTTTTTCAGCATCATTTTGGTATAATCTATCACAATTTTTTAATCCAACCATTGCTGTTAAGAATAACAACAAACCACCCATTACTTTTGCTTTTGTAGTATTTGGACTATACCAACTACCTACTTCTTTATGCTCCCAAGCTTTCCTAAATTCTCCACCTGCTTGCATATTTTTTTTATATGAACTTAATTCTTCTGGCATCATTTTTATTTACCTCGATAATGTTTATGTTTGCCTTTACGAAAATGACATTTTTTTATGTACCCAAGTTGATTATAATATACATGACAACCTTGCTTTTTTTTATGATTCTGATTATCTACTTTATGTTTATGTTTACCATTGGTTAAATGACAATGTTCGTTATATCCATGCCTATGACAACTCCAATAGTATGAAACAGGAACACCAATACTAACTCTTTTTGGTAAACAACCAGGCATTGCTGCTGTTCCAGCTATCAATAAAGTTGCAACCAAAGCTTCTAATTTTCTGTTTGATTTAGTCATTATTCCACCCCACACTCACTAACAAGTTACAACAAAGGAGATTATTAATATGTTTTTGATATTATTAATATTAATAATATTAAAAACGAAAGATTTAAATATACAAGAATAATACCATAAAATATGAGAAGAAAGCTAATAAAACAAGGATTAGGTGGGCTAACATTTTATGTTCCTAAAAAATGGAGTGAGAGACTTAATCTAAAGCCAGGAGATGAGATTGATGTAGAAGAAGATGGAAATACTTTGATGATCACTCCTGAAAAAATTATAAAAAATGAAAAAATAACAATTAATACAACAGAAATGAATGATAACTCACTAAAAATTGCTCTTGTTTCAGCATATTGGCAAGGTTTTGAAACAATAATACTAATATCAAAAAAGCCTTTTAAAATAGTTAAAGTAAATAAATTAGTTGGAAGTTTAGTTGGTTTAGTTGTTACAGACCAATCTGATAATAAAATAGAGATAAAAAATGTAGCTTCTGAAAATATTGAAGATGTTGAAAAAATAATCAACAAAATATTCATCACAACCCATTATCAAATAACTAAAGCAATAGAATTATTTGAAGGCGATGTTTCACATATTGAAGAAATAAAGGAATTAAAAAAAGCAGTTACAAAACAAGGTAATTATTGCAGAAGAATAATTTTCTCAACAAATTTTGGAAAAAGTAAATCATATGAATACAACATAATAATATTATTGCATAAAAAGATTACAAGTATTTTAAGTAGGTTTTGTTCTTCCTATAATAAATTAAGCCCTAAATTCAAAAAAGAAACAAAAAATTACTTAATTAAAATAGAAAAATGGTTTTCACAATTACAAAAATCTTACCTTAAATCTGATATTACAAGTGCATTAAAAATGCATGATTTAATGGCAGCAGAAAGAGACAAACTTTACATTAGCAGAGAATATCCTCCTGCATTATCTGTTGTTATGGAATTTATGTTTAGTCTAAGCTCTAGAATAGTAAGTGTATTGATAAAATAAGAGAAAGCCAGGATCTCTCCCAGCCCCCACTCTGCCAAACACGTTTGAGTGTTAATCTAAGTTTTTCATTTGTCTTAAGACTGAATCATCTGCCTTACGTAACTTCATGTCAACTTGTTCTGGACCTATGTTTTTTAAATAGATTTTATTACCATCATTAACATATGAAATTATACTAAGATGACCATCAACAGATCTCCACATTTGATATTCTGATTCAAGAACTTTGATATTATTTTTTCTAAATCCTGAATGTACACCATAATGTAGTCTATTATCTTGTTCAAAAATTTTATAAGTAAAGTTACCATTATCATTCTTTGTTTCCCATGAAACATGCCAGCCTTCATTAAAAACATCATAATGCATAACTAAATTAACATCTTTTGAAACAGACATATTAACATTTTCATAATTTACTTGTTCAAAAAAGCCATGAAAAGTTCTATTTTCTCCAACAAATCTTTCAAGTTCATTTTTTGTTAGATTATAACCATCTCTTGGTTCAATACCAACAAGATTAATACCAAGTACATTAATAATCCCATCAGCACTTGTACTCATATTATATCCCAATCTAAACATTGAATCAAAACCACTTCCTGTTTCCATGTAGTCAACAACATGATCAATTCCACCACCTGGACCATCATAATGTACAAATGACTTTAATCCATCATAAACTTTCTTGATATTTCTTGCTCCCCAACTTCCAGGGTCTGCATTAATAGCTTTTAATAAAACCATTACATGTTCTGGAGCTTTAAGTGCATCCCTTAATCTTCCAGGAAGTTCAACTATTCTTTGATCACCATCAACAATAATTTTTGTTTGATCTGGTTCTAAATTTAATGAATGCACTTTTTGATCTTTTCCAGTCATAAATATTTGACTACCTAATGTCATTTCTTTTCTTGTCATTTTAGTTTCCTCCACTATTTCTTTTAATACTTCCAACTAAATTCATAACCCCTAATTTAGTTAATGGTGCCCCATTATATTTTGTAAATAATCCAGTCTCAGCAATTTGAGGATAAATAGAATCAGATCCTTGCATAGATTTGTATACATCCATAAGAACTTCATTTCTGTTCCTATTAAATTCTTTACGAGAAAGATAAACCCTATGATCAATCTTATTTGTATCAACAGGTATTGGAATCTCATCTACAGAAACTAAACCATTTTTATTTTCTTCATATTCCATCCCCATATGCTTACCTAAATGGATATAAATATCAGTAAGAGTACGAATCATATAAGGACTAGTCCTATCTCTTTTTTTGTAAGAGCTAACTCTTTCAAAATTATCAGGAATATTTGCCAAAAGCCTATATTTTGCAATAGTTCTTCTTGCTAATTTGCCAGATAACGAAGATATTTCTTGATCACTATAAGCAATACCTCTGTTAAAACCAAGATTAAAGCATTCAATATTTTTTTCAAATTCTGTTCTCAAATATTTATTAACTTCATCTGCTACAGTATAAAGACTCACTAAATGATCTTTAGGTGCCATAAACATTGCAGGGAAAAAAGGAACTTTGCCAGCATCTGAATCAATTCCTATAAACCTGTTACTCAACATTCTAAAATAAGTTGTGCTATGTTCTGGTAGGTCCAATATTTTAGCTATTTTGGATATTGAAAGTGGTTTTAAATCACTTGTTTTTAATGACGACAAAAAAGGCGTCTGATAAGCTGCAATTTTTCTATAGGCGTCTTCCAAAAAAGATATATTTCTTTCCCTATACTTAAATAAAACATCTAATACTGCTTTTAAAATAGGATTATTATGATTTTTTTTATATCCTTCAATCCCTTTTATAGGATGAAAATCAAAATTTCTTACTAATTCAATATTATCTCCCCTAACCTTAAAGATAAAATCAGGGTTATGATAAGAATCAAGCAAACCACTAGTAATTTTTTCAAGATCATCATCAGGTATAATATTTGAAACACGACCAGGATTATGAGGTGTAGAAACTATATCAGCCTGCTGCCTTATCCCTTCAATAATCCAATCATTTAAGTTTTGATTTAAAGTTGTTGCTGAAATTAATTCATCTAACTGTTCCATTGATAAATTATGTGTTGGATTATTAAATATTTTGCATTCTACCATTTTAGTTTCCCCGAAAAAAATTAGTTAATCACCTATTTCTTTTACAATAGCTTCCAGGCATTTTCTGATTATTATTTCCAACAACATTAAGCCTAAAAGTTCTTTCAAATAATGCCTTAGCTTCATCCATTGTGATATAATAATTCTCACCTGTGTCAGCATTTCTATAAGTAGTAAGGAGGCACCCCCCTGTTCTTTGGTCTAAATTTGATTCTGCACTAAGATCAATACCACCATCTGGTTTCATATCAGCTTTAATAGGAACCCCATCATAAAAATCAGCAATAATATTTAGCATATCTATTGCCCTTTTATCTACTTTGTAACCAAAAAAAGATTCAACATAAGGTATTTTAGGTGATTCAGATAAACAAGCAATAGTAATTACTGAAGCAGTTGACACAAAACATCCAGCTACTATGTACAGAGCTAACTTTTCCTTTATGTCTAACCCTTTATAGCCATCTTTTAATTTTCCCAACACACCACAAATACTATTAGATTGTTGTATTTCACTTTGATCGTTATTGTTTGTCATTTTTTACCTCGAAAAATAAAAAAATAAAAATTACCTGTGTCTTTTTCCAAGACTACCAGGCATCTTATTTGGTCCATGTTGTTGATTAAACCATTCTTCGCCTTGTCTTTGTTGTTTATTGAACCAGTCTTCACCTTGTTTTTGTTGTTCATTGAACCAGTCTTCACCTTGTTTTTGTTGTTCATCAAACCATTCTTCGCCTTGTTTTTGCGCATCATTGAATTCTTGTTCTAGTTCTTTTTGTTTTCTATTGAACAATTCTTCTGCATCTTTTTCATGTTTATTATATAATCTTTTTGCAGCATCTTGGTCATTTCTGAACCTATTTTTTAAATCTCTCTCTGATTTCTTAATAGGTGATTCATTTACCTTGATTTTCTTCATTCTTGTTTTTGTTTTTTTGTTTTGTTTTGGATCTTTGTAAGATTCAATAACATCCATCCATTTGTGATACAAACCTTTTGCTGCATCTCTACTCATCACTCCGTTTTCATCAGCAATATTTTTCAAGATTTCATTTCTTCTGGTATTATCATAACCAACAACATCCATAATATCACTTAATGCACTAACATACGGTTTTGATCTATTAGTTGCAACATAAGTTTCCACATTTCTTTTTGATATTGTTCTGTCAGTTTTTCTTCCAGTACTATCAGAAGTTATGTATGAAGTTGCTGAACTACTAACACTTGCACCATAAACAATTGTATGATCTGTTTTTTCTTCAACACCAAAATCAGTAAAGATTGCATCTTGTACATCAGGACTCTGCATGTCTAAGACCATGCAAACATCACAAATACTTTGATATACTTCTTCTTTTACTCCAGAACTTCTTAGATTATTACATTTTGTAACTAATAAACCACGATCTGTTGTTTCACTTGCTGTTTGTTTGTCTAACAAATCCTTGTTAACTAATCCTTTAATATAATGTAAAAATATTTCACTACCTTGTGCTCTTATGTTGTCACTTACTTCTTGACCAAAACTTCTATAAAAACAAGAATCAACCTGAAAACATAATTGCGAATCTTCTTTTATGTAACTTTCTTTTAACTCAGCTGGCTGTGCATTAACTGCACTTGCAACAACTGCTGCTGTATATAATATTCCTACCATTTTTATTTTCCCCCATAAATTAATTCTTGTGCTGGTTGTATTTCAGTTAACATTGTTTTGTTAACTGCTAAACCAACTATTTTATCTAAAGCTGGTCTGTATTTCTTGTCGATAGTTTCATCAACTACAGAAAAAACATTTGAGTCTAGAATATCATTATCACTAGTTGCAATAAGATAATCCAGTAATACTGCAGCTTGATAACGTGAATGTAAATCTTGAAATGTAGGTGCTCTTGTTAATTCTCTATGTCTAATTAATCCTGAATGTGCAACTCCTTTTTCTTCTCCAACTTCTTCTTGATGTTCTAATATAGCATCAACAATATTATCATAATCTTTTGCAAACTCTAAATCTCTATTTTGCATCGGCAAACCATATTCTTCTTCATACGCTTTTCTTGCTGTTACTCCTGTTACTGCAGTAGCACCTGCAAATGGTGCAATTATTGCTATTGGCTGTGCTAACAGATATAATAAAAGATTGCCATTAATCTGAGTTGCTTCAAGAAAAGAATTATATGCAGGAACTAGTTGTTCCATAACTCCCTCTAAAACTTCAATTGAAGAATTAGCTCCCCAGATTAATCCAACTCCAAAACAAACTACTGCAGTGGCTCCACCAACAAATCCAAAACCAAAATTAGCCACCTCCTTTTCATCAATATAAAAAGACCTGTCAACAGTATTACAACACTCTTCTATCAAAGCTAAGCCAATGTTCTGCATTTCAAGTTTCTGTTCTAATTGTTGCATTTTATTTTACCTCATTTAACTGTTTGTGTTCTTTCATACATTGGATTGATCAACACGTAAGGTCCAGGATGATACAACATAGATTCCACATTTGGATTTGCTCTGATTGTATTCATCAGTCTTTCTAGTTCATTGAATCGTTTCATATCCATTTCTTTGTTTCCACTTGGAAAATGCCTATCAATCCTATTACTTGGATATCCAGAAGTTGAAAAATGAAATGACAAAGAGTTTGGACTTATACCAGCACTGCAAAAAGTAAAACTACTTGCTGCAAAATAAGCAGATAGTTCAGATTCAGCATGTGTCAAAGGCAATTGCAAACTTGTTGCTAAGTCATCCATTGAAGTGACGTCTGCAAAATCAGCTAATGACCTTTCTCCTTTCTCAATATCTTCAACGCTATATTTTAATATATATTTATGAGCTCTATATCCTTCAAGTAAAGTATTTTTCATCCAATCAATTACTGGGCCTCTAATCTTTCCAGTTTCTTCAAAATCTTCTGGTGAGAAAATTTCTGTATCTAATGAAGCTGCAATATATGCATTCTTATGGCCAAGACCAAAGAAACGTCTGATTAAGAAAATTCTGTTATCTTGATTGTTCTCAAGGTCTAATGAACCTTCTTTATCAATTACTTCCCAACCTTTTAAGTAATTTTCAATTTCCATTAAATATTGATTTGGAAATTTATCTACATGATCTAAAATTGCAGTGTCATCTTGAATCATCTGTTTTAATAATGTTAAATATTCATCAACATCAACTTTTATAATAATTCCACCTGGTGGATCCATAAATCCTTGAAGATTGACAGCATAATGTCCTGGCTTTTCAGCTAAGTGTGATTCTAGAATAGTTCTTAGCTGTTTATTATTTTCATCATATCTTTTTTCAAAATCATATTGTGGTAATACTCTCTTCATTGCTTCCAATACTGGAAGTTGTACTATTGGTGTTTTTTGTTCTTCTTCTGACATTTTATTTTCCCCCATCACCATCCTTCTGCTCTTTTTGTGTATACATCTTTTTTAGGAAATGCTTTTTCCAACAATTTTTTTGCTGCATCTTTATCGCATTCACCATAATCTCGACTTTTATCACTAAGAATTATTGCGCCTTCATCTGTATAACCCACAGATCCACCGCCCTTATTATTTGTATGACCCCTAAAACCATACATTCTAATCTCATCTCTAAATTTGTTTTCAATTATTCCATGTGCTTTTGTATCTGTAGCTCTAAAAAACAATTGATCCTGAAATTCAAATAACATAAATCTTCCCCTATATCCTTCAGGTAAAATAACAACAGGGACATTATTGATATCCAAGCCATTTTCTTTGTATAGATCAAAAGCCTTAAGTTTTTCAGCTAATTCTTTTCTTGAATTGAAATATTGTATCTTTTCACTATAATTTGCTATAATCTTTTCTCTAGCTGTAGCTAATCCTTCATCTGTAATTTCGTAACCAAACACTTCAGAAATGTTATCTACACATTCAAACTCTCCTTTGACTAAATAATGATCAATAGCTTCCCCTGCTTCCTTTTTCATTCCCCCTAGTTTGTAGGCTTTTGCTAATTCTTTTGCTTTTTCAATATGTGGTTTATGATGGCCAAATCCTTTAATCTTATCAGCAATAACTGCCTTAGCCATTTCTCTTGCTGTCTCGTTATTAGCGTATTTTGCTTGGAAATCTTTATTAGTAAATAATTCGTATAATCTGTCTGCATTTTTAGTATTTGTCCATAAGTTCTGAGCAATTTCCAAGGCAGAATCAATATTTTCTGGATCATAATCACCAACTCTGCCATATTCATCAAATATCTTAACAACTTTAGAAAGCTGATCTAATTCTGAAGTATCTAATCCAAATGTTTTTGCTATATCTAAAATATTTTGAGTGTTAAATAAATCAACTGAATCAGGATTTTTGATTTTTCCAACTATTTCTTCTAAATATTTAACAGCATGTGGTTTAATTCTTTCTATTAAATTGTAATCTTTAAATTTAGAATTGCTTGCTATCTTTAATGCATGGTCAAAAAGATCTCTATTTTCAGGAGCAACACACCAATCAAGATATTGATTAATATAACTTTCACGTTGATCTTCCTTGATGCTGCTTAAAACAGTGAGAATATTTACACCTGGACTATCTTCCCATTTAGGTGTTTCAAATACAATCTTCTCTTTTGCTAATTCCTTATCCGCCATCAGTGTTTCAAGACAGAGTATAGCATACTTTGATCGTCTCTCAGAATCATACACAAATGTTTTCACTCCAAGCTTTGCTGCTACAAAAGAATCACTCCATCCATCAATTAATGTTTCAAGCTCTTGATTTGTTAATATTGACATTTTATTTTTCCCCCATCTGTGGTTTTGTAAACTGGAAATGTTGCATGTAATTTCTATCATTGACATAGAAATGATTATAGATACCATGACCTTGAGGATTAGTTATCCCGCAATGATCTTCTCCAGTAAGAATTCCAACTTTTTGTTCTTCAAAAAGTGAAGCCATTGTTGTTACTTGTTCTTCACCTAAACAACATAAACAATCAGGAACCCAAAGTGCTTTACCTTCATCAAAAATAGGTTGTAACCAAGCTAACTCATTTTGTTTAAGTGCTTCTACTGAAGGAATTGTTTCTTCAGATAATTCCTTTATACTATACTCTGTTACAAGAACTCCATTTTGTCTCATTTCATAGTCAAAAGCTAATTGACTTTCTGGTTTATGTTTAATTAGATCACGAACAATATTTACATTAATACCTCTTTCTTCTGCAAAAGCTTCGTAGGTTGCTCTTTCTTTACAAACTGGTAATTCATCTCTCTCTCCTTGAAGTATTTCTTTGTAACGAGTAATTACATCATCATAATGTGCAACAAGTTTTTCAGGCATATCTTCTATATTTTCTGCTTCCCTTAGATCATTGCCTGAAACAGTAATAGAAGGAACACCTAATCTTGCTAAATTAAACCTTGCTAATTCAACTGTTCTGTTCCAATGTGAAGCAGAATTAGAAAAATCATTATTTTTATAACCTGTCCTTTGACCATCTTCATCAAAGTCATCAGAAGGATTTCTATATCTAATAGATTGTGTTGCTTTATCACGATCTAAAACAAATATAATTCCATTTTCTGGCTTTACTCTTTTTACAAATTCATCAATTGTGATTTGGTTGATTCTATTTTCTGACATTATTATTTCCCCACACTAATAACCAAATAACACTAGAAACAATCTCAAAGTTTCTCAAGTACGTTGTTTGGCATTATTGTCTCAAAACCCTTATTGTTACTATTAAGTGATTCATATGCAGTATTAATATCTTTTTGATATGAATCATATCCAGGATATGAAAAATAGAAAGTTATTTAAATAAGAACACTTACCTTTATTATAATGAAACGTAAACTAATCAAGCAAGGCGGCGGAGGGGGCCTCACTTTATACCTCCCAAAGAAATGGGTAGACAAGAACCATTTAATGGGAGGTGATGAAGTTAATGTAGAGGAAGAAAACAACAGGATAGTTATAGATACAGAAGCAAAGCAAAAGCATGTTAAACAAGAAATAGAAATAAAAGAACACTCATCAGAGTTTATTAGCAGGATTATCACTAATTCTTACAAAAAAGGGGTTGATGAGCTAAAAATAATATTTAATACTAAGCCACCATTAGATACAGTAAACAAAACATTATCTGCCCTTACAATTGGATATGAAGTTACAGATGTTGGAAATAATTATTGTACAATCAGCAGCTTTAGTCTAGAAGATGAAGAAAAAATTGAAACTGTAATAAGAAAATGCTTTTTTTTGATTAAAGACATTCAAACAACAATACAAGAAGATATTAAGTTAAAAAAGTTTAGAAATTTAGATAACATAAAATCAATGAACAAGAATATTAGAAGATTAATAAATTATGCAATAAGAACAACAATAAAAACAACCAAAAATCCAAATGAAATACAATATAACTCAATTATCTTTTCTAATATTTATTTATTCTCAATAAAATTAGTATATATCTATGTTTTTCTTGAAAAGGAAAAAACAATCACTAAGAATACAAGCAATATTTTAGACAACCTATTTATGATGTTCAATAAATTTTATGATGCATACTATAAAAAAGATTTTAAAATAATTAATGATGTACTTGAACTTAAGAAAAAAATAACAAACGAACTAAATAATTCTGTTGAAAAAACAAATGGAAAAATAATATTACAGGCATCAATGGCAATGAGATGTGTTCATGATCCAATAGGAGCTTTGATAGGACTAATAACTGGTTAAGCTGCTTTATTATATTCTGTTTCATTAGGCTGTTTTTTATATTCTGTCTCATCAATTGATTTCTTTAATTTGAATTCATTTATTGCAGCATCAACTAACATAGAAACATCTTCATTTGAGTAAATTCTGTTACCATGCTCTCTGATTATATCAAAATCAGCATCTAAAAGTTTTTGTGCTTTTTTAACACCATAATCATCTAAATTACTATGTACATATCTTGCATGCTCTAATGTTTTGAAAATAATTGCTGCATGATACCCAATTAAATAATCATCAACATCTTTAACTCCTCTTTTTTCTGCTGATTGTTTTACACGTTCAGTTTGTTCATCAATTGATAATCCAAAGTCCCTATGTGCATATAATCTTGCTTCATCTATTTGAGGAGCTCCTAAAGCAGCCATCTCAGCGTCTAAGAAAATATAATTCCCTCCAGTATTAACTGCAATGTTCTTTGGATGTGCATCTCCATGTATAACTGATGTATAACTAAATGCACTATCATTCAATATATCATCAATACCAAGCTGAGAATAAACTCCAGCAAGTTCTGTTCCTGTAAATACAAATTTATTACTCTTTTCCCTGTAATCTTTTAATCTTAGACCAGATTTTAAGATTTCATAATCCTTATCAGCCATCTCAGAGATTCTTTCAAGATTAGCAATACCTTTTGAATGAAGCTCGTATAAAGCTTCTGTTACTTCATCTAAGAGTTCTTTTTTCATATCTGGATTTTCATTAACATGTTCATGTAATGTAGAGATATTTACATAAGGGATTATTAAAGCATATGATGCAGAATCATCTTCCCTATTCTTAATAATATTAAGAGATTGGAAATAAGTAGTTAATCCATCACCATTTTCTCTTTCTACATGTATCTTTGTAGCTAATTTAGCTGTTCTTGCTTTCCCAACAGACTCTAACCCAACAATGTCATTAAGATAATTAATCATTGCAGCTTCAAAATTTCTTGTTTCTTCTTCTTCTGCAGAATATAATTTTACAAAAGTATCTAATGTTTCATTAGATTGAAGATTTTGATTTGTTGCAAGCAACATTCTAATTCTAAAATTAGGATTTTTAGATCCTGCATCTATCAATTCTTCAATAATTGATACATCTGAATAATCTCCATTAGCAAGATAAGCTTCAAATTCTTCTGCTGCATTTCCTAGATTTCTTTCTAAAAATATTTTGTCGTCTAAAACTTCTCTAATAAATGCAGAGTAATCTTGTTGTGATAAGTAATTACCATTTTCATCTTGTGCTAATTTCAAAATATTTAATGCATCCAGTGATTGAATAGTTTTCCAAAGATTACGTGGATTTAAATTAAAATGTGCACGTAAACCTTCATCATATACAGCAGGCAATGTTGCTTCTCTTCTTGCTTCAACATAAGCCCATTGATGCTCTGCAACAAGTGTTCTTGCTAATAGTGGTATTCCTCTTGAAATTGCTGTGAATTTTAAATATCCATAATCAATAATCTTTTTACTAACATTTTCTATTGTATCATCTACATTAAATTCAGCACACACATCCCTAATATGTTCATACAATGGAGGTGGTCTTGTCATTAATTCCTGCATTGTAAAGCCAAACTCATGCAAACTTTTAGCTAATGCATTGTATCTGTTGCCATCAAAATGATGACAAGCACCTTTCATACCAGCTGTAGAAATTTTAGCATTAATAAAATAAAGATCAATATTACCTTCACCTAATTCGTCAATTCTATTATGGATTAATCTAAGTGCTTCTCTTTTGTTTATTCTTCCGTCTTTAGCTAGTTCTAATAATTCAGGAGTATCATGGAAAACAGCATCTCTAACATTTTCTTCTGCTTGTTTTGAATCACCCCAATTTGTATAATTTAAACCTAAATCATGTACAGGATGGAAATCAAACTCATGAAGACTTTTTGTGATTACCTTTGAACTTAGACCTTCAAAAACCGGACAAAGATTAGGGTTCCTGGATGACCTAATTTTAATTTTTATGAGATATTTTTCTATTTTACCATATTCTTCAATCCTCTTCTTCAATAGTTCAGCTGCTTCTGCTTTTCCTTCAAGTGGATTTTGGATTAATTCCTTTAGTCTTGGAATATTACTAAATAATGCATTCTTTCCATTTGCTATTGCTAATTCAGCATCCTTCCAACCAGTATATCTCCCACCTAAATCTGCAATTGGATCTAATCCAAATTTACTTAATGCAGTTGCAATTGCATAATGTTTGTTTCCTTTGAAAACAGGACAATGTTTTTTTGATGCAGCTGAATTAACTTCAAGATGAGAAAAGTAATTAGCGATATAATTATGATCTTTAATTCTTGCTTTAATTAACTCAGCAACCTTATCTTTATTAACAGTTGAGTCAGGAACATTACCTAACTCTTCTAATTCAGGAATATCAGTATACAAGGCATGTTCCAAATTAGCAATTGCCTGTTCAGAATCTTTCCAATCTCTGTACTTAATACTACTATTAGTAAATATTTTGTCTTTAAGAGCTTGAGCATCTTTTTTATTACCACAAGCAATCTCTCTAACAACTACATTCAGAGACTGATAAAAAGAATCCCCACGTGATTCTCTACTTCTTTCTAATTGTTTTGGTGTTAAACCTTGCCATTCTGGATGAATTGCATGATATAAAACATAAGCAGGAAATGCATGTTCTTCTAATGCAGGTCCTTTTTCATCTTTACCAAGAACTTTTCTATACTTTTTTCTTTTTCCAGGATTATTTTGTTCATATTGAAGTAAACTACTTACTCTTTCAACTACTTCAGGTTCATATTTATTAGGATTTTGAGTTACTAAACTATCTAATCTTTGCTCTAATGATTCAGAAGTCATTCTCCCACCTCCTTAGAGGTTTTAGAGTTACTATTTGAATTATTATTAGAATTATTTTTTAAGAAATCTTTAAGGGCTTCTTCTACTAAATGAGATTTATTTCTATACCTACTAGATCTAGCTGCTTCTCTGATCTTAGCTACTGTTTCTATATCCAGTGATACTGTAAATACGTGTTTCATTTTATTTAGTTGTTACTACATTAGTTGTTACCCCTTCAAAGTAATAAAGATTATTAGTTATATATAAAGGTTTCTATTTCATGTGTAATTCCTTTATAAAGAACAACAAAAAGAGCCCAACCAAAACCAATATTTATAAATATAGATATATATATACATAAAATATGCTTAAAGAATCATTATATATGTTAAAAAGAAGGATAAAAGGAGAGAAAGCAATACACAGATATATTGGAAATGAAGAATTCATATGTAGCCAAATAGTTGAGAGATGTTTCAATGGAATCTTTTTTCAAGTTAGCCAAGGTCATTTTAGTAATTTCTACATAAGAGATTTTGGAATGTGTATAAAAGCATTATTAAAACTAGGATATAAAGAAGAAATTGAAAGAACTTTAACATATGCAATGTCTAATTATGCAGAATTTGGAAAAATAACAACAACAATCACCCCAAAAATACCAATTGAAAAAGAATTAAAAAGATTAAAAAACACAGATTACCATGATATTGCATTTAGCAGAAATGAAGATAATTCATGCAAAGATTTCTTTAATATTGCTCCAGATAGTTTAGCTTTTTTACTTTATTCTCTAAGAGTTGCTAAAAAATACAAGATAAATGGATTAGTTGAAGCATACAAACCATTTTTAGAAAGAGAAATACAAAGATATTTTAATAAAATTGTAGTTAAAGCTAATTCAAAAAAAGGTTTAGTTAAAAAAGAGTATTTTAGCAGCATGAAAGATCATGCCATTCGTAATTCTAGCTGTTATGACAACTGTATGTTAGCAATGATTAGTAAAGAAGCTGATAAATTAAAATTAAAGAATCCATTCAACGCATTTGATTACAAAAAACTAATTAGAAAATACTATTGGAATGCAAAAAAAGGTTATTTCAAAGATGATCTTGACAATGATGTAGCAACAGGAGATGCAAATGTTTTTCCATATTGGTGTGAAATATTTGCTGTTGTTAATAGCAAAGGAAAAATAATGAATAAAAAAGAATTAAAGATGTTAAAACAATCTGTAAAAGCAATACAGAAAAATAAACTAGATAAACCATTCCCATTAAAATATTCAAATAAAAAATCATCAGAATATGGAAGATTCTTATTTTGGCCATCATTGTTTGCAAAAAACTATGAAGGCAACACTATTTGGATGCATCTTGGTTTATGCTACCTAGATATTGTTGCTTGTGTAGATAAAAAACTATTAAAAAAATACTTATTATCATATAAAAAACAAATAGAAAAATATAGTAACTTTCTTGAGTTATATACTGAAAAAGGACAACCATACAAATCATTATTTTATCTAAGTGATGATTCAATGTTATGGTGTTGTAAGTATTTAGAGTTAAGTAAATAATTAAAAACAGCATTTACAATCAACAGATAAAAATGAAAAAAGAAAAAACCAGTAATAAACCAATAAGTAAATATTTCACAACCAAAGAAGGTTATAAAATACATTATCTAATCAAGAGATTTAATAATAATAAACCATTTGTCTATTTCCAGCATGGTTTAACAGGAAATCATACAGTATGGAAAGGACATATGGAATATATGACTAAACATAAACAATCATTTATTGTAATTGACTTATTAGGACATGGAGACTCACAAAAAGTAATGAGGAAGAAATGTTATGAAGTGAAAAATCAAGGAAATTATATTATGCAGATTCTTAGACATGAAAAAATTACAAACCACATTGTTGTTGGACAATGTTATGGAAGTATGGTTGTATTATATAATGAAGTTTATAGAAAGACAGAATCAAAAGGACTTGTATTAGTTGGTGCACCATTAAGAAATCCAACAAAAATATTTGTTCATAAAAAAGCAGAGCCTTTGACATGGTTTTTTAGAGCATTTTTTGTTTATCCAACTGGGATATTAGGAATGATTTTAGGAAGAAGAAAATTTTATCCAACAATAAGATATGACAAGCATATTAATGATGGAAGATGGTATATATTTATTTTAGATATGATTGGAACCCCAAAAGCAGCTTATAGTTGGAGTATTGAATCAATGATAAAAGTTAACTTAGTACCCCATCTTAAAAAAATTAAAAAACCAGTATTATTAGTTTATGGTGAACATGATATTGTTCCTTATCAAGAACCACATGCACAAATACTTGAATCAATGGATGTTAGAAAAACAGTGATAATAAAAGGAATTGATCATTTAGTTACAATGAGAGCACCAATACAATTAAGTAAGGAAATATTGAAATTTATTAAAGAGGTGAAATAAAGGCTTGTAAGGCTTATAGCTTGTAATGTTTGTAAGGTCAATTAAACCTTACAAGCCCAACAAGCTTTACAAGCCTTACTAGCCTTCTTTATTATGGCAAAAATAATATATGCATTAGCAGGAGAGGGATTAGGACATGCAACTAGAAGTATTGTTATGATTAAAGAATTAAGTAAAACACATGATATTAAAATTGTGTGTGGTGGAAGAGCTTATGAATTCTTATCAAAATCATTCAAAGAAGATAAAAAACTAATGAAACTAAAAAATAATATTGTCAAGATTGAATCACTCAGATTTAAATTAAAAAATAATGAAATACAAAATATTAAAACTGGAATATATAACATTTTTAGAGCACATAAACATATAAAATCATTAAAAATAATAAATAAACTATTTGATAAGTTCAAACCTAATTTAGTAATTACTGATTTTGAACCATGGACATCAAGAATTGCAAAATCTAGAAAGATTCCAATTATTTCTATAGATAACGAACATTTAATAAGAAATACTAAAGTGAAAAATTGTAATAGTTGGATTAAAAAATTATTATCATATGTTTTTGTTAAACTAATTGTTCCAAAAGCTAATTATTATTTTATTACTTCTTTTTTTTATCCAAAGATTAAGAAAAAATATCAAAAAAATACAACCTTTTTGCCAATTATTATAAGAGATGAGATTAAGAAACTAAGACCAAAATATAAAAAAAACTTAGTCTTAGTATATAATTCACCACAAGTTAATCACAAGCTAATTGAGATCTTACAAAGCATTAATATTAACAAGAAATTTATAGTTTATGATATCAACATTAACAAGAATGTTAAAAATATTCAGTTTAAGACACATAAAGAAAAAGAATTTTTTAAAGACTTAGCAGATTGTGAAGCAGTTATTACAACTGCTGGGCTTTCATTAATTAGTGAAGCAATTTACCTGAAAAAACCATTATATGTACATCCTGTTAGTCATTTTGAACAAATAATGAATGCACATTACTTAGAAAATCTTGGTTATGGTATAAATGCTGATAAATATAATAAGGAAAGCCTAGAAAAGTGGTTTTCAAAGTTAGATAAATATAAAAATATGCTAAAAAAACTAAATAATAAAAAGTTAGATAATGATTTTGGAGTTGGAATTAAACTAATAAATAAGAAGATTGAAGAGGTGAAAATATGAGATTAATATTATTAGGGCCTCCGGGTTCAGGCAAAGGAACACAAGCAAATATGTTGAAAGAAAAATATGACATACCACATATTTCTACTGGCGATATTTTAAGAGCTGAAATTAAGAAAAAGAGTAAATTAGGATTAAAAACAAAAAAAATTATGGATTCTGGTAAATTAGTTAATGATAATATAGTTCTTGGCATTATTGATAAATGTATTGAAACAGGAGAATGTAAAATTGGTTTTATTTTAGATGGATTCCCAAGAACAATTGTACAAGCTGAAAGTTTAAAGCAATCACTAGAAAAGAGAAAAATAAAATTAAATAAAGTAATTAATATTATTGTTTCTGATGAAGAAGTTGTAAAAAGAATTTCTGGAAGATGGACCTGCAAGAATTGTGGAGACATATTTAATACTTACACTAAACCTGAGCAAGAAAAAGGTAAGTGTGATAAATGTTCAGGAAAGCTTTATCAAAGAAATGACCAAAAAGAAGATGTTGTTAGAGATAGATTAAAAGTATATAAGAAACAAACACAACCATTAATTGATTTTTATAAAAAAGAAGGGAATTTAGTTGATATTAATGGATTACTTCCAATTAATAAAGTGTTTAAAAAGATATTAAAGGTTCTTTAATTTTTTCTTATTTTATTTTTTTACTAGGGACGGAGTCCATGTTTCCTGTTAATTTCTTTTTTTTTGTTATAATAACTAAAAAAGTAAAAACAATAATGGCACAGACGGACTTTTTCTTCGAAAAAATTCTACTCAGAGTGACTAGCGAGTGAGCCCGTGAACTCGCTCACAAGCCATTCCTCGCCTGGCCATTGTTGTTATTTTTTCATCTGTTTTCTTAAATAATTTCAAGAAAATATAATAAAATAGAAACAATGCTAAAGAATAGCTTTAGCAAGCTTCGTATTTGCTATGCAAATCCGAAACATTTAAATATTACATAGTATTACAATGACATACCATGCAAGTTGTAACTGTAAAATTCCAAGAAAAAGTATTAAAAAAGATAGATAAAAGCATTGCCATAAATAATTTTAATTCTAGAACTGAATTCATTAGAGAAGCTGTTAGAGACAAATTACATGAACTAAATAAAGAAGATTTAATGAAAGAATTTATGAAATATTATGGTAAGTCAAAAGTTAAAACAACTTATGAAGAAAATAGAAGAACAAGGGAAATTGTTAGTAAAGAACTAATGGAAGAGTTAGATAAAAAATTCAGTTAAATTTTCTCTGGTCTAACACATCCTACAATATCTTTAAGATCATTAATAATATGAGTATCTTGTGATACCAAAATAGCATCATAATTTCTTGCTTGTATTGCAATTAAACAATCAGCATAAGGCAAATTTCTTTCTTTTGATAATTTTTTAGATTCGAAATGTTCTTCTCCACTAATATTTATCCTGATTAAAACACCATTCATAAAAAAGATAGTTAACATTTCATTTATATCTTGTTCAGAATAATCTTTTCTTAACTCTCTAATTATAATATCAGAAAAATAGATTTTATTTTTATTCTTAATTATCTTCATAAATAAATCATGAGCATATTTTCCTAAAGGCCTATTAATCTTACTAAATCTATCTTCATAGAAATCTCTCCAAATACATGTATCTAATAAGTACTTTTTATTTGTAAGATTTCCGAAATCCTCTTTTTTTAGTTTATACATAAATAAGAGTATAAGATTTCTAAGTTAAAATATTTTTTCCTTAATTTTTCGGAAGATTTCCGACGAGAAATTAATTAATCATCATCTTTACACAAATCATAGAAATCACATTGGCCAGAGTGCCATCTACATAATGCAGTAATTCTTTTAGGATAATCTAGCTTTTCTTTACTTACTGTTTTCTCATGTATCATTGCAACTTCCTTTTGGGCAAATTCTACTAATTTTCTATCAACATCTAAACATAAATGTGGTTCATCAAATTTTAAAAAATCAATACCTACTTTTGTAGGAAGAAAACCATGTTTTTCTTCATATAACATTGCATATATTGCTAATTGTAATTTATAATCAGGAGACATTTTTGCACGTTTACTTGTTTTATAATCAATAACCTGAATATCTTTGATAATTTCCCCATTAACTTCTTTTTCAAACTCATAAATTGCATCTATAAAACCCCTAACACCTTTTGTTTCAGATCTATATTCTTCTTCTCTTATTGGCGTATGATAATTAAAAGCTTCTTTAAAGTTCTTTGTTTTCATTTGCTCTGCAACTTCATGTACAAATCGCTTATGCCATGTCATTACCATATAAAAGGTTTCATCTTTGTAAAACTTAAGTTCAGCAGGAGTTAATTTTAATGTTTCCATTTCATTTCTATTAGCTTCCCAATGTTTTTTGAATAATTCAGTAAGAACTACCCTTGAATCAAACATAAAATTATCTTTTGTTAAATGTTCAACATTAACATCAAAAAAATCTTCTAAAATTGAATGTGTTAATTTTCCCCTAATCAAATGGATAGATGGAAAACTAGCAAGCTTTTCAATATAATGAAAATAATATTTTCTTGGGCATTGCTTGAATGTGTTTATAGAAGATGGTGATTGGACTCTTGGAAACTTATCTGATTTTATACTTTCAGGTTTTCTATCTGCTGGAGCTACTTCTGTAACTTTATTGCCATTAAGATCAACCTGTGATCCATTATTGTTATTTGTTTGTTCAATATTCATTCAAATGCCTCTTTTTGTCAAATATTAGTAATGATTAAATGTTTTAAGAAACTTTTCTTATAATTTATTGCAATCAATTCATGTTTTATAAAGATATTTGTTTTGTAGGATATAGAAATAACTATTTATGATACTCAAGACAACTATCTAGCTGATCATGTAATCTAGAAGAACTGGTTAATTCATAAAATCGATTTATAGTCTTACGAAAAAGATCATTTGTATTACCTTTCTTACCAATATATTCCCATAATTTTGATGTATTTGTTAATACCCCTGTGGCACCAGACACTACTTGAATTGCATCTTCAATAGAATCAACATGTGGCATAGTTAATCCATCTGAATCATTATTATGTACAGGTTTAAGTCCTTTATCGTACATTTTATCTATTAAATATGATGCTTTATATATTTCAATATAGGGTTGTAAGTAATTATCAATAAAATTTATCCTTCTTCCTTCATTTACTTCTTCAACAGATAAACCCACTTCTTGTACCATACAACTTCCATCTGTATTTTCAAGATATTTTTGGTTGTCAAAACTAGTATCCCAAGTTGTAACAAGCACATATAATGCAAAATCCTTAGTTGCTTTATTAATTGATTTAATCTTTCCTTGAAATAAACAGGAAGGTTCTTCCTTAATCTGTCCTAATGGATTATGTCTTTCACCTCTAGTATTACTTACAATTATTGCTTTATTAGTTGATAAATTACCATTCCCTTCAGATCTAAAGGAAGGTTCTTCCATAATCTGTTCTAATGGATTATGTCTTTCACCTCTAATATTACTTTCACCACTATCATCATCACTAACCATACTAGTAAGTAGTACTTTATAATATATAAATAAGTGTTGTAGTAACCAGAACAACAATAACTATATATCTTTCCAAAAATTATTTAAACCCGCGATAGTATGGGTAGTAATATGTGGATATGTAAACTAAAATGGAAACATGATTGTATCATAGGAAATAGATGTGAAAAATACAATGTGAAAGTAATAGGTTATCCTATTGACTTTTATGAAGAAGATTTTAAAGTTAAAGGTAAGAAAATAAAGAAGTATTATTATTTACATTTTGAAAGAATATATGGAGAAGAAAAACAAATTAAGAAGTTTTTTGCAGATTTTAAGAAAGACAAAAAGCTAAAACATCTAGAAATAGAAGGAAACATGTTCTTTTTTGCTTATGAAGTTAATTTATATGACGTTCCTACATCACATTATTCTAAAAAAACCTTTTTTCTAAAACCAATTATTGTAGATGAAAAAGGATATGAATATTGGGAAATTGCATCATGGAATAAACAAAATCTAATGGACTTTATCAAAGAAACAAAATCAAAAATTAAAGATATGATTGAATTTAATATATTGAAAATTGAAAAAACAAAGCTAAGTGAAATATATTTCCCACAAATACTTCCTGATTTATCTCCTGGACAAAGAAAAGCATTAGAATTAGCTAGTGAAGAAGGTTATTTTAATTATCCAAGGAAAACTGAATTAAGAGATCTAGCTAAAATAATGGGTGTTTCTCTTTCTACATATAGAGAACACTTGAGAAAAGCTGAAGGTAAAATTATTCCTAGTTTGAAAGAGAATGTGTGATTATTTATAATATCTGAACAAAAAACAACAACAAAGGCACAGACGGACTTTGTTCCAAAGTCCTACTCGCTTTCAGCTCGCCTGGCCAAGTTGTTTTTTGTATAAAAAGATTGAATCATGAACCACCACACAACTAGGTCCGGAGGACGTGCTTCTCAGGAATTTTCTTTTTTGTTTTGATATAATACCAGAACACATACTAATTTAACAATAACCGCACTATAGCGGGTAAAGTATATTATACTCCTTCTGTATTATAGGTTTTATGAGTTTGAATAATAAGGTTAATAAAATGAAAATAAACAATGAGGAGAAATGTCCAATAAGGACTGGTTGTATTCATCATAAGTGATGTTCTATTTAGATTTAAGAAGGTTTTGAAGGTTAGGATGGTCTGGAGGGTTTGGAAGGAAGTAGTGATTACTCTCCAAACATTCCTAACTCCAAACCTTCAATACTTTTCATTAAGAGATGGAGATGAATAAAATGAATAATGAATTAGAAATATTTAGAGATCCAGAAGATGGAGAATTAACAACATTTGAAACATTAGTAACAAAATATTCAAATGAAATTGGTGTGGTTAATTTATTATCTGGAAATGGAGAACAAACTATTGAAGGTGAAAATTTTGAAGATACAATTGTTATAAATAGTTTAGAAGGAAGAAGCTTGAGAACAATATATCAAATAATTCAAAGAGAATTAGTAGACAATGCAATTAACAAAGATAAACTAAAAGGTTATCTAGATAGGTTCAACGAAGTAATTTCTAGAAGAGGAATTAATGATGAGAAACAACTTGCTCAAGTATTATCTGCAATTGGTGCTTTTAGATATGAATGTGAAAATAAAGCATTAGCATATCAAGGAACATTTGTCTTGCCAAAAAAAGTAAGAGAATTATTACCAAACCAAGGTATTTATTTTGGAATTGGAATGGGACCAGGTGATAATATAATTACTTTAGCAAATGAAAAAAACCTAAATGGAGTTCTTGGTTGTGATATTTCTTCCTCTATGGTTTATAGAGCAAAAAGAGAATACAACAGAGGAAGATTTTTTGTTGGAGATGCACAAGATCTACCATTAGCAGAAGAATCAATTGATGTTGCAATTATTTGTAATGCTCTTGACAGGATTCCAACTGCAAGAACAACAATTGATAAGATTGGCAGATTAGTAAAACCAGGTGGTTATTTAGTAGTTGCACAATGTAATCCTTTCCAGAATCAATTTACTGACAATGGATTAAGATTTGTCTATGTACCACAACAACAACAATTAAATTCTGTAGACGAAGCAATTGAAGCTGCAGGATTAAATAAAACATACAGAAATGATATGCCGTTTGAATGGAACATTAATACATTATTGTATGGAAAAGAAAAACTAGATGTAAATGTTGCAATTGGACAAAAACAATAGACTGTAAAATAAAAAGTACGAAGAAAATTAAATGGAGGAAATAAAATGACTGCAATACCAATAAATGAAACTGTACCAATCTTAAAAGGATTGGATTTAACAAACACAAAACTTCAAAAAACAGAGGAAGAAAATAAAATGCTATTAATTGATTTAGAAACATCTAATGTTTGCAACTTAAATTGTAAATATTGTTTCAGAGATGTTTATGGAACAAAAGAAGCATTGAAGAATGAATTATCTTTAGCAAAAAGATTAGAATTAATCAAAGAAGCAAAAGAATTAGGTTGTGAAACAATAAAAATCACAGGGGCAGGTGAACCATTTGCAGACCCAGGTGTATGGGATATGATTAAATTAGCAAATGAATTAGGAATGTGGGTTATGATTTTTACTAATGGTTCATTATTAGATGATGAGAAGATAGAAAAATTGTATAACATGAATGTTTCTTTAATTGTAAAATGTAATTCAATGGATGAGAAAAAAGAAGATGAAATGGTTGGTAAAGAAGGTTATGCAAAAATAAGAAATGTAGTTTTACAAAAGTTAATGGATAAAGGATTTAATAAAACTAACCCAACACGTCTTGGTAGAGATCTTGTAATTACTAACATCAACAAAGATGAAGTTTTTGACAACCTTAGATGGTGCAGAGAAAATAAAGTATTTCCATTATTCAGACCATTAATGCCAATTGGAGCAGCAATTAATGTTAAAGAATGGGAAATAACCAAAGAAGAAACAAAAGTAATGTATGAGAAAGCAAGAGAAATTGATGAAAAAGAATTTGGAATTAAATATGGATTAACTCTTCCATACATGGGTGGTGTTTGGTGTAGACAATTACACTATGCAATTTATGTTAACATATTAGGAGAAGCATACCCTTGTACAGGTTCAAAGAAATTGCTAGGAGGATTCAAAATACAATCATTAAAGGAAATATGGGATGGAGAAGAAGCAAAGAAAATAAGAGATACACCATATGACAGCTGTCCTTTAAGAGAAAGTTATTGGAGAGGAGAGAAAAATTATGATTGTGTTTAAATAAAAACAATGAATAAAAAACTAACAGAGCTTATAGCTCTACAAAAAGATAAGTTTGAACAAGAACAACAAATAGCATTACAAAGAACTATGGAAGATGTATTACCTGAAGTAATAGTTAATACAATAGACATAGAAGAATGTAATGAACCTCTTGTTAGAATAGTTGATTATGTACCAAATGTAATAATCTATTTTAAAGAAGATAGGAAAGTGGAAGGAGAAGATACATTATATGCTAGAGAAAGTGTTGCTGAACAACTTTCAGAAATTGCAAAAGACATTGCACCATTAAGACTTAAAGTATATGATGCATTTAGACCATTTGAAGTTCAAGAAAGATGGTATAATAGAATATGTAATGAAATAAAAGCAAATGATTCAAGTCTTAGCTTAGAGCAAATACAATTGAAAGCATTTAATTTTATTTTTCCACCTTCATTAGATCCATTAAAACCTGCTGCACACTCAACTGGAGGAGCAATAGATCTTACATTAACATATGATAATGGAGAAGAATTAGATATGGGAAGTGAAATAAGAGGTTTTGATTGTCCTGCAATTATTACTAATGCAAATTGCATAAGTGAAAAACAAAAAGATAACAGGATAATGTTAATTGAAGCAATGACAAAAAGAAATTTTGTTAACTTTCCAGGTGAATGGTGGCACTTTTCTATGGGAGATAGAGAATGGGTTGCTTATTTAGGATTAAATAAACCAGCAATATATGGTGGAAGAGAAAATCCTTACAAAACAAGAAGTTTAGCTTAACAACACAACAATCCAACCAATACCCACAAAATAACTTATCAAATAAGCAATTAGAAAACTAGGAACAAAAGGTATTCCTATTTTTATTTCTATTTTTTTAGTATATATTTTAGATTTCTTTAATTTAAGAAGAGTTGCTATCTGCTCTTTGCTAATACCTAAGTCTTTAGGTCCGCAAATATATTCTTTTCTTGCTTTTTCTTCTGTATTTACATTTTTTGCTGCTTTTAATTTTTTTGTTACTTCTTTATCTGTTTTCTTGCCAATCTTTGCTTTACCTTTTTTCAAATCAATATAAATATCCTTATTAATCCATTCACCTTCTGTTAATTCTTCTGGCTCAACAAGCTTAATCATACAACATTTTTCAATTGATTTAATAAAATAATACATATAAAATAAAAGAACTAATAATACTGTTAACCAAATTGGAAATAATTTAAAAATTAAATTATCAACTAAAAAAAGAATAATAACTGCAACTATTGATAATCCAAATAACACATATTTAATCAGTTTTGCTTTTTTTGTATTTAGTCTTTCAACAATATCCTTAACAAATGTTTTCCTATGAATAATTGCTAAGCCAATGCTCCATAACAAACCATAAAATGCACCAGTAACCATTATATATATCACAAAAATAAATAAAAATGGTAAATCAGCTTTCCAAAACATAAAAATATTTTTGATGGGAAGAAATAATGGTATTCCAATTAAAGCACCAAGGCCCATTAACATTTTACTATCACCACCACCCCATTGGCCAGTATAAAACATTAAACTACCAAGTGCATACATTAATGTTAAACCTATAATGCTGCCAAGAATTATAAAGTAATTTCCAGAAATAATTGAAAACAACAGAGAAACACCAATTCCAATAAACATCAGCCCGAAATTAACCCAATCTGGAACTTCTCTTTTTTTTAGATCTGTAAAAGAGCCAATTAATAACGCAATTAGTCCTATTGTGAATATTATTGTGTTCATTTCAATATTCTAAAAAACAACAAACTATATAAACTTTATTATCCTCTCTATTAATATGCTTGATGTATTAAACTTTCTAAAGAAAAAGGACAAGCCTGTAGACATAAAACATATAGCTATTTCTGTAAAAGATGTTATTGGATGGGCACAAAAAAATGATAAACCATTTGAAGAAGCTTTTTTAAGACGAAATACAATAATTACTGATCTTATTAACCTAATGGTAAAGAAAAACATACCAATTATGACTATTTATTTGTTATCTGAAAAGAACGAAAAAGCACAATCCCATGATGTCATTGTTGAATCTTTAATTGAATTTTTTAAACAATTAAAAGAAGAACAAATTATTAATGAAAAACAAATTAGAATATCAGTTTTAGGAAAGTGGTATTCCCTTCCAGGGATGGTTGTTGAGTCAATTAAACAAATGATTGATAAAACCAAAGATTATGATAACTTTTTTCTAAATTTTTGTGTGAATTATGATGGAAGAGAAGAAATTATTGATGCATTTAAATTAATCCATAAAGAAATAAAAGAGTTAGATATTGAAAATGAAACAAAGCTAACAAAAGATACAATTAAAGAAAATACATACAGCTCATACTTTATCCCTCCTGAAATAATTATTGAAACTGGAAAAGATCATAAATTCTCTGGTACATTATTATGGGATTGTGTTAATTCTAAAATATTCTTTATTGAAAAGATGTTTCCTGAGTTAAAAAAAGGGGATGTAGAAGATATTATTGATAAGAATTGAATAGTTATAAGTAATAAGTTCTAAGTTTGTAGGAGGAATAATTAGTTGTTCGTTATTCGTATTTCGGTTTTCGTTACGAAGAACGAAGACCGAATAACTAATTAACTACTTACCCACTTCTTACTTCTAAATTAGAACTACTTACTGATTTAAAAATCCTAGACCTTCATCAATATCAGTCATCTCTACTCCAGAAGACATATCACCAACAATAAAACCATTCTTATTACAAAGAACTCCAGATCTTATGTTTTGTGATCCAAAATTAACTGTTCCATGTGTTATATTACTTACACCAAACAATTCTTTTAATTTGTCTTCTTCTTTTTCAAGAATATTATTGCTAACAACTGCATTTTCTCCTTTAATAACACATAATGATCCAGGGATACCATGCAAAGCAATTGTGCCAGGTTTTAAATTTACTCTTAACACTTGCCTTAATTGTTTTTTAACTCTTGCACTATAATCAGGATTAACTAATGCTCCAAGATCATTACATAAAATATTATTTCCAAGAGCATTTAGATTTGTTGTAACTATTTCTAAATCTAAACCTACTTTTTTACAGATTTTTTTTAATTCTTCAATTTCAAAATCCAATATAGTGTCTGGAACTACAATTGCTTCATTATTACCAATACAAAAAACCCCAATTAAATCTGTATTACACAAACTAATTTCATATACAGGAACATCAAGAACTTTTTTTATATCATTAACTACTTTACTCTTAAAGCCAGTACCAATTAAACAAACCTTGTCATTTGCCCAACCAAATAAACCAACATTTGGATTTCCCTGATAACTTGTTTTTAGTATATGCATTTTATTTCTTCTCCGGCTTTTTCTCAAATATCTCTAAAGCACTTTGTTCAACTACTTCTTCCTCTGCTTTATATGCAGTTTTGATTTCTTCAACCTCTTGCTTAATCATTTCTGGAGTAATTTTCATGTCTTCAGAAACATAAACCTCAATATCAGCTAAATGATATTCTTGTTCCATACTTACCTTTTGTTGATTTGTTAAATGAAGCAAAGGAATAAATGTAAATATTTTATCTTCTTTTGAATCAGAAGGAATTAATTGTGAAAATTGCATTTTATTCATCTTTTTTTGCAAGAAATAATTCATAATTTGTTCATAAATATTACCAATCATATCTGTAATATCTCTTTTTCTTTCTGGAATCTCAACTATTATATCATCAAAATCTTGATGTCTTTTTACTCTTCTTTTTTTGACTTCTAAAGCTTGATTAAGTGCCTCAACTAAATCAAAAACACTAACTTTTCTTTTTCTTGGTTGAGGTGTTCTAGGTATTAGCTTATATTTTTCTTCATCATTAAGAAGTCTATTTTTTTCTGCATAATCTTCTGACTCTAATTCTTCATAAAACTCTTCTTCAGTTTGTTCAGACATTGCTATTAGTCTGTCTAATTCCCCAATATCATCTGTTAACAATTTATTAGACTTTAATCTTAACAAAATAGCTGCTGCTAAAATAATTTTACCAGATATTTTAAAATCCATCTTCTTAAGCTGTTTAACCATTTCCAAGAAACGCTTAGCTAGATCAGAGATGTCAATATCCCATGGATTCATTTCTTCTTTCTTAACAGATTCAAAAATAATGTTTTTCCATGTAATATCTTCTTCATTGAACAACATATCAAATATTTTTTCTTGCATTTTATGAAAGTGATTTTGAGGCTTTATAAATGTTTCTTCTATGTCCTAACTCAATCACATATATTATTAATTTGTTTGTTTTTATGTTTAAAATCACCCTATATTTTCCAATTTTTAACCTAAAATAATCGCTACTAACAAGCTTTTTCACATAAGATAAAGGCCTTATCCTAATCCTTTCTAAAGCTGAAATAATTCTAATTTGATTGTCTTTTTCTAGTTTATATAGTTGTTTTTCAGCCTTGGCTGTAAATTCTATGTCAAACAATGTTAGAACCCCATCTCTTTCTTTACTTGAGATAAAGATTTAGTTCTTCCTGCTTTTATATCTTTCATTGATTCATTTATATTCCTTTTTGTTTCATTGCTTAATTCCATAGTGTCCTCTAATAAATCCCAAATAACTTCTTCATATGTCTCTTTATTATACATCTTCCTCTTAGCTAATTTAACCTTTAATTCTTCACTTATTTGTATTGTAGTTGCCATAGCAGACTATAGTTGACTATAGTTTATATATTTTATGGTTTTAAAGGGTTTTTTATATTTGATATTCTTGAAGGATTTGGCCTTATATATCCATAAGTTGTTCTAATATTGCTGTGCCCTAATAATTCCTTTATATCTCCTAAATGTTCACCTTGATCGATTAAATGAGTTGCAAATGATGCTCTTAGGCAATGTGGAGAAACATTCTTGTTAATTTTAGCTATTTCTGCAGCTTTTTTTAGTATCATTTGAGCAGATCTAATAGTTAAATGGCTATTTTTTCCTTTGAAAATATAATCATTTGGATTTCCTGTGTTAAAAACATTGATTTCCTTTGATAAGTTAGCTAATATTGATAATCTATCTTTATTGCCTTTTCCTGATTTAACAAACACAATGCATTTGTCTATATCTTTGAATCTTAAATTCAAACATTCAGAAACTCTTAATCCTGAACTATAAAGCATTTTTATTAGCAACTGATGTTTGGGGTTTGTAGTTACAGATATTAGTTTGTGAATCTCTTCTTTTGACAATACAAAAGGTATTGTCTTTTCTATTTTTGGTCTTTTTATGTTAATGAAAAACCTTCTTCCTAGAATGTTGTAATAATAGAATTTAAGAGCATTATAAGTCATTGCTAATGATGTATTTTTTAGTCCCTTATCTACTAAAGATTCAAGATATTGCTTAACATCCATGTTATTTACACTTCTAGGGCTTTTCTGAGTGTATTTTAGGAATTTTTGATTGTGATATAGATATGTTTCTATTGTTCTCTTGCTAAAACCTCTTATTTTCATTTCCATATGCATGATTCTGAAGTTATTCATTTTCTTACCTCTTTTTATTTAATATAGCAAAAAACAACAACAATCATGGCACAGACGGACTTTTCTTTCAGAAAAATCCTACTCGCCTTCGGCTCGCCTGGCCAAGTTGTTGTTTTTTACATTCATAACCATTTAAGAACATCTTTTCTTTATAAGCTTCACACCTACTTGTCCAGTGCTATGATAGAAATCAAAGAATCTCGAAAATCTTACGTGTTAATTTATAAAGAACCCCTTATTTTAGCCCATTTCCTCCAGTAGACACTAACACATATTAACCTCTAATTACACCCAAAATAGAAGATATTTTGGATAGTGGTTCGTCTAATATGTGTTATATCCAATCTCTAATTTTCCTTTGTGGGAACGACAAAGTAACCTGAACACTTAACGGGGCTTGGCTTCGCATAGACGACAAAAAGACAAAAGACGACAATTACTTCGTAACTATCTATAACATTGTCTATGCGGTTCATTTCATTCTCCCAAATTTTCACTAACTGTAAACTAACGGGGGAGTTCTAACTTTCTAAAAAACTAAATTTAACGGGAGGGAGTTCCTAACTAAAACTAAACTAAAAACTAAAAAAACGAGAGGGGGCGAGAAAACTAAATATTCCAATAAGAATATATTGTTCAATAAAATATTTAAATCAGAATAACTTTTAAGATGGCATGAACGTACCAAAATCTTTCAAAACTGCACTTGATAAACAGAAGAAACAAGAAGAAAAAGAACAATTACAGGATATAACTGAAGAACAAGAAGATAAGAAACAACGTAAACTTTTCAGACAAAACGAGAGTTCTAAGAGGGGCGAGAAAATTGAAATCTGTAAAAAACTATTTGAATGGAAAGATGAATTTTTGAAGAGTGAAGAGGGGGCGAGAATTTTTCATAAATCTAGTAAAAACTTATGGGTCTTTGGTGGAACATGGGCGCATGAACCACGAGAATGTGGTCAGGGATGTTGGGCAAGAATTTACTTCAATCCAAAAAATATAGAATATTGGGCAGGATATAAATGGATGGGTGGAGGACCAAAATTTAATTTTAAAAAACCTGAAGAAATGACTAAACTCAATTACAAATTTCTGAAAAACTTTTTAACTGAAATAGAGAATGAGAAAATATTTGATAGAATTTTGAAGTTAAACACTGATTAAAAATTATTATTTATATTAATCCACTTACAAAACCCACACTCTTCTGAAGCTTCAGGCATTTCTCTCTTTCTCATAAAGAAATCAAAATGTCCTTTCAGAACTTTATTCCATCCCAGAGGGTAAAGATGGAAATATTGAATCTGGGCGTTTAATCTTCTTATTGAAATTTAACCAGAAGCATCTAAGATTATTTTTTAATAAACTTAAACTTGAGGGGCTGAATTTTATGTGATTTTATTCTATTCTATCAACAATAGGAATTTTTATTACAATGAATGTTTCACCACCTTCTTTTAAAAGATTGCCTTGCTTAACTCTCCTCATTGCACTTTTTCCTATTTCGTGTGAACTAAAAACTGTTGATTTAAGACAATCATTAAGTTTTTTCATTTGCTTATCTTGATTAAGCCAATTTTTTAAAAATTTAATTTCAGATTCATTTAATTTTTGTTTTGTTCCAGGTAATGGTTCTAAAGATGGAATCCTATACTTGCCTAATTGCTTTCCATATCCACTTTTAGCATTATAATATACATGAACGTGCAAATCTCCAGGATGATCCCCTTTCATTATTTTAAAACCATATGATGCCATTTACTTATTTTTATGAAACCATTTATAATACTCTTTATTAGTAATATATTTCCCTCCCATAGTTATATAATAATCTAGTTTAATTGGTTTTTTATAATAAAATAGATTAGATATCTTAAACGAAATAATTCTCTTATCATATCTGTTATTAACATAATTCTCTAATTCTTTTTTCGTAATAAAAGAATCACTTAATTTTGATAGGAATTGATTATAAGTTAGCATTGATAAACTTTTAATGGTTCCTTCTCCTACAATTTCTTTTTTGGAGTGAGATTTATAGAAAAAAAACTTTTGACCAGCTATACAATAAAGAGGCAAAGAATCATGGACTAATATTTTTGGAAATAATATGTCCTTCTTTTTGAAGATTCTTTCAATGTGTTCTGGAATTGCCGAAAAACAAATTCCTTTAATATCTAAAATATTTTTTTTACTCATTTTTGGTATATTTTTCAATTGTCTCAATTTCTTTGTCAGTCAACTCATAAGTTTTGTAAACTAACTTATTAATTTGTTTTTCTAAACTTTTCACATGATTTTGCTCATCCATATTATTTAAATAATCTGCACTTTTTGTGATTGTAATTATTCTGTCTACAACCTCAACAATATTATGTTTTTGATCATTAAATTTAATGGGAAAATTTTCAATAAATATTGCCTGATATCTAAAAAAACCACCGGCTTGTGGTATTGTGGTATTCTTATGATAATAATTCATTAGTTTTGAATTAAGAAGTGCAAGAATATATTTGTAATTTTCTTTACTTTTATCTTTAAGAATTATTGAATATACAGTTGTAGAACCTGTAAATCCTAATTCATCTAAAGCAAAACTATTTTTTTTAGCATTATCTAATGTTAGCAATTTAGTTTGTTTGAATCTATTTAATGAACGTTGGTTCCAAAGTTCAAACCATCTCTTTGGTGATTTATCAAAATAACCTCTTCCTGAAAGATTATTTTTTTGACTGATTAAATAAGAATAAATATTAGGATAATTTTGTTTTAATATATTCTCTGAAATCACTTTTCCATTTTCATCATAGGGATAAATTACATAATTTTTTGACCATTTGAGCAGATACTTATCCACATCTTTACCTTTTAAGAATTTTTGTAATATGGGCATTTCATATCCATTTTTATGTATTTCAGATTCTTTTATAACAAAAACACCATCTTTTCCAGTAGCGATCCCCTGATAAATTCCTTCACTTATTGAACGGAGAGTAGCAGAATTATCAACCATTTTGTTGATAATTAAAGCATTTTTTTTATTGTGAAAAAACCATTGTGCATCACCCAAATCTTTCATTGTAGAATTGATTACTTCAATTAAATCGTTATCTTTTTTAGAATGTAATAATCTAGTAATAATATCTTTGTTAACAATAGCATTATTCTTTACCTTCTTATAGATTATCTCTGAATTTGGCTCATAATCATTTATGAATGAAAAAATCCCAGTATAGGTCATAGCTTCAGAAAAAACCTGATAATCCGTGAAATTAACAATTTCAAATACTTTAGCATTATTTTTAATAAATAATCTAATCCCCTTACCATAATCCCTTTTTAAAAATCTAGTCGGACAAATAAAAGTAATAAATCCCTTTTGACATGACAAATGAGAAATAGATTTTTCAATAAATGGAATATAGAGATCATATTTTCCAGTAGTTGAAGAATATACTTTTTCTAAAAGGTTTTTTTGATCTTTATCAAGATTTTTGAATTCAACATACGGAGGATTAGCTATAACAACATCAAATCCTGGATTCTTTCTCTGGAATACTTCTGCAAATTTTAGTTTCCATAAAAAGAATGGTTTACTCTTACTTTGCATAATCTTATCAAGTTTTCCCAATGCTTCTGCATTTCCTTGCTCTTCTAATGTTACTTTGATAAGTTCCCACTCTAATTGATCCATCTCTTTTTTCAATCTTGTTTTCGTATCTCTATCAAATGAATTGAAGAATTCTTTTTGCTTTGCTTCAAATTTTCTTAACTTGATTTTAGCTTCATTTCTTTTAACATTTCCAATATTATCAAGAGTGGTGTTTCTTTCCTCATTAGGCTTTTCTAACAATTTCTTTTTCTCACGTTCTTTTTTCTGAACGTCCTTCTTTAATTCTTTATAATCACCTTTAATCTTACCTGTAATAATTTGACCAATCTTAAGATTTAATTCTTTAATCTCATTATCAATTCTTACTAATTCTGGTCTTATATCCTTAACTTCTTCACCAAGTAAACTTTCATCAAAAAGTTTAACTCCTTCAAATTCTTCTAATAAAGAATTTCCACACATAATTTTATTATCTAAGTTTGGAAGAGGTTTTACTTTATCTTTATCTTCCTCATCAACAATTAAAGACAACCAAAATCTTAATTGACAAATATCAACCGCAGAGGGCATAATATCTACCCCATAAAGAGAGTTCTCTATACATTCTCTCTTTATGTCATAAACATTTCTTTCTTCAGAGAAGAATAAAGAGAGGATAGAACGAGCGTTTACTATCTCGTTCATCATTCCCATAGGGAAAGCACCAGAACCAACAGCAGGGTCAACTACTTTAATATCTTTCAATAGTTTATCAATTGGTTCTTTATTTTGAACGATTGATTTAGGGAGATTAAGTTGATTAGATAACTCTTCTACTTCTTTAGCAAAAATGGCACTAGAAATAATTCCTTTTGAAACTTTTTCTTGTTTTTCTTTAATCTGAATTAATATTCGTTCATCATTGGATGTTGTAATATCTCCCATCTCAATAAATATTTCAATATCTTCTCGTGATATAGAAGTATTTGTTTCTAAATAATTGATTAAAGATTGTTGACACATATAATGAACAATCTCACGAGGAGTATAAAACGCTCCTTTTGATTTTCTATCACTAACATCAAGAAGATTCTCAAAGACTTTCCCAAGCATTTCTGGGTCTACCGCAACTTCCTTTTCTAATGGTTCATCTTCTTTAACTGTGAAGTTAAACTCATCAAATGTATTTAAAATATCTTTAAAGATATTATCATCAATGGTTATGTCCGTTGCTTCCCACTTATATCCATCTAATGGCTCAAATAATCCCCCATTAAGAAATGGAATCTTAAATGCAACATTTCCAAATTTACAATAATCCCCATCCCTTTTCCTTGCCAAAGTATCATAAAATAATGGTTCTAAGATATCATTGAAAAAGTTATCATACTTCACTAATGGTTTATAATTTTGTTTTCCGCCACCAAATAACCGTCTCATAAAATCTTTTGGTCCAGTTCCCCATTTATCGTAAATCCCAACCCCTAACCAACCTTTTTTTTGTAAAAAATAAAGAAAAACTATTTGTCCTAAGAGTTTTTTTGAGAACTCAACAACAAAATTTTTAAGTTCTTCTTCATCGTTTTGAACTATTCTCATAAACTCTTCTTTGACATTAGCATCTCTCTTTATTACTCTCTCTAGAGAATCTCTTAAATCCCAGTATCTTTTCTGATAATTCTCAAAGAACTCTTTAGTTACTTTTTCAATACCAAATGCTTTTTCTATTTCCTTAAGTGTTGGATCATGATCATCAACTAACAGATGAACAAATTGACTTTTACAAGTATGATTAGGTTCGTTTGGCCCAACAAGGAAAGAATATCTTTTAGCAGGAGTTTGTTCTTTTTGTGCTTTTAGATTTCCTTTTTGATCTTTCATTAAATTATATTCTAATTTTACAAAAGAAAATCTCCAATCTTTTTCATCGCTATAAAAAGCAACGAGAGCTCCAACAGGTTCATTTGAATTTTTTGATAACCATGTTGAAATAAAATTTCTCTGCATAGTTCTTGCTCTATCTAAAGAAGAATGAGTTGCTAGTTTAACCGCAAGAATTTCTACGGATTTATTACTTACATCTTTATATTGTCCTAGTTTGATAACATTTAATATATAATTTTTAAACTGTTTATCAATAAATTGTGTTTTATCTTGCTTGTAAAGATTGGAAGTATTCAGTAATTCTTTCAAAAGATTGGAAAAATTAACAAAATCAAATTCTTTATTAAATGTATAATCTAATAACTCCTTAGCTTGTTTTTCATTCATTTAGAAACATCTCCGATAATATTACTTCTCTTGGACCTTCAACATTCCCCGCAAAACTTGCGTAAGCTTCTTTGAATAATTCGGAATTGTCTGGAACAATTGTTTTTATTTTTGTAAGAATCTTTAAATTGTTTATTTCTACCTTTTTAAGAGAATTATTAATTCTCTTAAGTGTTTCTTTTGGTATTGCTCCATCTTGAATTATATTAAGAATTTTTTGTAGATAATCCTCATCTTCATCAGTTAGCCCATCTGGTTTCTTTAACATCGCTTTGATGATCTTCTTTAATTTACCTTCATGTCCTTTACTTCCCCCCGTTTGAGAAATATCTTCACTGATAAAAAAATTCTTAAATTCTGTTGTGTTTTCTTCAAGAAGTTTATAAAATTCTGCTGTAAAAACACTTTTCTGTTTTTTAGACTCTTCTGCTTTCAATAATTTTATTGCTTCTTCAAAATCAATCTCATTGATAAGAACCCCATTATTATGATACAATTTTCTTAGTTTTCCTTTTCTAAAAAATGTAAATAATCCTTTTTCAGAAGCATTTTTCTTAATGGTTCTTGATTTTTTAGGAAGTCGCTTTATTTGTTCAAATAATTTTGGATTGTTATCTCTAATTTCTCTTAATTTAATGAGCCATTCTAACTCAGGATCATCTGTTTCTTCTTCGCCCATCAGAATTTCTTTAGAATTCAATCGCCTAAATAATTCATGCGACTTAACATCTTCATCAGTTAATAATTTCGCATCATTTCCAAGCATTTCTATAAATGATTGAATTTTAACCTCTGCTGCTGCTATTAAACTAATTTTTTCATCAATTGGACCTGCTGGAAAGAAGTTGTAAGTGTAAATTTCATCAAATGGTAAATTTTTCCCAACTCTATTAATTCTACCAACCCTTTGCATCATTCTGATAGGGTTCCATGGAGTATCATAATTAATCACAACATTAGAACGATTTAAGTTTACTCCTTCAGATAGAACTTCGGTACTTATTAATATTCTCACATCACTCTTTTTGCTCTTTGAAGCAGGATCAAAATTATCAATAATTCGTTCTCTTACAGCTTCTGTTGAAACACTTGAATAAGAAATCACTTTGTTATTAAAAAGAGGATTTAATTTACTTTCTAAATATTCAGCAGTTTCTTTTGATTCTGTAAAAACTATTAATTTATTCTCTTTTAAGTGCTTTTTACTATTAAGAAATTTAACAAATGTCTCTAATTTTGGGTCGTTATCAACTTTTTTCCACATTCCATCAATGTGTTTTAATATTTTGAGATCTGACTTTAAATCGTCTATAAAATCTTTACTAAATTTCTTAGACTCAATTTTTTTAGCCCTATCCTGTTCAATCAACTTTTCAACAGCATCAACTTCTTCATCATCTAATAACTCAAATACCTTTGAAGTGTATTTTTCACTAATGTAAACGTAACCTTTTTCGTATTCTTCTAAAAATCTTTCATAAGAATAAATAAATCTTGAAATAGATTTTTTGAACGCATAAAAACTACTTTCAAGTCTTTTTAATAGTAATATTTTCATCCATTTTCCCATGTTTTTTTGTGGTGTCTGTTGGTTCTCTGGAAGTTCTTCAACTAGGTAAAGCAATGGAGTATAACGAGAATATTTGAATTTATGTGCAACCAATTCAAGAGTTTCATTAAAGATAGAATCAGTTTCCTTTGAAAATTGATAAATTATTCCTTCTGGATCTTTAACAGTTGGAAATTTTAACCCTTGATTTGCTAAGTCTTTTTTATAATATTTATCTATGATTGTTCTTGTTCTTCTTACCATCAGATGTTTTAATACATTCTCTCTTATATCTTTAGCATTTTCTTTAACTACTTCTAAATATTCTTTTTTATTCTCTTGTCTATGAAGATTTTTTAATTTATTCTGAAGAAGTTTGAAATATTTCTCTAAGTCAAGAACTCTTGGATTTGGAAGTGTTGATTTATGTGCATTTTGGAATAATTTTATTTGAGCCAAAATATCTATTGGAGTGTTGTTTAATGGAGTAGCAGTAACAAGGATTACCTTTTTTCCACGACATATTTTGTATAGCTTTTCATACATTTGAGTTGTTTCTGTTCTGAAACGATGAGCTTCATCAATAATGACATTTTGATATCTATCAGTACCTTGCTTAAGCACTTGATCAAGTTTACCAATTGATTGAAATTCAGCCCTATTTACACCAAAATCAAAAAATGCGTTCCTCCAAGAACCAGGATTATTCTTACTTATGAGAATTGGTGGTGCAAGAACTAATGTTCCACCTTCCAGTTGTTGAGCGAGCATTGTAGTCATAAATGTTTTTCCTAAACCAACTACATCTGAAATAAATACGCCACCAAATTCATTTAATATTTGTCCTGCATCTCTAACTGCATCTTTTTGATATTCTAATTCCATAAAATTTTCTGGTTTGTATTCATTCTTAATTTCTTGTTGATCAAGTTGAATCTTTTCTTTAAGAAATTCATAAATGAATTTTAAGAATAGTTCGTAGGGAGTAATTTCATCATTTAACCAAGTCTTATTCTTGATGGTTTCAACATATTTATCTGAAACATCAGTTGCATTTGCCCATAACTCATTAAATTTTGTAATTGCATAATCATAATCTCTACTATCTTTTAATTCAACATTAAATTCTAAATTATCGCTTAATCCGGCTTTTGTAAAATTACTAGAACCAGTTATTACTCTTCCTTTATCGCCAAATCCACCACCACTAGAGGTCATGATATAAAGTTTCGCATGAATTCTATCGGCAGGATAAACTTTTATTTCTAACTTTTTTGATATTAACCATTCTATAAACTTTAGTGCCCCTTCTTGAACTTCTTTAGAATCTTTAGAGTGATTAAATTCTTCCACAAGTTTATCTGCAAAATGAACTTTAGCCTCTTTGCTGGAAAAACCTAATTCTTCTTGATTTTCAGATTCTTTAATTAAGTCATATGTTTCTTTGTTAGTGCTAATCCCAATAAGAATTCTAATCTTTTCTGTACTTTCTAAAGATTTATACATCGCATGAAAACCACTAGAATAAAAATAACCCACTAAACAATCAAAAAATTTAGTACCTTTAGTAAGAGTGTTGAAACGATTTAATAAACTCTGTCCATTCTCGTTTGTTATAAAAGTTAAATCGTTATTTGACATTTTCTCGCCCCCTCTTCTTTAACTCTTCTTCCATTAACTTTTCAAACTGACGAGAGACAATCCAACCTTCATGTTTACAGAGTTCTCTATACTTATCATATAACTTAATATTAACTTTCAATGTGATATTCTTACTTTCTTCCATTCTCGCCCCTTATAAAAACAAACTAAATAAACAAATATCAACACATATTTATAAATTTATGTGTTTCTGCAACTACAATTTCCTAACACACTAAAAACTACAATTTTCTCGCCCCTTTCTTCTTGTTTTCAAAGTAACGCTACGCTCAAAAGATAAAACGGAACTCCCCCTTAATGTACTAAACTGAAAGAGCCTTCGGCTCAAGAACTCCCCCTAAACTATAGTCTGCTAAAGCAGTTATTAAATCTAAATACAGTTAGTGAAAACTACGCCAAGCCCCTGTCCTCAGGAAAATTAGAGACTTCTGCGGTTTAATATTCCCTTTGGGAATTTAAACCTTGACCACGCTGCGCTCTCCCTACGATTTTATACTCCCTTCGGTCGTTAAAAATCTCCAGTCGGGGGATATAACAGCAACTATG
>JABHXF010000015.1 GCA_018657385.1 Candidatus Woesearchaeota archaeon | reverse complement strand
TTTTGCTTGTTCTATTGATAATATTTGATTATCAATGAACACTTTCCCATTACAAAAATTTACAAAACATTTTTCATAAAAATCTTCTTTTGTTTTCATTTGTTCACCTACACCATATACAGAGAGTGAACACTAAAGGACAATTATTTATGGACGCACTCCAATAATTTCTAAACAACGTTTAGTGTCAGAATCTAATAGATCCCAATTTTTGATTAAATATTTATCAATCTCATTTGTTTCTTCAGTTGTCATCATTTTTAACCTCACAATAGCTTTTTATAGCCATACGAACCACTGCTGTTCTTCCAATCATCATTTCTGAAGCTTTTCTGTCGAGCATTTCTGCAAGTAGTTCTGGTAAATCCGCAATTAATGTTTTTCCTGCCATAGTTTAGGTGAATACTTAAACTAATATATAAAGTTTATGCATTAACCTAAACTATTAAGAAGTAGTCAAATAGTTTAGCCAAGAAGGTAAACTTTATATATTAAGTTTGTTTAGGTAAAAGAATCATGACAAATAAATTTACTCTTTTAAGTGAAACGGATTTTAAAATACTTCAGATTGTTATTGAAGAACCAATGCCAATTATGAATTTGGTTTCAAAATTAGGATTGGTACACACACACATTTTAGATAGATTATATAATCTCCAAAAAAATAATTTAATTGATAGAAATAAAGTAGGACGCACAGTTTTAATATCCGCTACAATATGGGGTTGCTATTACTATTTGCTAACACACCAAATGTGGCAGTTAGGCAAAGAAGATTACCGTTTATTTAAAGTTGAAAAGAATCAAATCATAATTACTGCTAACCATAACATTAAAAAAATAGCACCAAAAATAATCAAAAGGATTGAAATTATTCAAAAACAAAAAACAAGAAAAAATTAACCTAACTTATTCTTAACAACTTTCTTGTAACCAACTCTTCTTACACCCATAAGTCTTACTGATTCTTGCAGTTCTTTTATCTGGTCTTGGAGTGTATTATAATGATCAAGTTCTTGAGTAGCAATATTTTTAGTTACACTTAGCCCACATTTACCACAAACAAATTGATTTGGTAGAACTTTCTCCTTGCAACGCATACAAGTTTTCATTACAAAAGCATTTCTTTCTAACTTTCTTTCTCCAAGTTGTTCGGGAGTTAATTTATTGGCACGTTCTAACTCTTTAAATTCAACCTCTTTGTCCTTAACAGCAGAATAATAATGAAACATACCGCTTGTTCTGCCCCAACCAAATAACTTATTAGCTTCTGAAATCAGCATCCCATCTTCAGCCATATGATAAGCTTTTGAATGTCTTAAACTATGCAAAGTTATTTTCTTCTTGATACCAGAAATCTTTAAAGTTCTTCTTAGTATTTGACCAACCGCACTTGCTGTGATTGGATCACCATAATTTGAAGTACTCATTGAATAAAATACAGGTGCTTCTTTATTATTCCAATATTCGTGGGTTTTGATCCACTCCATTAAGTAAGGTAAGGAAAAGTTTAACATATTACTATTTCTGGGTTCGGTTTTAGAGATTGGTAAGAAAAACTTTGGAACTTTTTCATCTGCATTACAATCCATGACCCTTGTTGCTAGTAGTTCATTAATTCTTGCACCACTATCATATAAACAAGCAATCAATGCTCTGTTTCTTATTGCATCAGTTGATTTTCCTTTAATACTTGCAACTAATTTAACTATTTCTTGCCTTGTTAAATGTTCTTTTGTGTCTGTAACAAACTTTCTGGTCTTGCTTCTCTTTCTCTTATTAAGAAAATTATATATTTTTAGAACATTTGTGTCAGTAGGTTTCTTTTCAAACAAATATCTATAAAACATTTTAATAGTTGACTTAACACTAAGAAAACTTGATTCTTTCAAATGTTTTTGTTTAAGAATTATATAAGTTTCAACATCATTTGATAATGAAGCTTTAAGGAATGACGTTTTCTTTAATGATTTAGCAAAGTCTGAAAGGTATCTTACATAATGTGATCTTGAATTCTCAGTTAAACCATCAGCTTCATTGTTTTGATCAACT
>JABHXF010000014.1 GCA_018657385.1 Candidatus Woesearchaeota archaeon | reverse complement strand
ATTTATGATTATCTAAGAGCAGTTGAAACACAAGGTTTAACAAAAGCAGATGGAGCATTTGTTTTTGGAAGAGCGGATCCAAGAATAGCTGATAGAACTTATACATTATTTAGAAATGAATTAATTGATTATGCAATGATTAGTGGTGGAATTGGAAAAGATTCTGGTGCTCTTGAAAGATTAGAATTGCCTGAAGCAGAATACTTAGCTGCAAGATTAAGATGGACTCATGGAGTTCAAGATGATAAATTATTAGTTGAGAGCTTTGCTAGTAATGGTGGAGAAAATTCAAGATTTGGAATTCAAAATATTTTAAATTCTGGAAGAGCTCATGATAATTTAATAATGGTCGCACATAGTACTTCATTGAGAAGATTATGGGCAAGTCATTTAGTTGAAGCAGAGAAAATGGGTTTTGAAGCAAATTATCAATTAAGAGGTTCAGAATATGATTTTGATCCAAGAAATCTAAATGATAGAAATGAAGCAGTTACAGAATTAATAAGATTAGCAGTTTGGCCTGAAAAAAAATGGAGTAAAGAACAAGAAGATCTTCCTTTAGATTTAGTTGAATATGCAAAAGATTACCTTAAAGACCAATTAGAAGAAGTAGCACAAATAAAAATGAATTTTGAAGAACTATTATCAGGTGGATCATATAGAATTAAAGAAAGTCCTGGAAGATTAGATATTTATATTGATCTTATCTCTAGATAATAAAAAACTATAAATACTTCTTTGTATTATTTTATTAATATGTTTAGCAAGAAAGAGATTTTTCCATTAATTATTTCAATTTTAGTTCTAGCATTAGCTCTTGGATTAGATGATGGAACAGAAGTGTTTGAATTGTCATATTGGTTAAGTAATTTAGTTATGGTTACTTTGATGGTTGCAGTTTCTTTCTTAATACATCAACTTGCTCACAAATGGATTGCTAAAAGACAAGGATTTATTGCAGAATATAAATTGTGGGGGATTAAATCATTTAGATGGATGCCTCAATCTATTATTAGAAGAACAAACCATTTCTTTCCGAGAAAAATAAACTTTTTGGGAAAAAGGTATGAAATTAAATCTTTTCCAATTGGAGTTGTTATCTCATTAATTATTACATTGATAAGTAACGGTAAACTTTTCTTCTTAGCTTTAGGAGAATATAATCTTTTATTGAAAAGAGGATCTAGAGTTGGAAAAAAATATGTTCACGTTACAGATTATGAAGATGCAAAGATTGCTTTGGCAGGACCTATGTCTCATATTGTATTATTATTAATTGCAGGATTTTTTAATTCCTATGGAACTTTAGATAATTTTATTTTCATTAACGCTGCTTTGGCAATATTTTATATGATTCCTGTACACAAACTGGATGGATCTAAGATTTTTATGGGTTCAACATTATTGTATGTCTCTAGTTTAATCTTTATTATTGCAGTGATTGTTTTAGTATATTTCTTATCAATAATCCCATTGTTAATAATTGCAGGATTGGCAACAGCAATAGGTGCAGTTTTATTTTATTATTTTTCTTATGTTAAAAACTAAATAAACTTAGAATTCCTTTTTGTAATAACCAAATTATTGCTAACCAAGATAAAATGTTGAATGAACCAAGTAAAGCAATTACAAAAATTATAACTACGAAAATGTCAATGATGCTTGCGAAATCTCTAAAGAAAATAACTGCTTTGATTAATAGATAGATTGCAAAGATTGCAGCAAACCATGGAGCTAATGAAAATTTTAATAGGAATAAGCTTAATGCAGCTATGATATCCAATACACCTAGTATAATCGCAAACATGGGATTAAGGAAAAATTTGTGGTTTATAATATTTGCTACTATGGACAGGACATAGACACGCAGTATTTATATAGAAAAAGGAGAATATTAGGTAAAGATGTTTCAAATAAAGGGTTTTGAACCAAGATTGTACCAAGAATCTATTTTTAAAACTACAATGAAAGCAAATACCTTGATTTGTTTGCCTACTGGAAGAGGTAAAACTAAAGTTGCTTTGTTATCAGCATTACATAGATTGAATAGTTTTCCAAAATCTAAAATTATATTCTTAACACCAACAAAACCTTTAGCTAAACAGATTGCTGATGAATTTAAAGATAGT
>JABHXF010000013.1 GCA_018657385.1 Candidatus Woesearchaeota archaeon | reverse complement strand
TGAAACAAATCCTGCAGAATTCGTAGCAAACTTTATTGTTGCAATTATTTGGACAGTCTATTTCCAAAAATCAGTAAGAGTTAAGAACACTTTTGTTAAATAAATTCTATTTTAATTAAAAATAATAACAATGGCTGGATGAGGCGAAGCCGAATAGGATATTTTCTTAAAGAAAATGTCCGTCCATGCCTATGTTGTTATTATTTTTTCATTATTAAAAACATATTCTCTAGACCTAGTTACTTTCAACAAACTATTTAAACTCTTATTTCCCCCATAGCTATATAGGGTAAAATAACCTAAAACATATAATCAAAATGAAAAAAGAAAATGCAATTAAACTATTCCAAGATAAGAAGGTTAGAGTAGAATGGAAGGAAGAAAAAGAAAAGTGGTATTTCTCAATAGTTGATGTAGTTGCAATATTAACAGAAAGCGTTGATTCTTATGCTTATTGGAGAAAATTAAAACAGAGACTTAAAGAAGAAGGAAATGAAACCGTGACAAATTGTCACGCTTTGAAATTATTAGCTGTTGATGGTAAGATGAGACTTACAGATGTTGCAGATACAGAACAACTATTAAGATTAATCCAGTCAATCCCTTCTAAAAAAGCAGAACCATTCAAGTTATGGCTAGCAAAAGTTGGTTATGAAAGAATTGAGGAAACAGAAGACCCAGAGCTTGCTTTTGACAGGGCAATGAAAACTTACCTAAGAAAAGGATATTCTAGGGAATGGATTAATCAAAGATTAAAGACAATTGAGGTTAGAAAGGATTTAACTGATGAGTGGGACAATAGAGGTGTTAAAGAAGGAGTAGAATATGCAATCCTAACTGATGAGATAACTAAAGCTTGGTCTGGTTTTAATGTTAGAGAATATAAAAAATTAAAGAGTTTAAAAAAAGAAAATCTTAGAGATAATATGAACAATATGGAACTTATTCTAAACATGCTTGCAGAAGCAACAACAACAGAGATATCTAAAAAGGAAAAACCAGACTCATTTTCTAAAAATAAAGATGTAGCTAAAAAAGGTGGAAAAATAGCTGGTAACACCAGGAAAGAAATTGAAAAGCACATTGGTAATAAAGTTATAACACCAAATAATAAGAAATTAACTCATTCTGAAAAATAATTAGTGAGTAACACCTCCTCCATAACATTTATATATCCTCCAAAACACCCAATCATATGATAGAAAACCTTATTATCAATTTCTTATTAGAGATATCGCCTGAAGTAATGAGGAGATTTAATGGCAATCATGATATATCAATAAAACCAGATGATAGTATAGTTACTGATTCTGATAAACATATAGAAGGTTTATTAAAAGATAAATTTAGTAAAATCTTACCTGATTCATATTTTCTTGGGGAAGAAAGTTCAGATCAAGATGAATATGGAAAAGTATTTGATAATGAGTATATTTGGGCTATTGATCCAATTGATGGTACTGTTAACTTTGCAAGTGGAATTCCTTTTTTTGCAGTATCAGTTGGTTTACTAAAGAAAGGAGCAGATGGTCATAAACCAGTTGCAGGAGCTGTTTTATTTCCTGCGTTAAATGAAATGTTTTATTCAAGGGATAATAAATCATATTCTATGCAATTAGATACTGGACTAGAAACAGAATTACAAAAACCTGAAAGTGAAAGTTCAGTTGTAATGTTAACTGATTCATTTTACAGATATTATGATCTTGTACGTGAAGTAAACAATGCCCAACCTAGACAAGTTGGTTGTACAGTTGCAAATATTGCTTATACTGCAATAGGTAGGAGTATGGGTACAATGACAGCAGCTCATTTATGGGATTTTGCAGCTAGTTTAGCTATTGCTAAAAATTTAGGAGTAGATATGCGTAAATATTCAGATGGAACAGTTAAAGATTCTTTTAATGTTGATGATTTCATTGTTGGTAATAAAAAAAGTGATTGGAGAATGAAAGAAATGTATGTTATTAGCACACAGAATAATTATGCATTAATGAAACAAGTAATGAAAGAGAAATAAATTCTTTTAAATAACAACCATTTACCAAATATTGGTAATATTTTACCAAAAAAGGGTAAAGCATATAAATAAGTACTTTCTACTACAAGATATGATAGCAGAATACAAAATATACAAAGCATATTTTGAATCAAATGCACCTAAACTATATTACAATGAGATAAAGAGACATACTAATCTTTCACATAGTTCTCTCCAGAATAGTTTAAGTAAGCTTATAAAAAATAATATTTTAAAGGAAGAAAAGACAATTTCAAATAAGTATTATATAATCAATAATAAGAAATTAGTCTCATTGAAATTTTCAGAGATTGCTATACAAAAGTTCAATAACCTAAATATAGGAGTAAAAAATCCATTAAGAAATTTCCTAAATAACATCCCAAAAGAGATTTATACTATTGTTATTTTTGGTTCTGCTTCAATTAAGGAAGAAAAAAAAGGAAGTGATATTGATATATTAATAGTGTCTGATAAAAAGATAGACTTAAAAATACATAAAAAAGAAGCAGAAATAATATCAAAATATCATATCTCAATATTTCAGTCAACAATAAAACAATTTATTGAGAATAAAGATCATGTAATTATTCAAGCAAGAAAAACAGGTTTTCCAATATATAAAGAACAGAATTTTTATGAGGTAATTTTAGATGAATATTAACAAATTGTTTACTGATAAGGAATAATTAGTGAGTGATTTGTCCTTCTGACCTAGTAAAACTTCATTTATAAATAATCTACTATAAAACAACAAATAAAACACAAATAACCAAAACATTTATATAGTACTGTAACATTTATGTTACATATGTCACAAATATGTTACAATATAATTGAACAATTATTAAGAAATAATAACCACATTAGGGGTCTTGCTAAAGCCATAAATACAAACCAGATGGCCATATCTAGGAACATTACTCAATTATACATAAAAAATATTGTTGATTACAAAATAGAAGGAAAGAATAAAGTTTTCTTCTTAAAAAAAACACTTGAAGCAATGCAATTTGTATATATGGCAGAATTAAATAAATTATTTCAAATTTTAGAAAATTATCCTAAATTAAGATTAATTATTGATAGAATAAAGAGTCACAAAGAAGTAAAGTTAGCAATCTTGTTTGGTTCATATGCAAAGGGAACACCAAAAAAAGATAGTGATATTGATATTTATATAGAAACAAGAGATAAAGAAATAAAAAAAGATATTCAAGCAATTAATTCAAAATTAAACATAAAAATAGGAGATTACAATAAGGATAATATTTTAATAAAAGAAATTGAAAATAATCATATTATCATAAAGGGTGTTGAGGAGTTTTATGAAAAAAATAAATTTTTTGATTAAATTAAAAGAAGAAGAAAAACTTCAGATTGTTGAACCTAGTGAGAATATTAAAATTGCTTATCTACAAAAATCAGCTAAATCATTGTCTTCTGCAAAAGCATTATTAGATATAGGCAACTTAGAAGATTCTGTTGCTCTTGCTTATTATGCAATGTATCATCCACTTCTTGCTTTACTTTTTAGAGTTGGAATCAAATGTGAAAATCATACAGCTTCAATAATAATGTTAAAAGAAGTTTTTGAAATTGATAATTCAACAATCTCTAAAGCAAAAGCAGAAAGAGTTGATAAACAATATTATGTTGATTTTGAAGTAAGCAAAGATGAAACAAAAGAAGCAATTGAAACAGCAGAAAATTTTATTGCAGAAATGGTAGATTTTATTGAAAAGCTTAATGAAGAGAAGATTAATAATTTTAAAGATAAAGCTATAGAGTTAATGTCTGAATAAGTTAATCACTTCAAATACATAACCATTGCCCTAAACTTATCTGTTCTGTCAGAACCAATTATAACACCCTTACTTAATGTTAATCCAGGTAATCCTAATCCTCTTGTTTTTACTAAATCTTCCTCAACGTTTTGAAATATTCTAAATATATCATTATAAGTTTTAGCTATTCCTTGAAATGGAACCCCACAAATTTTAGAATAAAGTCTTTCAATATCTTCAACAGGAACTGGTTGTAGTTTTTCATAATCTCCAGGATCTTCAATAATCATTAATGCTCCTTTTTTTCCACCATAAAAATTTAAAACAACATCTCCCTTTTTCCCATAATTAGAACCATGTTCAATTGCATTGTATAATAATTCATTAGTACAAGATTGAAAATTATTTGGAATAAATAAATCAGAACGTAATGCCCCAATTCCAACTTCTCTTGCATATTGATCAATAACCTGGTCCAGACAAGTTGAAATTCTTGCAGATCTTAATCCAGATAAAGCTACTTCAGTTAACATATGCCCCATTCCTTTCTCTTTTTGATTTTCACACACATCTTTCAAGGAGAGAGTTAATTCAGATTCTATGTTAAAAGTCCATGTTACATCCCAATATTCTTCACTAAAAGAAAAATCAAATCCTGCATGTTCACTAGTAATATATTCAGCAATACCTAAATCATGATTTCTATTAGCTAGACTACCAATATTATCCATTGCTGCTTCAAATGTTAATTCTGTATCTATTGTCACTATAATACAAAGAAACCAAGTTTGATTTAAAAAGATTCACCTTCAGTAGAAGCATGTCCTCCGGACCTAGTAAAAAAAATAAAAAAATTAAGCCATTACAACAAACAGAAAAAACAATCCTGCTAATATTAATAAAATACCAAATGTTAATCCTAATGGTGCAAAGAATTTTCTTGTTAATTTAGTTGCTCTTTCTACACCTAATAATTTTCTCCAAATCCATGTTTTATGACTTGTTTCCATATATTTTTTTGCAAATTCATCATTTTTTATCATTTTCCAGGACATTACAGTACTGAAAGTTCCTGCCAATAATGAAGATAATATTAGTACTACCATTTCATTCATTTTATATCACCTTTCAAGCTGCTTGTCTGATTGTATCATCCAAGTATGTTCTATTCCTAAAATTATCTAATGAAGCAATTTTAAGATCATCTTTCATTTCATAATTACCATGGCTTTTGATGAAACCCATTTTAGCATGTGCTAATGCTTGACCTAATATTTTCATATCATATTTTTTAGTTCCTCTATGCAAATCAGCAATTTCTCCAATACCTAAAGGCCAATATGCTGCTATTCTTTCTAATAATGTTTCACCAAGAAGAGATAGTCCATCTTTTGTTATTGTTCCATCATCTACTTTATGTTTTTCATAATGATAATTATCAACAATATCAGCTATTGTTTTTTCTGCTAGACCAAGTGCTTTGAAACCCATTCCTGAGCCACCAAATGACCAGAACAAATATGTACCAACAACATCAGCAGCTGCTCCTGTCCATCTTAAGAATTTAGAAACATAAGAACCAACACCTTTTGATCCAAAATAATCACTTGCATATTTTTCATATGCATCATTTAATGATCTTTCTAAACCATGCTTTAATTTCATCTTTTCTTCTTCAGATTGAGCATTTGCAAAATATTTCTTAATATCTTTATCATTTTCTATCAAAATATCCAGATGTCCATTCACAAACTGCTGTCTTTTCATTTTAACGCACCTTTTTCCATTAATTGATTAATGGTAATTATTCCAACCATTTTATCGTCTTGAACAACTGCATTCATAACTCTTCCTTTATTCATCATTTCTTTTGCAGTTGTCATAACATCATCTTCAATATTAATTAAGTCAATAGGTTTTGTCATTATGTCTGCAGCTGTCAAAGTTTTAGGATCAATTCCTTTAGCTACAACTCTATTGTTCATATCAGTCATGGATATAATTCCAAGTGGATAACAATCATGATTAACAACAAAAATATGTCTGATATTTATTTCTCTTAATTTTTTTGCAACTTCAACAAGAGATTCATCATTTTTACAAATAAATGGTTCAATTAATATACATTCTTTAATTTTCATGGGTCTCCCTCCTTAATGCTTCTTGAGCTTCAATCATTTTATCTTTAGTATGTCTTTGCAAGTATTGAGTTCCTGCAACATAAATTCCAATTACTAAACTAGCTGCTACTCTAAAAGGATCTATAACAGAGCTAACTGCATCACCAATAAGACTTTTGTCCATATAGTCTTCTCTTGTTTCAATATCATATCCTTTTTGTTTTAATTCACTTATTGTCTCGTCAACAACAGATCTTAATTCATATATTCTTGAATTAATTTCTCTTTCATGTTCAACAAATTCATCAACACTTGTTCCCCTTACATCTTGTTTAAGTTTAATACCTTCTTTAAGAGCATCTTGCAGTTTGATTGCAAAATCTTTTGCTTCTGCAACATTTTCATACATGTTTTCAACTTCGTTGATATAGTTTCTTAAACTTATCAAGGCAACTTGATTAGCATTGTTAGGATTATAGTTTTTGATAAAATCTTTTAAATGAGCTTTGCTTCCTTCTTTTTTATATTGTTCTTTTAAAAATATATAAAGGTTTCTTTCTTCAGATGTCAAAGTTTTTACATTAGATAAATATTGATTTATTCTTTTTAAAACCTGACCTTCAGCAATTCTATTATTCTCATTGGTATCATATATTCTACATAGGGCATCAATTCTTACTCCCATTGCAGCTCTTTGTTTTCTTCCTTTTTCACCTGTTTCTTTACCTAAGGTATATCTTACAAGATCATTTACAGGATTTAAGAATGAAACTGAATCTTCAATTTTTCTATCAATATTAAGAAGTTTATTATCTATTCTATCTTTATGTATTCTTAATCTTTCAATTACATCATAATGTTCAACAATTTTTTCACTATTTATAATTATTTGTTCAATATCATCCATATCTTTAGTGGTTGCAATCCCTAATTCTTCTAATATTCCTAATTTCCCTGAATTGTATGTTGCTTTTAGTGTTTCTGTTTCATCTGAAATTTTATCTTCAATAGCTCCTGATAATGCTCTTAAATCTAGTGTTAATTCTCTAATTTCTTTTTCAGCTGCTCCTAGTGCACCAGTTAATTTATTTTCTAAATAACCCATTCCTAAATTAGCGCCTGTTCCTGAAGCCACACCTAAACCCAAAGAAATACCCAATGATTTCAAAAATCTTCTTCTGTCCATTTTATCATCTCCCCTAATTATTATTAATATAGATTATTACTATATAAACCTGTGTTGTAGTGTTATCTACAACAATATTGGGAATATGTTGTTATATAAATAATTTACTACTCTACAGGCGTAATAAAACCAAAACATTTATATACTAGTTTAACCATAAGTTAGATATAGTGAAAGATATAGCCATATTTTCGGAAATATCGTATAATTCACTACAACACACCTTTATATAATCTATTTTGGGGGTAATATAATATGTCATTTAAAATCTTAACACCATCACAAGAAATGGAAATGATAATCCATCAGAATTTAGGTAATACTATGATGGATGATATGGATGGTTGGAGACAAACAAACCCTGGATATATGGGGAGAGATACTCAATATCAAGATTTAGGAAGAGGGGGACATTTCTTAGATAGAGAAAATAGAAAACTTAATTCTGGAATAGGTAATAGGATGGGCGAAGAACATCAGAGATGGAGAGAAGAGAGATTATTAACTTCATATCAAAGATGGCAAGCTAATCTAGATGCAAGATTTAAAACTGTACCAGAACCAACCATGCCTAAAATTTCTGTTTATAATGGGGAATTAAATTTAGATATTAGTGCTAAACTTCTAGGTCTTGGATTACTACCAAAGCCAACCACATCTCAAATTCATGTTTATGATGAGGAAGCAATTAAGAATGTTAGTGATAAACTTCTAGGTATTGGATTACCACCAAAGCCAACCATTCCTCTAATTCCAGCAGTTGATTTAAGTGATTTATCAATACTTACTCCAAATTATATTGAACGAAAACATTTACTTAAACCAGGTGATTTATTACTAGGTAATTCCTGGGTTGATTCTTGTCTTACTCCAGGCCTTTTAGATCGTTCAAACAGAGATCAATTAAAATGGTCTAAACCTAGTGTAGATGATGATGTTCCAGATTGGAAAAGATATACACAAGAAAGGATGGTAAAACCTGTTTCTACGGTTAATGTTGGATTAAATCTTGGCAATAGATATTCTTCTGTACCAGATTTAACTGATAATAGTGAATCTGCTTATGATATTTTTAAAAAAGCACAAGAACAATTACTTGCTAAAGTTGGATTACCAGGACGATCTGTTACTGATTTCCTACCTTCTATCACAGATGAATCAGTGCCATTATGGAAAAGCATTAAACAAGAAAGATATAAACCAAAACCATCAGTTGATTTAAGTGATTCATCAACACATGTAATAAGACCTAATTATGTTCATAAGCCAGAACCTTTAGTTGATGTTAATGAATTATTATATGCTAGTTGTGGTGTAACAAAACCAACAGTTGATTTTGTTGATCCAATTGAAACATATTTACCAAATTATAGAAAAAGTGTTGGAGTTTCTAGTTCCAATGATGATGAACCAGTTTTGAGTTTAAGAGATAGACTTTTAAATCAAGGATTACTATTAAACCCAACCAGATCTCAAATTTCTGATGTTGATTTAAGTGATTTATCAACATGTAGAACAATACCTGATTATGTTTATAAGCCAGAACTAATCATGCCTCAAATTCCTGTTGATGATATGGAACCTGTTGTTCCAATAGGTAATAGATTTATGAATTATGTCACACCTGGTCTAGAACCTTCATGTAAACCAAGAGTAATAGTATCAGAATTAAATACAAACTTAGAAATTTTAGGGAAAGGATTCTGGCCATCATTTGATGTAATCGCAAAACCTCTTTACATTGCTCCAGAACCTGTAGAAGAAGAACCTGTTCTTACAGCTTTCAGTACATGTATGCAAGAACCTGTTTATGAACCAAGATCTATTAAAAAACCTAAGAAATATCATACTTCTGAACCAACACCTAGAATTGAACCAGTAAGATTTGATTGTGATCAAAATGCTGATTCAGAACAATTAGTTAGTGTTGATGATATATTATCTGGTAAGGTTACCTTAAGTACAAAAAAAAGTAAAACAGATAAATTTAGTACATGTATGCAAGAACCAACTGTTTATAATCCTGGACCTGTAGAAGAAGAACTTGTTCTTACAGCTTTTAGTACATGTATGCAAGAACCTGTTTATGATCCAGAACCTGTAGAAGAAGAACCTGTTCTTACAGCTTTTAGTACATGTATGCAAGAACCTGTTTATGAACCAAAACATGATATTAAAGAGTTTGTTAAGAAATACAATCAAGAACATGATATTAAAGAGTTTGTTAAGAAATACAATCAAGAACATAATCCTGAACCTACACCTAGAATTGAACCAGTAAGATTTGATTGTGATCAAAATGCTGATTCAGAACAATTAGTTAGTGTTGATGATATATTATCTGGTAAGGTTACCTTAAGTACAAAAAGAAGTAAAACACCTAAAAAAAAAGAGGAAAGGTATATTATAGGACAAGATGTTACAGATGTTATTATGAAATACAATCAAGAAAATTAAAAAAAACGTTTTGAAAATGAGTTTTTTGAACTATGTCCAAGTGTGTTTAAGAAATAAATCTATATAGGCAATGACTAAAAAGCCTAAAAAGGACTAATTATAAATATTAGAAGTGTGTAATATAAGTTAAAATGAATAGAAGAAGCTTTTTACAAAGTTTATTAGCAGTTCCTTTAGCTTTATCTACACCTAAAGTAGTAGATAAAGGGCTAGAATTGATTGCAAGTGCAGATGCAAGTGAAAAAGCACCAATTTCTGAAACAGAATTTGAAAGATTAGTTGGTTATGACACAGTTGATCAAGTATTAGATGAATATGGTATTGGCTCAGTTGATGATAGTTCTTATCAAAGAAAAGTATATGATTCCGATAAACATGTAATGGTAGTTTTTTATAATAATAGAGCATTAGGTTCTAAAGGATTAAGTGTTTTAGCAGGATTATTTAGCCAAGAGTTTGGATCTAATTTTGATAATTATGCATACAAACTTAGTGAAAGTGATTCAACACCAAATGATCTTACAATTAAAATGTTCAAAGAACATGGTATCAAAAAAACACCTGCAATTGTTATTTATAAAAATTCAGACCTCCCTGATGTAACTGAAAGGGTTATAAGTGGCATTTCAACACATCAAAATCTTAATAAAATGTTTACATTAGTAGCAAAATATATTAATAGTAGTATTATATAATTATAAATAATGTATAAAAGAGGTTTTATCACACTTATATTAATAATTCTCTTATTATTTCTAATTCCATTTGTAAACTCTGATTTTGATACTGGAGAAAATCCTGAAGGTAATATTGATTCAGTTGAAGCAGCACAAGAAGCCTTCACCAATGGAAATGCACAAGGTGCCACATTACAGACTGATGCTGAAGCGAATACAAATTATGGTTCTAAGGTTGGGATGAAAATTGGAACAACAGTTACAACTCAGCCAGGAATGGCAACTTTAGATTCTAAAGACACAGTCAAAGAAGATGATAATTCATACACAAACGTAGAAAACCTAGTCATTACAGAAAATACTGTCTCTGTTGATTCAGCAGATTCATTAGAATCAAATGGAGTAATAGCTACAGGCGTAACAGACTTCTCACAGACTAAATCAACTGGTTCATTTGACATTAAACATGCTGATGCACTTCAAGTAGGCACAACAATCCTAACAAATGTAGATAATCTAAACTTCTTCAATGATGTTTTAGACTTTGAACATGCTGATTATCTTAAAACAGATCAGTTTGAAGCAATCAATATAGATGACTTTAGCCAAGAAGCAACTAAATTCACAACATCTAAAACAGACTTATTAAACTCTAATTGCTTAGAATTAACAAATATAAAAAATGCAGAATTTATTATAGATGAAACAAAAGTATTCGCAAAAACAAATAAACTAAATATAAAAGATTGCTTAGACAACAACATTACATTTGAAGGGAATTCTATAATTGCAAGCAAAGACTTACCACAATCATTCTCAATAAGTAAGGGAACATTAACTGCAACCTTCACTAACCATACTTCTATTATAACAACTAATTCAACAACAGCTGCAACAATAAACCATTTTGGTTTTACAACAATTGAAATGAAATCTTCATCTTACACAGAAAAGAGTAATATTAAAAACAAAGATTTCAGCATAGAAGCAGAAGATTTCTTACTATTCTTAAGAAACCATGAATCTGAAAATAATCCTGAAATAAGCTTTTGCAATAATTGCGGATTCATAGATAAAATAATGAATAAAATCGAATTAAAAGGAAAAGTAACATACAAACGAAGAAATCAATTATTAATGCCTGTATATGAAAGTTTCTCAGACAATCATGCTCAATTATTCATGGATGAAAACAACATCATGATTGAACTTTTCTTATTAAGTGGAGAAAATGCAAATATTTACAACAACCACTTCAAAATAGAAGAAAAAGATGGAATTGCAAGAATATATTATACTCCAAATTATCCTAACTTCATAATTGAATATTTTGCAGACATTAACCCAAAACACAGACCAATCTTATTCAATAATAACAATCTAATATTTGATCCTGACAATCCATTTACTACAATAATAACAACTGAGGACTTACAAGAATATGAAATTGAGAAATGCGAATAAAGCACAAGTTGCAATGTTTATAATAATAGGGATATTAGTAGTTGGAGCAATCTTAATATTAATTTTCATTTCAAAGTATATAGAAGCATCTGAAGATAGTAATAATTTCCCAGAACTAAACACATACATAAACAATATTCATAGAAATGCATTAACATGTACTGTATACATGCTAGGAAAAGATGGAAAACAAGAATTAGGTTTACCAACATTACAACAAACAGAAGAAAAAGCAAATTTATACCTACCAAGTTTAATAAACCCAGATTGGAAAACATTCCCACAATATAAAATAAAACAAAATACAATAACTTCAAAAGTTAGTTTATCATTAAATGATGTTTCTACATTAATTACAAACAATTTCATAGCAACAAAAGATACAATAGTAACAGAATTCAAAGATTTTTCAGCAAAAGTACCAATAAGATATGCACATATACATAAAATAGCAGATATTCAATTTAAAGACCCTGCTATCAACTTAAACGAGCTAGCAGATGTTGATTTAGACAAAGAAATCAAGATCGGAAATAGAACAACATTTAAATTCACAGATAAACAGAGTAAAATAGACAATAAAGATTATGAATTCTTTTTTAGCAAATAGTCGGAAATCTTCCAATTCTCGTCGAGAAAAATATATAAAGTTTAAAACACACATACTTATTCTACACACAAATCAAATATTCAGCTTTTCGGAAAGTTTTCAACCGAAAAATATATAAATATCAAATGATATCATATAATATCATGTGATATCTGGAGGAAAGAATGGAGATATCATTGTTTGACATTGAAATAAAAAAACATGCTTTAATAAGAGCAATGCAAAGAGGAATAACTCCAGATATTGTTGAAGCAACAATTAAAGGAGGAAAGATAAAAAAATTCAGTAAAAATCATTTAAAATTTTATAAAAAATACAAAAGAGGAATAGTTATTTGTGTTGGTGAAATAATTGGTACAAAAATTAAAATCATAACAATCATGGTGAAATCATAAAAATTGATTAAGACCAATTTTTAGGATCCCACTAAAGCGTATGCTTTAGGGAGGATAAAATGAAAACATGTTCAGAATGTAAAGGAAAAATGAAGGAATTAAGAGCAAAAACACCAGAAGGAGTTGGTTATAAATATTTTAAATGTAATAAATGCAAAGAAGAAATAGTTGACATGAAACAGTTACATGAAGTTGCACAAGAATATAGAGAGATGAAAAAGTTTCATGCTAAATTGTCAAAATGGGGAATGAGCCTAGGCCTAAGAATACCAAAGGAATTAGTTAAAAGATATAATTTCAAAAATAATAAAGAAGTTACAATTTTACCAGAAGAAGAAGGTATTAAGATTATACCAATATAAAATGGAATTCAAAGGATTTACATTAGACAAATTTCAAGAAGAATCAATTCAAGCTATTGATAATAACCATAGTGTTGTTGTTTCTGCACCTACTGGTTCTGGAAAAACATTAATTGCTGATTATATTATTTTTGACTCATTAAAAAAGAAGAAAAAAGTAATTTACACAGCTCCAATCAAAGCTCTATCTAATCAAAAGTATAAAGAATTTACAAAAGATCATGGTGAAGAAAACATTGGCTTAATGACAGGTGATATTGTAATTAATCCTGAAGCCCCAGTATTAATCATGACTACTGAAATTTACAGAAACATGGCCTTAATCAATGATCCAATGATTAATGAGATTAGCTATGTTATTTTTGATGAAATCCATTACATAAATGATATTGAACGTGGTTATGTTTGGGAAGAATCAATTATTTTTTCAAAAGATCATGTAAGATTTCTATGTTTATCTGCTACAATCCCAAATGCACAAGAGTTTGCATCATGGATACAGAATGTAAAAAAACATGAAGTTGAAGTAGTAAAGAATGAGATTAGAAATGTTCCATTAGAAAGAAAGTTTTTTGATGCGGAATTAGGAATAACAACATTAAGAGATATAAAAGAAATTGCAAATATTCCTGAAATGAGAGGTAGAAAAAGGAGAGTTGGAAGACAACGTACTAAAGCACCATCACATGTTGCTTTAATTGAAGAAATTCGAGATAAACTACCTTGTTTTTTCTTTTGTTTCTCAAGAATGAAATGTCAAAATAATTCATTAGAGTTAAAAAAGAAAAATCTATTCCCAATAAACACTAATATTATTTCAAAAATCAGAGAAAAATTAAAAAATTCACCACCTGAAATAAACCATTTAACATCAACAAGAGCATTAAAAGAAACACTTCCATATGGAATTGGTTTTCACCATGCAGGATTATTACCAATAATTAAAGAATTAGTTGAAGAATTATTTTCAGAAGGTTTAATTAAAGTATTATACACAACAGAAACATTCGCAGTAGGAATTAACATGCCTGCAAAGACTGTTTGTTTTGAAGCATTAAGAAAGTTTGATGGAATTAGCTTTCGTTATCTAAATTCAAAAGAATATTTTCAAATTGCAGGAAGAGCAGGTAGAAGAGGAATTGATAAAATAGGTTTTTCATATGCAATGATTGATAGAAGAGATTATGACTACCATTTATACAAGAAAATCACGGATAAAGATGTTGAACCAATCAAATCCCAATTTAGATTATCAACAAATACAGTATTAAATTTAATTAAGCAACACAATCAAAAGGAAATAGACATAATTTTATCAATGAATTTTTTTACTTATCAAAAATATCATAATAGTACAGGAAAAAGTAATTATATCATTAGCAGATTTAATGCAATCAAAAAAAGATTATTAAGTATGGATTATATAACAAAAGAGAATATTTTAACTGAAAAGGGTGAGTTTGCTTCTACAATTTATGCTGACGAGATATTAACAGGGGAAATATTTGCAACTGATTTTTACAAACAATTAAATGAGTATCAAATATTACTTTTAATTGCTTGTTTATGTTATGAACCAAGAGAAAAAACACAGCTTTACAAAGAATTTGCTAGTGATTTTCTTAATAGTTTAATAAAAGCAGTTAATCAAGAAGTTTTCCTTAAAAAATCTAAACAATTTAGACAACTAAAAAATGTAACTACTTTTATTCACCCAATTTACCATGGTAAAAATGTATTTGATGTTCTTGAATTAACTAATTTATCAGAAGGAGATGTTATTAGATTTTATAGACAAATGTTAGATAAAATCGGACAGATTAAGAAGTCAACAAGAGATGATGGATTAAGGGATATACTAAGAAGTTGCAAGAGTGTAATATCAGATGCAATGGCAGAGATTGATGCAATTTAAAACATAATTACCTTATTAATTAGATAATATTTAAATATCCTACCAACATTCCTTTCTTTATGACAGATAGAATAGAACAAATATTAAGAGATTATCTTAAACCAGAACACTTTGGCCTAGGTGAAAGATTTAGACACACTATTACATTTAGAGATGATGCTTATTTCTTTGATGACTTTGATAGATTAGATCCAGAACATTATGATTGTAAACCAGGTGCTATTCTTGCACAAAAAAAATTAAAAGAATATGGTATTGAAACTGAGATCTGTACTGGTCAAGATGAATTAGGAATATTTAATATACATTTCTTTCTAAGAACACCTGATGAAACAATTATAGATCCAACACCAATGTTCCAAACAATTGGTGCAAAGCATATAGCAAATGCTTATCATAATTTTTTAAATAGTAAAACAGCAGCTTATATCCTTAATTCATTAATTGAGGAAGAAAATTCAATTCCGCTTGCAGAAGGTGCATGTATTAGATTTTATGATCATGGTGAAAAAACTTATCTAACTAATTTACGTGCTGAACCCATTATAGATGATGGTGAACCTGACTCAATGATGGCTAGAATTATTCATGACACAACTCAATTATTGAATGGAATACCACAATATGCATTAAGATATGAAATTATTTTAGATATTAGTGAATATTTGAAAATAAAGGATAATTTTGATATGGATAGTATTGAAAGAATAAATGATCTTGGAAAGAGTTATGTTGGTAGAGGTGAATTATCAGGAATTAAACTAGATTACAAAGGTCATGGATTAATAGAATGTAATCGATACCAACATATGTTATTACCAGAGCTAGAAGATTTATGGGTTCAAGAATCTAATCTTATAGTAGAGTTCACAAAGAATGTGTTAAAGTCACATCATTGAAAATCTTCCGCAATTTTCGTAATTCTTTCAACTTTATTTCTACACTTTAAATATTGTTTTCAATTAACTCTGAAAGATTTACAATGTCGTCGGAAAAAGTGTCAAATAGATTTATTAAGAAGTTAGATTCATAAAAATATAATGTATGATTTAGAAGTAAAACAAAAAGCTGATAAGATTTTTTTTAAGTTAGGAAAAAAGGATCCAAATAGGATGCAAGCCATAAATAAAAAACTTAATGAAATTTGTTCTAATCCATTTCATGAATATAAATTCCTCAAGAAACCATTACAAAAATATAATAGAGTTCATATTGATAAGCATTTTGTTTTAATATTTAAAACAAATCATAAAAAAAGAGTTATAGAAGTACATAATTATGGTCATCATGATTATGTTTATGACTGGGTACCTACAGAGATATTATTCTTTTTTTAATCCGTATCGTTTTGCAAAATCTTTAACCCTTATACTCTTTTGTTTCTCTATTCTTTTCATTTCTTCAATAAATTCAGGCCTTAAATCAGGTTCTTCTTCTTCAATATACTTATTCACAACAAGTTCTATTGCCTCACCTTTATCTTTAAGATCAAATTTTGCTTTCACAACATTCAATACCCTATTAGTATTCTCATTAATTTGTACTAATGCTTGCACCATATTAGTTCACCTTAGTTCAAGTAAGTTGAACTTATTTATATATTTTTTGATATTTTGAGGACAAAAAACAACAACATGGCCGGGCGAGTCGAAGACGAGTAGGATATTTTCCACAGGAAAATGTCCGTCCGTGCCTATGATGTTGTTGTTTTTTGTTATTTAATAAAAGTGTGCATATAACAACCAAAATACATTTAAACTATTTCTCACACAATAACCATATGACATATACACCATCTCCAAATTACAAAGCCTTACAAAAGCGATTAGAGAAATCACCACAAGGTGCACCTGCTTCTGAAGCTTTATTTAAAATTATTGAACATTTATTCACAGAAAAAGAAGCAAAATTAGTTTCTCAAATACCAATTAACTTGTTTTCAGCAAAAAAAGCAGCTAAAATTTGGAATATGCATGAAAAAGAAGCAAAAGAAGTATTAAATGAATTAGCTGATAAAGGATTATTATTAGATATTAAAAAAGGAAATAATCAAGAGTATATTTTAGCACCAACAATGGCTGGTTTTTTTGAATTCTCAATAATGAGAACTGATGGTAAATTTGATAGAAAATTATTATCAGAATTATATCATCAATACATAAATGTTGAAGAAGATTTCATAAAACAAGTTTTAGCATTAGAACCTAACATTGCAAGAGTTTTTGTTCAAGAAGATACAGTAGAAAAACATGAGGGTGTTATTCTAGATTATGAACGTGCAACAAAAGTAATTGAAAATGCAACATGTGTTACAGTAGGAACTTGTTATTGTAGATATAAGATGAATTCTGCAAGTAAAGGATGCGATAAACCACAAGAAGTTTGTTTAAGTTTTAATAATGCAGCTAAATCATTAGCAAAACATGGCATTGCTAAAGAAATAAGTAAAAAAAAGGCAATGAAATTATTAAATCAATGTATTAAAGATGGTCTTGTACAAGTTGGTGATAATGTTCAAGATAGAGCATCATGGATTTGTAATTGTTGTGGTTGTTGTTGTGAAGCTTTGTTAGCATATAAAAAATTAGGATGTGCTCCAAGAGTTAGCAGTAATTATTTATGTAAAATTGATTATGACAAATGTAAAAGATGTGGTTTATGTGCTAAAAAATGTCCTGTTGATGCTATTGAAATGAAAAATAGAAGACCAATAATTGATACAAAAAAATGTTTAGGTTGCAGTGTTTGTACAAGATTTTGTCCTGCACAATCAATGGAAATGCAAAGAAGAAAACAAAGAAACTTTGTTCCAAAAGATGCATTTGAAAGATTTGTGTTATCAGCAATTAATGAAGGGAAATTACAAAATTTATTAGTAGATAATTATAAATTATGGACTTATGATATTTTAAGAAAGTTCTTAGGAATAATTTTAAATTTGCCACCTGCTAAACAAATTTTAGCAAGCAGACAAATGCAATCTAGATTCATGTCATGGTTTACTAAAACTAATTACTATGACCATTATAATTTAGAATTTGTTGATCATAAAACAAATTATGAACATAAAGAGATGAAATAATTATTTTTTAAAGAATTTCTTATTCCTATAGATATACCTCCCAATTAATCCCCATAAAATTAAATTAAATATTGTGCCAATTATAGATGTCATTAAGAATAATATTTTAGGAATAAAACTAATATCCATATCATAAACAGTAGCCATTGATTCTAACAATTTACCAGGCATTGCCACCCCAATTATTGTTCCAATAATAATTCCAACAGCAATTAATGCAACGAATATTAAAGATAATTTCCATGCCCATTTAAGTTTAAGTATAATTCCAACTACCACTAATAATAATATAATCAACAATATTACATCCATTGAAAAATCAAGTAAAAATCCACTATTACCTAAAAATAATCTCATGGCTTCTTTTTTTTTCTGATTAAATAAACTAAAGATTCCACCAACTAAAGTAATAATAAAATAAGTTAAAATTACATACATCCAGCTATATGATTTATTTATTTTCATTTTGTTATCTTGAATGAATTTTTCATTTCCTCATAATCATCATAGTACAGATTATATTCTGAAACAACCCCACCATAACTTATTGCATAGATTTTTCCGTTTTTCAAAAAATGTGTTTGAATCATTCTATGTTTTTTATTATCAATTTTAATAGTAAATAACATTTCTTGAGCTTCATATCCTGAAAGTTGTGTCAATGAAACACTTTCAAGCTTATAATCATAGAACATTTGATTATATATAAGATTAAATCCCTGTAACAGTTGTTCTACTTTTTCCACTTCAGGAGGCATTTCTTGAATTGTCACTGAAAGACCAGCCCTTGAAACATCGTTTGGATCAGAGTCTTTTGGCAAGAGCAAAAGATTTGTGTTTTTCAATATATTTGTATGCTTCTTCCAATCCCCTTTATATTGAATACTAAAACCATGTTTACTATTCTTATATAAATAAGATACATCTGAATCAATCTCTGCAGAAGTTGTTTGTAAAGGTGTTGTTGCAGGTAATGCAGTTGGTGACTCAATAAATGCAGTTTTTGTTTGTATGTTATCTTCTTCATTTGACATAATATAAATCCCAAATAATGCAACACCTATTAATACCACAAGACAAAGAAGTATAATTAATACCCCTAAAAGTTTGTTTTTTTTCATATATTCACCTTAGTTATTCTTACTATATAAATGATTGTTGTGATTAACTATACAACAAGTATTGTATTAATATATTTAAATGTTACCTCTATTTACCATCAGTTCACCCTTAAATCCTTGACAATCAATTTCAGCACATGGAACTAATTCTGAATAATTTGTTGTTAAACACTGCTCTAGATCACCATACATCCCATTACCTACTAATCTACCAACACCAGAACTATTCTTAGCAACAATTGATATGCCATAATCCTCATCAACATTAAGACCAAGTAACATATTTGCAATACTCTGTGCACAAACATAATCTTCAATAGCTGTTTTACCTATATCTCCACATGCAACTAAATATATATCAGTTTCTTTAGGTTTCAAATATTCTACAACAGCATCAATATTTCCAAAACTTGCTATAATTATTTCATAAGCATTATTAGCTGCTTCAATTGCACTTGTTCCCATTGTTGAAATCACTACAGCCTCATTAATCTTATTTTCTAATCTATATGCAGTACTTGGTGAATTATCATAATCTGTATTTTCAAACTTTTTACCCATATGTTCACCAAAAAATGTATGTTTGGGATATTCTTCTCTTAGCTTATCAACTTCTGCTGCTGTTTTTGCTGTTTTAGTAATTACCTCTTGTGCACCTGCTTCAAAGATTGACAAAATAGTATTACTTGCCCTAAACACATCAATAATAACTGCTATACCTTGTTTATCCTTAATCTCTTCATAACCATCCAATATATGTATTTTTTTTCTCATTTTTATTCCTCCATTATTAATGTAAATATTTTGGTGTTTCATTTTTTGTTAGAAAATATTTATTTAGAATATGAGTTCCGAGAAGACTAATTGCTCTGTTTGTATCATTAACTGCCTTAGTTAATCCGTTTTTTCCAAAATGTGCCATTACTTTTATTGAAGATTCATAGATATCTCCATTTGCTATTGCATCCTTTGGATAATTTGTATTATCACCATTTGACTTAAGCAATCTTCTTAATACACATAGTTGAGTATCATATTCTCTCATTGCATCATAGATGGTTATTGTATGCCCATTAAGATTTTCTTCTTTACTAAAATAATTATCAAATAGTTGAGATGCCTCTAATTTACTATTCTTTCTTGAGCAAAAGTACTCACTAATTTTTAGAATAAATTCAATATTCTCAATTAATATTTTCCTTCCTTTTTCTTGATTATCTCCAACACTAATTAATTTATAACTTCTTACAAATTCATTATTATCATTGTTATCATAGCAAAATTTCCCAATAAACATCCCTAAAGCATCATGTATCCTCATTAAATCATAAATATCTGATTCTTTTGCAGTTTTAACAATTTCTTCTATCATTTTTCTTACCTCCATCATGTGATAGAGATAATTAGACAAGTAAAAAGTATATACTTTTTGCACACAATGTATACATTAGTATGTACATGTGTATTTCCGAAAATTATTTAAACTAGAAAAATATACATATAAATATGAGAAGAAAAGTAGTAAAACACGGTTCAAACACACTTACTGTAAGTTTACCTAGCAAATGGGCGAAGTTACAAGGAATTAAATCAGGGGATGAAATAGATATTCATGAACAAGAGAATTCTTTAATAGTTAATAGCACAGAAACTACTGCAAAATCTAAAAAAATAGAGATAGAAATAGCAACTGCAGACCAATTTAGAAAAAGATTGATTCTTAAACCATATTTATGTGGATATGATGAAATAAAAATAACATACCAGGAAAAAGGTGTTATAGATAAAATATACTCTTCTTTACCAATGGTTACTTTAGGTTCTGAAATAATAGAACAAGGAAAAAATTATTGTGTTATTAAAAATGTTTCAGAGGTTTCCACAGAAGAGATTGAACAAATGATGAATAGATTAATGCTTTTTGTAATAGATGTATTTAATGATTTGATTGAATCAATTAGAAAAAATGATTTTGAAACAATAAATAATCTTTCTTCAATGTGGATGATGGTTTATAAGTTAAGTTTTTTTTGTATCAGAAATATAAATAAAAAAAAATACATCAAAAAAGATAATTTATCTTATTATCCTACAATAATTATGCTATTTGAAGGAATTGGCGATACATTAAGACAAATTTGTTTTTTTATTACAGAACAAAAACCAAAATTATCAGAAGAAACAATAAAAATAATGAATGACATATTATTAAATTTAAGAGACCATTATAAATTATTTCATAAATATGATCAAGCTAAATTGATTCAAACAGAAAAAAAAAGAAAGTTATTAGAAAAAAGTTGTATGGATAAACAATTAAAATCACAACCTAAAGAAGCCGTTGTTATTTCTTATTTATATGGTGTATTATTATCTATTAAGAATATATCACTATGGGTTAATTAATCAAAGTGATCTTCATAACTAAAGTTACTTCTTGGTTCATGTGTACATGATCCTTTATCCTCAATTACACAGCCATCCATAAATTCCCTGTATTGATTAACTAATTTATTACAATCACTACATCTTCTAAAATTAGTTCCAACTTCAATTTCAAATTCTTTATCATTGATTTTATTAAATTTCATTGGAGTTTCTATATTTTCAATAAAATATTTGTATGTGTTCTCAATAAATCTGTTATCAATTATTCTGTCTGATAATTTTATTTTAAGAAGACATTTTTTTGGAGCTCTAAAAGAAACTAGTTCTCTTCTAATATGTAAAGAACGAGTATTTTGCATTTTATTACTATTTTCCTGCTTCTTCTCTACTACACTACTAGGAAGTTTTAGACTACCATCAGGATTAAATTGAATCATTTTCTCCTTCTTGGGCTTTTCTCAAACTTAACTAACTCTGCCTCTGATTTAATACCTTCATCTTTAACCATATCTAAGAATTTGTAAAAAACTTCAGTTGTTGCTAATACATCTGACATTGCTCTATGTGCTTGCTGATTAATAATTTCAAAATGTTCACATATACATCCTAACCTTTTGCTAGGCAATTCAGGTAATAATCTATTAGCAAGTTTTCTTGTACACAATCTTGGATTTTCAATACAAACATCTAAATGTTTTTTTGCATTGTGCTCAATAAATCCATAATCAAATGATGCATTGTGTGCAATTATAGGTGAATTACCTAAAAATTCTATAAATTCTGGAAGAACTTTATTGATTGGCTCTGCTGTTTTAACCATATCATTAGTAATTCCTGTTAATCTTGTAATAAAAGAAGGAATTCTTTGCTCAGGATTAACTAAACATTGGAACTCATCAACTACTTTATTCTTTTTCACTCTAACAGCAGCTATTTCTGTTATCCTATGCCTCTTTTTAGACAATCCAGTTGTTTCTAAATCCAAAACAACATACTCACCCATCACCATCTTTAATTTTAGTAATGAAGTTGTTTATATTGTTTATTGTTTTAGAAAAGCAATGTAAAAAATAACAACAATGGCCAGGCGAACCGAAGGTGAGTAGGACTTTAGTCCGTCTGTGCCTTTGTTGTTGTTATTTTTTACTTATTATTAAGATTAAACAAATCCAACAACACCATTGGCACGGACGGACATTTGCAAGCAAATATCCTACTCGCCTAACGGCTCGCCCGGCCATGTTGTTGGATTTTAAAACCACCACTCAATAACAAACTTAATAAGCACTAACCAATTATTTACAATAATGAAAAGAATATTATTAATATACTTACCATTTTGTACTCCTGCTTCCCCACCATATTCATTAACTAATTTATACTCTTTTATTAAAGCAAATTCTAAGCATAAAATTGATGTTCTTGATCTAAACTTAGAATTTCACAAACTAAAATTCCCAAAATTTCATAAATATTATAAAAAAGGAGCTTGGAAAGATTATGCAGAAGTCACAGCTGATTTTAATAAGTTAACTTCAAAAGTTTATTCTGATAATAACAAAAAAGTAGTAGAAGGCAAAAAACCTGAGTTATTAAATAAATTAATCAAGAAAATTAAAGACAAAAAGCCAGATATTGTAGCTTTTAGTATAGTTTATTCTAGCCAAGCATTTTATGCTAATGCAATCATGAAAGAATTAGATTGTAAATGTGTTATAGGTGGACCTGCTGTAAATGATAAACTAAAAAAGATAGCAGATAAAACATTAATTAATGAATTAGAATTTTTAGAATATATAGATGAAAAAAAAGTTGAACATGACAAATTGAATTTCAATTATATTATTGATTTTTCATCTTATAAATTAAATAATTATTTTTCACCTTGTCCAGTTATCCCAATAAAAACATCTAATACATGCTATTACAAAAAATGTGCATTCTGTAGTCATTTCGTAAACATTCCTTATTATGAATATAATCTTAATACAATCAAAAAAACAATATTAGCTTCTAAACAAAAACATTTCTTTTTGATTGATGATATGATTCATGTGAAAAGATTATTAGAGATTGCTGAAATGTTAAAACCATTAAAAGTTAAATGGACAGCTCAATTAAAGCCAACAAAAGATTTTACTTTGGATGTATTTAAGAAATTAAAAAAATCAGGATTAAATATGATTATGTGGGGGATTGAATCTGGTAGTGATAGAATTTTGAAGTTGATAAACAAAGGCACAAACATAAAAGATATAACTAAAGTTTTAGAAGATTCAAAAAAAGCAGGTATTGTTAATATTAATTATATGTTATATGGGTTTCCAACTGAAACTAAAGAAGAATTTATTGAAACTATGGATTTTTTAAAAGAAAATGAAAAAAATATTGATTTAGTATCATCTTCTATATTTGGCCTGCAGAAAAACACAATAATCTATAATAATCCTAAGAAATTTGGAATTATCAAGATAAATGAAGAGCAAAGAACAGTTCTTGAGCCAAAAATAACATATGAAGTTAAAACAGGATTAAATCAAAAAGAAGCAAGTAAATTAAGAGATAAATATAAGAAAACAATCAATAAAATCAATAAATACCCTAAAGATATGAACTATTTTAGAGAACATATGCTGTGTAAGATTAAATAGCTAATTTGATTAAAATATGGAAAATTAGGTGTGATTAGGATGGGTTTTCCGAATAAAACCCTGCATTTTCTGATATTGTTGTGGTATTCTATACAACATTGATTTATATACCCTAAATAATAGCTACATATTAGGGGTAATATTTATAAATTCAAATGAAATACTTTATTTTATCAAAAAAGGTGATAATTCTAGTGTATTTGAAGTGATATTATGGCAGAAAGTAAACTTATAACAATAATTGGTGGGGGTGTTATAGGTTGTGCTATAGCATATGAAATAGCAAGAAAAACAAATCATGAAGTTGCTTTAGTTGATAAACAACCAATTACAAGAGCAAAAAACCAATCTTCTCATAATTCAGGAGTTATTCATGCAGGTATTTATTATTCTAAACATCAAATGCCATTAAAAGCAGAATTATGCGTAAGAGGCAATCAAATGCTTTATGCGTTTTGTGCAAAACATGGTATTCCTCATAAAAAAACAGGAAAACTAATTGTAGCAACAAACCAACAAGAAGAACAATATTTAGATGATGTTGAAAGAATTGCAAGAGAAAATGGAGCACCTATCCAAAGACTAACAGCAGAAGAAGCAAGAAGATACGAACCAAATGTAAATGTTTCTGCAGCATTATTAGCACCAACTTCTGGAATTGTTTATACACCAGCATTTATGGAAAAGTTATTTTATCTATTAAAAGGATCTGATAATGTTTATGGAGACATGTTAAACACAAGTGGTGGTTATGAAGTACTTGAAATTAAACCAAAAGGTTCAAAGTTTGAAGTAACAGCAACAATAAATGCAAGAGGAGATGTTACATCATGGGATACAGATGTTGTTATTAATTCAGCTGGATTATATTCTGATGAAATTGCAAAAATGATTAATCTTGAGAGTTCTTATGAAATTGACCCTGTAAGAGGAGAAGCATATAGATTCTATAAAACCAAAAGAGATGATATTTGGCATGAAGGATTAAATGTTTATCCTGCTCCTTATGGAATGTATGAAGATGGAACTAGAGCAAGAGTTGAATTTGACGAATTCCAAAAATTATTA